>NZ_JBTJER020000011.1:0-88983 GCF_054456695.2 Leucobacter faecis
CTGCCCACTTGACAAATCGATCTCCATATCAGGATGACCAGGCGGGCCGTCGCGCAGGATGACCAGGCGGGCCGTCGCGCAGGATGACCCGGGCCCTATTCGCGCGAACTTTTAGTACGCCTAAATATTTAGGAAACTAAATTTAGGAGTGCTAAATCTGTGCGCCTGCGAGGCGGGCGAGCGCCCACGGCCAGTCGATGCGCTCTTGCTCGAGCCGCAGCGCTGGCGCGTAGCGGTCGGTCACGAGGTCTTCATAGAGTTCACGCTCGGCCTCCGTCAGGTGCGGCAGCGACACGTTCGCGGGCGACGTCTCGCTGCCCCACCGCGCCTCGTGGGCGAGCAGCGTCTCACGATCCATCAGCACCGAGCGCACACCGGGCAGTCGCCCCCGCACCCGATTCAAAATCGCGAAGCCGTGAGTGTCGAGGTCACCCCAGTAGAGCACATCACCGCGCTCTGCTGCGGGTTCGAGCCACGCCAGCGACGCGGGGGTCGCGGCGTCGTAACCCTTGCCCCACAGCACGACCCCGCCCGCGGGCACCGGCGCACTCAGGTAGCTCACCTCGTTCTCCACGATCAGCGCCCGCGTCACCTGCGCCCGCACCCGCGACAGCTCGTCGAGCCGCAACGACGCTTCGGTAAGCTCACGCGGCAGTCCCAATAGATCCGGATCGAAACGCAAGCGCACAAAGCTGGGTTTGGCCGCAAGCCCCAGCGCCGTCGTGAAGCCAGCCGCGCTCGCGGGCACCGCGAGCAGCTCGGCGAGGAGGCTGCGGTGCCGCTCGATCAGTTTGGTGTCGACGCCCGCCGCATCGACCTCGCGCAGGTACTTGCCCGAGCCGCGGTGCCAGTCGAGCCAGTCACGCGCGCGCAAGATCGCGGGCCACTCGTGCGCGATCTGCGTCGCGCGCAGCGGGTGCGCCAGAGCCCACGCGTGTGCCTCGGGCACGTTCGCGGCCAGCCGCAGCACCTCACCAAACGCTTCGACGGTGTGTCGCTGCTCGAACCCGGCAGTCTGCGCCTGCGCGAGCACGCGCCAGGCCTGATCGTAGCTCTCGATGATCGCGCGGCCGGGCAGGCTCGTGCGGCCGAGGCTGCGGCCGCCGACCACCGTCGTTTCGACCCTAAACGCGCGTCCGCCGTCTGCGGCGCGTTCGATGCGGGCGGCCCAGGCTCGCGCCGCCGACAGGTGCTCGGCAAGGCCTTGCGCCTGTGGGCCCTTGAGCGGCACCGCGATCGGGGTGAAGGGCGCGCCCATTGCGTGATCGTGCAGCAGCCGCCCGGTCTTCCACACGCGCTGCACGCGCGCTGCGATGTCGGCCGGCGACGTCCATGACACGGGGTCGGCGCTCGCGGCACCGGCTGCACGGGCTCCGGTGGCACGGGCCTCGGCGGCAGGGGCCGCGCCCGCGGCCCGATCCGCCGCGTTGCCTGCGCCACGCGCCCCGCCGCCCACAGACGCCCCGCCCACGGCGGTCATCGCTCGCTGGCCCCGCGCTTCGCCCGAAACTCTTCGACCGTGAGCGTGTGCACCCGCGACGCCGCCCCCTCGGGATTGTCGACGAAGCCGATCGAGTGCACGTAGGGCTCGATCACGTGCACTTTTTGCAGCGGTGTGACGATGAGCAGCTGCAGCCCGAGCTTCGCAAACAGTTCGAGCGCGTAGCGGGTCGACTGGTCAGAGCCGCGGCCAAACGCCTCGTCGATCACCACGAACCTGAAGTCCTTCGACTTGGTGACGCCCCACTCGAGGCCAAACTGGTACGCGAGCGACGCCGCGAGAATCGTGTAGGCGAGTTTCTCTTTCTGCCCGCCCGATTTGCCGTCTGAATCGGTGTAGTG
This sequence comes from Leucobacter faecis, assembly GCF_054456695.2. Lineage (NCBI taxonomy): Bacteria > Bacillati > Actinomycetota > Actinomycetes > Micrococcales > Microbacteriaceae > Leucobacter > Leucobacter faecis. The sequence goes on from NZ_JBTJER020000011.1 coordinate 1,843, forward strand.
CTCATACGTTTCACGGGTCTCACGGTCGCGCTCTGACGCCGCAAACGTGTACCAGTTGCGCACGTCGGTGACGCGGGCCGTCCAGGCGCTGTCGGCCTCGGTGCGGCCCTCGCGCCCGCGAAACCGCTCGATGATACCGCGCACCCGCTCGAACCGGGCCCCGCCGTCGTCAGCGCCCTCGTCGCCGCCGATCAGGTCGCCGGTCGCAGCGCGCAGGTCGGTTTTGAAGTCGCGAATCTCGGTGTTGACGGTGGGCTCTGCGACGAGCTCGATCACGCGGCCGGGGTTGTAGTCGATCGCCCCGAGGGCCTCGTTGATCGTCGCCACGCGCCCGCGAATCTCTTCGGCCTGCCGTGACAGCCAGTGGTTAAACCCGGCCAGGTCATTGATCGCCTCAGTGTTGAGTTGCCGTTTGAACTCGGCCTCAAACCTGGGCAGATCATCGTTCTTAACGCGCTCGTGCACCCGCCGAAACTCGCCGATCGCGGCGACGCTCGCGTCCATCTCGGCCGCGAACTCGGGCCACCTGCGCAGCACCTCGCTCATCTGCTGCTGCACGCGCGTCGTGTGCCCGTTCATCTCGCGCTGCGCCGCATCGATCGCCTGCGTCAGTTCACGGCCCAGCTTGGTGCGCAGCGCGTCACACTCTTCAACGGTGCCCACGCTGCGCTTGCCGGTGCGGCCCCGCAGCTGCGGGTATCGTTCGCGCGCGGCCGCCATGGTTTCGTGCCCGATGCCCGCCAGCTGCCCCGTCTCTTGGCGCAGCCGACCCCGCAGCCGGTCGAGCTCGGCTTCAAGCCGGCCGATGCGTTTCACGACCTCGTCATAGGCGTGATCGAGGCGCGCCTTCTCGGCGGCAAGCTCGTCAAGTTGCAGATCGATCTCTTTGAGCCGCGATGATCCGGCAAGAATGCGGTCACGCTCGCCCTGCAGCGCCGTGACCCGAGCATGCGCGCCTGCCACATCGAGCTCGGCCCACGAGGCGTACTCCTCGAGCCGCGCGAACGCCTGGATCGCATTCGACAGCGCGCGCTCCTCGCCGTCGAGCGTTTCGAGCTGGGCCGCGGCCGCTGTGATGCGGTCTTGGAGCTCGGTAAGCTCTGCGCCGAGGGCAGCGATCTTACGTTCGCTCGAGCGGCCGAGCACCCAGCGGCGGGCGTCGCCGACGCGATAGCGGTCGTCTTTCTCGTGCCGGTCGCGGTCGCGCACGAGCCCCTCGCGGGTGACGGCGCGATCTTCGCGGGCGAGCGCCTGCGCGCCCTGCACGAGCCGGTGCTCAGCGCGGCGCGCGAGCTCACCGCGCAGGTAGCCCGCGAAATCGCCCGGCTCAATCTCGAGCACGTCGAACAGCCTGAGCGCCCCGCCCACCGCCTCGGTGGGGGTGGCGCGCACCTGCCGCTCGGGCACGCGCAGGTAGACGAGCCGGGCGCCCAGATGCTGCTCATTCACCCACGCCGACACCTCGGCGTAGCGCGCCTGCGGCACGAGCATGCTGAGCGCAAATGGCCGCAGCACGCGCTCGGCCGCGCCCGTCCACTCGGTGTGCTCGGGCTGTACTTCGATCAGCTCGGCCGCAAACGGCAGCGCCTGCTCGTCGAGCCCGAGCGCCGCGCACAGCGCCTGCCGCACGCGCACGAGCTCGGGCGGCAGGTTGTTGCGCCGTTGTTCAAGGCTCTCAATTTCTTGCCGGATCTCGTTTCTGCGCGCACTGTCTGCCCCGTGTGCAAGCACGATCGGCCGACGCTTCTCAGCGACGAGCTTGCGTTCTTCTTCGGCGCGGGGCTTTGCCGTGGCGGCGAGCGTGAGGCGCTCACGAAAGGCCTGCTCGTTCGTGACCGCGTCGAGGCCCGCGTCTTGGAGCAGCCCCGCGAAGCGGTCGTGTTTGCGGGTGCAGTCACGCAACTGGGCTTCGGCCACCGGCAGCTCGGCATCGATCGTGCCGAGCCGGTCGCCGCCCGCCTGCATACGTTCAAGCTGCAGCGCCTCGCGCTTGGGAGTGATTGCCGTGCGGCGGGCATCAAGCGAGCCCTGCTCGGCCTGGGCGCTCGCGAGCTCGGCGTCGCCCGCCGTGATCGCGTCGGTGAGCACCTGTTGGGCGAGCTCTGAGATGTAGATCGCAAGTGCTTCGCGCTCGGCCTCGTGCTGGGCACGACGTGCGGCGGCCGCCTCATAGTTGCCCGCCGATTCCATCAGCGGGTCGAGCAGAGCGAGCTGTTCGGTCGCCTTCTGTACGGCCTCGTGTGACCGGGTGAGGTTCTCGAAGTGCTCGACGATCGTCGAAATCTTGCGGCTCGCATCGACCTGTTCGAGCATGTGGCTGCGCACGAAATCGTTGAGGTTGCCCACCGATTTCATCGACACGGTCTGGTGAAACAGCTCCATCGCCTGCTCTGACTTGATGCCGAGCAGGCGCCGCATGCGCCTGGCGTAGTCGGGGAACGTGGTGTCGATGTCGGCACCACCCTTGCGCAGCCTCGCGCGCAGCTGCTTCAGATCACTGCCAAAGTCGCTGAAGTCGCCCGCGACGCTCATGCGGCGCCCCTGGGTGACGTAGAACCGTTCGGGCTGCCCCGCCCGATCCTTCTGATGGAACACCTGCGCGATCGTGACCTCTTGGCCGAAGCCCTCGTTCACGAAGACACCCAAGATGACCGAGTACGAGCGGTGATCGCGCAGCCCCACGGGGCGAGAAGCGCCCGTCGCTTCGTTGCGCTCTGAGCGGTAGTGCCCCTCAACATAGCTGCGGAGGCTGCGCTCTTTCGTGCCGGCGCCCGCGGCCTTGTTGTACGAGATCTTGTTGGCCGGCAGCAGCAGCGTCGTGACCGCGTCAACGAGGGTCGACTTACCGCTGCCAATATCGCCGGTGAGCAGCGACGTCGCACCGTTCGGGCCGAGGCTCCACACGCGCTTATCGAACGTGCCCCAGTTGAGCACCTCGAGCTGGTGCAGGCGGTACCCGGTGCGGCCGGCGCCTCCTGCCTCGGGGGTGTCGAGCTCGAGCGACGAAAACAGGGCGTCAGTCATCGGTGTCTCCTGTCGTGGCGGCGCCCGCCAGTTCGCTGGCTACCGAGCCCGCCGCGTATTCCTCAAGCTTGGCTGCAAAATTGGCCATGGTTTCGGTGTCAACGTAGGCCTTGAGAATACGTCGCACCTCGAAGGATCCGGCGCCGTGTTTGCCGCGTAGCTCACGCAAGAAGCCGAGCTTCTCGACCTGCGAGATCGTTTGATCGACCTGCTGCAGCACGCGAGCTTCGTTCGTCGAGTCGGCTAGAAACAGCCGCAGCATCTCGAGGATCTGCTCGCGTTCGAGCACGAGCTTGCCCTCGCCGCCGCCCGCCTCAAACTCGACGAGCCGCTTGCGCATGAGCAGCAAGAGCAGGCTCACGGGGTAGGTGAGCGCGCGCCGCTTCACGAGCCGGGGCAGCGCGTCTTGCCCCTCGTCGACCTCGGCCGTTTTGAGGAACGCGTAGCCCTCGAGCGGGTCGATGACGACCCGCACGTCGATCGTGGCGAAGTGGTCTTGCACCTGCGCCTCGTGGCGCTCGAGCGTGCGCCACGCGTCTTCGTGGGTTTCGCGGTAGACGACGCCCTGCATGAGCTTGACGATGGCCGTCGAGACGGCCTGCTCCTCTGGTGCCCTCATCGCACGCTCACCGTCGCGCGGGGCAGCGTGACGCGTTTGGCCGCGCCTGCGAGGTCGGTGTAGTCGATGGTCATCTCCTGCTCGTCGTGAAGTTCGATGGTGAGGTCGTCGTCGCTGAGCGCGAGGTACCCGAGAATCTCGGCGATGCCCTGCTCGATCGGGTACAGCGCGAGGATCTCGTCGAGCTCGGCAGTCGCGCGGGGCGGCACGACGGCGCGAATGTTGCCCGCGAGGCGGGCCGCGTCGACGAACTGCTGCGACAGCAGCGCGTCGTACTCGACCGTCTCTTCTTCTACCGGCGCGAGCAGGCTGTCGACCTGCGCCTCGGGCTGCTTGCTATAGAGCGGCCGCTCAAACGGCAGATCGACCGGCAGGCCCGGCAGATCGATCTCGAGGCCCAGAGAGAGGGGCGGATCGGCCCGCACCTTAAGCGCCGCGACCTCGGCCGCGCGCACCAGGTCGAGCACCCGGCGGCTCTCAAGCCACTGCTGGTCTTCAAGAAAGCGGCGCAGCTGCTCTGAGAGGCTACGCACGGTTTGTTGGGTGCGCTCGGCCGCGTCGGCCCAATCGTGGTGAATAAACCTGATGCGCCGGTCGGCGTGCACCTGCGGCATGCCCTGCACCGACGTAACAAGCTCGGCGAGCTCAGACTGACGCTGCTCTGACAGCAGAAAGTCGTAGAAGGCGCGAAAGCTGCGACCCTGGTCTGACGCGGCGATGTCGGTGCGGCTCGCCATCAGTTCGTCGAGCAGTGCACCCTTGCTGCCCTCCCAGCCTGTAATGCGCTCGCGCGCCGACCGGTCGAGGCCGCGAAAGTTCTCTTCGACCTCGCGAAAGTCTGAGAGCAGTTCGCGCGCCGTCGACGAGAACAGCTGGTAGCGGTCACGCACGGCCGATTCGTCGAGCAGCTCGGCCCGGCCGTCTTTCACGGCGGCGATCTCTGCGTCGATTTCGACGCGACGGCGCTCGAGCTCGGCGATGCGGGCGGCCGGGTCGGTTTCGCTGCCGTGCACGATCTGGCGCAGCAGTTCGAAGAGTGTGTGCAGGCGCGACTCGGTGCCCACAAAGCTGCGCTTCTGCAGGTCTTGCACCCACCGGTAGGCCTTCTCAACCGCGGGGGTCGCGTCGTAGTGCACCTCTTCTGAGTCGACGGGGTAGAACTTGCGTAACCACCCGCGCTCGGGGGCCGCCCAGTCGTTGAGGTAAGCCTCGGGGGCGCGCGGGTACGACTCAGCATCGACCTGGTGAATCGCATAGAGGTGCTCATCGAGCGCATCGATGAGGCGGCTCGCGGGCGTCGCCCCGGCGTTCTGTTCGACGAAGTGTTGCCCCAGAAACGACAGCACGAGCGGCGCGCTGCCGGCGCTGAGCAGCCGCCAGGCCGGGTGCTGATCACGCAGCTTCGCGATGTCTTCGAGATTCACGTTCTCAGGGTATCTGGCACGTGCGACACGGCGCCACGCGGCCCGCGACAATGCGCACGATGGCAGCGACATTGACATTCTCGTTGAAATGGATCCGGCCGATGGCAATATCCTCATGCGCGCATCCGGCCTCATGGAAGAAGCACGGTTACTCTTTGGCCGGGACGACCTCGACATCTTTCCTGTTCAGCTGCTCAAGCGCCCAATTTCACAGGCTGCACTCTCTGACGCGGTTCGATTGTGAGCCGCAGCAATGAAGAGCGCGCTGCAGACATGCTGCAGGCTATCTCCCGATGCCAGCGGCTAACCCGACATGGCATTGCTCAGGAGACGTAGAGCACGAATGGCTCGTGGCCTAGCTCGAGCCGAGTATGCGGTCGACATTGCGCGATACGAATGCACGGGCGTGCTGCGCCTGATCGTGGTCGAGTTCGTTCCATGCGTGCGCATTCTGCTCGCCCACACGCTGAGCAATTGATCTGACACGAGCCTGCAGCTCATCGGCGTCCAGTCCGTTTACCATTGCGAATTTTCTCCAGTGTGGCAGGTTCACCGCTTGGGAGAAGCTTGCCCCCGCTATTTTCATGGCGAGTTTTTGGTCCACTTCTGGGTATAGAAACAGCGGCACGACATCGTAGATTGGCGCTATGGCACAGCCCCCTGGGCGCAAGAGAAGCGAATAATTCTTTGCGTGCGCGTCTGCGTTGCCCAGCAACACGTTGAAGATCAACTGATCCAAGAAAGCACGACGGAGCGCACCCTGCGGGTCCAGGCGCGCCAATAGGGCGAGAATCTTCGAAGCCGGTACTCCGTACTTGCGTTCAGGTGCCACTCCCAGGCTCTGGGCAAGATCTTCGACGTGTAGACGCCGCGCGAGCGGCGCCTGACCAATCAGGCGGTCGAAGCGGGTCACGACAAATGCGGTCTGTTGTTCATGGGTCTGCACCTCGGCCGTCGGTGCGTCGATCCCCGCGCGTTGAGCGAGGCGTAAGGCGGCGCATTCAGCTGCCTCAATTCCCCTAAATCTAGGGCTTCCCGGCTTCACAATATGGGTGGATGGCACGCTCTCATTGGGCCAGTACCAGTCACTCTCCACACGCGCGAGCGCGAACTTACCCTGCGCGCCGGCGAGTGAGAACCGCGCAGGTACGCCGCTCGGCACGGCGTCTGATGAGTCACGCTTAATGGCGGCGATGCGCTGCGCAATGTCACGGGGCAGTGCGGGAGCAAGATCTGCCGCGGCGATCTCGGGCTCTCGCCCCTCTGGGAGAAGCATGAGCCCACCAGCCAGGTCACCGCCTGCCTTGCTCAACAGCGCAAACAGTGAGGTGTTCGCAGCCCCGTACACGCTCGCCATGCGCGCACGGGTTTGCTGCTGCTCGGGTAGCAAGTTTTCGAGGAATCTCTGCGCAGCAGATCGGCTCGCTGGCCGTTGATCTCGTGGAAGCGAGAGAGAAATGGGGATTTGTGGCGCATTAGCGTCGTACACAAACGACACCCCACCACCTTCAAAGGTGAACCGACCCGCGTAGGCCCCTTCGAACCAGGCCTCCAAGTGTTCGCTCATGCGAGCGCCATCTCGGGTAACGAGGTTGCTTCGATGTTGAGCGCCCTCAGTACGCGCATGACCTGGCCCGGCGAGGAAAGCGGCTTCACTGATTCAATGTCGCTCACGAAAGGTGGGGTCACATCAGCCAATTCGGCCAACTCGCGCCGGCTGAGGCCTCGCACCGCGCGTTCTGCGGCGACAACCTGGGCAAGGTCTTCACCTCGGTGCAGGTACTCTGTGGGGCGCCGCAGCATGTTCCGCAGGTATGTATCGTCGCCACGGGTCGCGTGTGCGAACAGAGTGTCGCCCCACAAGTCTTGCTCTGCGTATTTCGGTCGCCAGTCGCGAAGCAACTGCGAGGGGGATTGAGCCTCGCGCAGGCTCCGAATTCGCGCGGCCGTACGCGCCCGCGCTTGCCCGGCAAGCCCCTCAAGCGTGCGCAGTTTGAGCGCGGTCGTCAGGCGCCGCCACGAGGTTTCAGAGAGCGCCCTACTACGTTTTGGTTGCGCCAGCTCGTCGATCACCCAGCGCGACCCCGCGCGTCGTGCAGTGATTCGCCCGTCGGCAATCATTGCGCGCACCCTGCGTGGTGTCACACCCAAGCTCATCGCAGCCTCGCGCACATCCATGACACAACTATACCGCAGTTTCAGCCGCGACCGCTCCGGTGGCAACAGAGCCTTGCGGCAGCGTCACCCCGCAGTCGAAGCCCGCACCACGAGCTCTGGTACAAACTCAATCTGCTGCTGTGCAATCGCGCCGAAGCCTGCGCCCGCACCCGCCGCGCCCGCCGCTTCGCGCAGCAGCAGTTCTACCGCGGTCGCGCCGATCTGCATCGCAGGCTGGCGCACCGAACTGATGGGCACGACGGCGGCACGCGTGAACTCAATGTCGTCGTAGCCGAGCAGCGCGATATCGTCTGGCACGCGTAGCCCGCCGGTCATCGCAAGGGCCTGCAGCACCCCCATCGCGATCAGGTCATTCGCCGCGAACACCGCGTCGGGCCGCTCACGGGGCGCAAGTGTGCTGGGCGAGCTGCTCACCGACGCCGCCCGCATCAGGTTCACGAGGCCAGTGTTCGATGTGAACGACCCCGTGTTCATGCCGCCCGGCAACATTCCGGGCCGGATCACGGCGTGGTACACCGATCGCGGTGAACGCCCACCCGGGTCTCCCGCCGAAATGGTGCGCTGCATCGTCGAGAGCCTCGCCCAGGCGTTTGCAGACGCGGTAGTCACGGCCGCGTCTCTCGCCGACCGCTCGGTGTCGGTGATTCACATTTTGGGAGGCGGCTCGCTCAATGCGCTCCTGTGCCAGCGGTTGGCCGACCGTGCGGGGCTGCCCGTGCTGGCCGGCCCAGTCGAGGCCACCGCGATGGGTAACCTGCTGGTGCAGGCGCAGGCCCTCGGTCAGATCGCTGACGGGCTGCCCGCGCTGCGCGCGGTGGTGGGGCGGTCGTCGCAACTCGTGACGTACACTCCGCGGTAGGGTGCGCGGTAGGTGCCCGCGACGACGGGCACCTACTTACTACGCCGCACACCCGCTACGGCACCGGCAGCTTGCCCGCGGCGTGGGCGTCGGCGAAATCTCGGCGCATCGCACGGCGTTCGGCCCGCCCCACAGGGGTATCGGCCGGGGTCGCCCCCAAGAGCCGCTTCGTGTACGGGTGCCCCGGGCGCTCAAACAGTTCGTCGGCCGCGGCGATTTCGACCATGCGGCCCGAACGCATCACCGCGATCCGGTCAGAAATATGACGCACGATCGCGAGGTCGTGCGCGATAAACAGATAGCTCACGCCGGTCTCTTGCTGCAGATCCATGAGCAGGTTGATGATTTGGCTCTGCGTAGACAGGTCGAGCGCGCTCACCGCCTCGTCGCACACGACGAGCTTGGGTCGCAGCACGAGGGCACGCGCGATGGCGACGCGCTGCTGCTGGCCGCCCGAGAGCTCACCGGGCAGCCGGTCGAGGTGGGCCTGCTGCAGCCCCACCTGGTCGAACACCTCACGCGCACGCCTGGCGCGCTCGACGCGGTCGCCAATGCCGTGCCGTGCGAGCGCGGTTGTGAGCGCCGCCTGCACCGGCTGGCGCGGGTTAAGCGACATGGACGGGTCCTGAAACACGGCCTGCACGTCGCGGCGGTACGACAGCGGGGTGCGTTTGCCGAACGAGGTGATGTCGGTCCCCTCGAACTCGACCGTGCCGGAGGCGGCGGGCAACAGCCGCAAGATCACGCGGCCGGTGGTCGATTTGCCCGAGCCCGACTCCCCCACGAGGCCGAGGGTTTCGCCCGCGCCAATGTCGAAGCTGACCCCTTCGACGACGCGCTTCTCGGCGCCGCCAAACAGGCCGCCACCGCCGTACGAAATCGCGAGGTCGCGCACCCGTAAAAGCGGGGCGCCTGCCTGCTGTTGTGAAGCACTCACTGTGCGGCCTCCAGTTCGTGGGTCAGGTCGAGCTCGGCTGCGCGTATGCAGCGCACACCGTTCTCGAGCGGAATCGTCGCCACCCGGCACTCCTCGGTGGCAAACGCGCACCGGCTCGCAAAGTGGCACCCGACGGGCCACTGGCCCGCGAGCGGCACGACGCCGGGAATTGTGGGCAGCCTGTCGCTCGGGCTGCGCGGGCCGCTCGCGGCACCGCTGCGAGTGGGGTTCGCCGACAAGAGCGCCGCCGTATAGGGGTGATGCGGGCGAGCGAACAGCCCCTCCACCGTGGCGGTCTCGACGATCTCACCGGCGTACATCACGGCGACACGATCGCACGCCTCGGCGGCCACCCCGAGGCCATGTGTAATGAGCAGAATCGACAGCCCAAACTCGTCGCGCAGGTCGAGCAGCAGGTCGAGCACCTGCGCCTGCGTCGTCACGTCGAGCGCGCTCGTCGCTTCGTCGGCAATGATCAGGTCGGGCTGTGACGCGAGCGCGATCGCGATCGCTACGCGCTGCGCCATGCCGCCCGAGAACTGGTGCGGGTAGTCGTTCAACCGCCGCTCGGCGTTCGCCACGCCCACGCGGGTGAGCAGCTCGGCCGCCCTGGCACGCGCCGCCGCCCCCGTCATCTTGAAGTGCACGCGCAGCGGCTCCATCAGCTGCTTGCCGATCGTGTGCACGGGCGACAGCGACGCCATTGGGTCTTGAAACACGGCGGCGAGGCGCGTGCCACGCACGGCGCGCAGGTCGCGCTCACCCAGCCCGGCGATGTTCTCGCCATCGAGCCGGATCTCGCCCGCACTCACCCCGATTCCTGCGGGCAGAAGCCCCAGGATGGAGCGCGCCAGCATCGACTTGCCCGACCCCGATTCGCCGAGCAGGCCGACAATCTCACCGCGGCCGATCGTGAGCGAGACGTCGCGCACGAGCGGCACGGGCTCGCCACCCGCGTAGAGCGCGACGCCCAGGCCGCGCACGTCGAGCACGGGCACGGCGAGGGCCGCGTCTGCTGCGGCCGGATCCGGAACAGCGGTTTCACGCACAGCAGCGGTCTCAGACACAGCAGCGGCGGCGAGCGCAGCGGGCGCCTCGCGCTTGCGGGCCTTGACCGGTTTGATGCGCTTGCGCTTGTCGCCGGCGAGCGCGTCATTGATGCCGTCACCGAGCATGTTGAAGGAGAGCACGGTGAGTACGATCGCGACGCCGGGGGGAATCGCGAGGAACGGCTGCAGCGCGAGCTTGGCGGCGGCGGTGCCCAGCAGCCCGCCCCAGGAGGGCACAGCCGACTGCAGACCGATGCCGAGAAAGCTTAGACCCGACTCGATGATGATCGCCGAGCCCGTGAGAATGGCGCCCTGAATGACGAGCGGCCCGAGCAGGTTGGGCAGGATCTGTTTGAACACGATCGCGCTCTCGCGCAGGCCCGACACCTTGGCCGCATCGATGTACATCTTGCCGCGCTCGGCGAGCGCGATGGCGCGCGACATGCGCGCGAAGTTCATGCAGAAGATGAGGCCGATCGCAAGCATCAGCGACGGCAGACCGCGCCCCAGAATCGCGATCACCGCGAACGCGACGAGCATGCCGGGCATCGCGTCGATGATGTCGACGAAGCGGGTGCCAATGCGGTCCCACCAGCCGCCGCGGTAGCCCAGCAGCAGGCCGAGCGGCACGCCAATGAGCATCGCGACGAGCACCGAGCCGATGCCCACCGCGAGCGCGATGCGTGCGCCGTAGAGCATGCGGCTAAACACGTCGCGGCCGTTGTCGTCGGTGCCGAACCAGTGCTCGGCAGAGGGCCCCTGCAGCACCTGATCGGGGGTGAAGTTGTTCTCGAGCGGGTCGTACGGGGCGATTGCGCCCGCAAACACGGCGCAGAGCACCACGATCGCGATCCACACGAGTGACAGCACGACGGTGGGCTGCCCCAGCAGGCGGCCAAGAAACTTCGACTTGCCGCGCGGCGCTTCGCGCTTGGTGAGGCGCAGCACCTGAGTCTTGGGAGGGGTGGGGTTACTCACTGGGGCCTCGCCTTCGGGTTGATCAGGCCGTAGCTGATGTCGACGACCAGGTTCACGGCGATGATGATCACGGCGATCACCATGACGGTGCCCTGCACGAGCGGAAAGTCTTTGCCGATGACGGCGTTGAGCAACATCGTGCCCACGCCTGGAAATGAGAAAACACGCTCCATGACGAGGCTCGTGCCAAACAGAATGGAGACGGCGAGCGCGCTCGAAGCGAGCACGGGCACCATCGCGTTCTTCAGCGCGTACACCCAGATGATGCGCAGCCTGGGCACACCGGCCGCGGTGAGCGTGTCGGCGTAGCGCGACTCTAAGGCCTGCGCGATCGCGGTGCGAGTCTGCCGCGCGATGAGCGCCGAGGCGCCCATGCCGAGCGCGATCGCGGGCAGCACGAGCCCTCTAAGCCATGCGGCCGGGTCTTGTTCGGGCGGGGTCCAGGCGATCACCGGCGCAATGTTGAATTGGATCACAAACACCAAGATCAGGATCAGGCCGAGCCAAAACTCGGGTACCGACTGCATGAACGAGGTGAAGGCGGTCACGCCGCGGTCGACCGCGCCGCGAGCGTGGGTGCCGGCCAGCACTCCGAGGGTGAGGCCAATGAAGATGGCGACGACGAGGCCGCCGGCCACGAGCGACAGGGTGGCGGGCAGCCGCTGCGCGATCAGTTCAGAGACGGGGCGCCCGTTTTGCAGCGAGACACCAAAGTCGCCCTGCACCGCGGCGGCGAGCCACTCGACGAGCCGCACGAAGAAGGGGCGGTCGAGGCCGAGCTCGGCCTCGACGCGCGCAATCTCCTCGGGGTTTGAGCCCGCATCGCCCAGAATCATGGCCGCCGCGCTACCCGGAATCAGGTAGACGAGCAAGAACACCAGCACTGAGACGATGACGAGCTGCGGCACGACAAGCGCGAGGCGTGATGCAATGAGTTTCAGCACGTATGCTCCCTGGCCCGGTTCGCTCGTGGTGCCATGTCGGTTCTCTCCTTCGAGTGTGGTGCGTGGGGGTGGGGCGGCGCGGGTTACGCGCCCGCGGGCTTGATCGCGTGGTAGTCGATCAGGTTCTGCTCCCACACCTGGGGTGCAGTTTGTACGTCGGTGACGGTGTCGGTGTTGTACCCGACTGCTTTCTCACCGGCGAGGAAGTTGCAGGCGAGCGCCTCGTCAGAGATCTGCTCCATCACGGCCTCCCATTTCGCGTCGGCCTCGGGGCCGCCGCCCGCCTTCTGTGCCTCGACGGCGAGGCCCTTGAGCTCGCCGCTCACGACCTTGGAGGGGTTGGCCGGGGCGGTCTCAGAGAACCAAGCACCGTACCAGTCGGCCGGCGTGATCTGCGGGTTGTTACCCATACCGAGCGCGTACTGTCCGCTGTTCCAGGTCGACAGGTACTGCGGCACGGTCAGCTCCTGCACCGTGATCGTCACGCCCGGCAGCTCGCTCATCTGTTCGGCCCGGATCACGGACTCCTGTTTGTTGAACGGCGCCGCGCCGATCTCGGCGTTCACCGTCGGGTTGCCGAGTTCTGCCCACAGTTTCTTCGCCGCGTCGAGGTCCTCCTGAAACCCGGTGATGTTGGCGCTGTAGCCGGGCTCGCCCTCCACAAAGTGCTGGTTGTGCGCGACGCCGCCCTTGAGGTCGCTCACCACGTTGGCGTCCATCGCGAGGCACAGCGCCTGGCGCACCTTCGCGTCTTCGAACACCCCGCCTTCGCCGCGGTCGAAGAAGGTGATGTTGTTGCGAATCGCTTCGTACTGCAGGTAGTCGGCGTTGGGGGCCGACTCGAGGCGCGGAATCTCGTCGTCTTCGATCGCGCTGACGTCGAGATCACCCGACAAAAGCGCCGCGGCAGAGGCCGTCTCGTCGACGATCGCGTCGACCTCGATGTTGGCGAAGTACGGCTTCTCACCCCAGTAGTCGGTATTCTCGCCGAAGAACGCCTTGGTGCCGGCGACCGACTTCGATTCGTCGTACGCCCAGGGGCTCGTACCCACAGGGTTTGTCTCGATCGAGCCGTCGGCGATCGCGGCGGGCGAGGCGATGGGCAGGTTGCGCTGACTCAACAGCGCGAGGAACGTGCCGTAGGGGCGTGTGAAGTTGAACTTCACGGTGTGATCGTCGACGACTTCGACCGACTCGACGCCGGCCTTCAGTGGGCCACCAAACTGGCCGCCCACCACGTCGCTCACGTACTCGGTGTTGGTTTTCACTGCTTCGGCGTTAAACGGGGTGCCGTCGTGAAAGGTGACGTCGTCGCGCAGCTTCATCGTGAGGTTCATTGCGCCCTCGCCAAACTCCCACTCGGTCGCGAGATTAGGCGAGATCGTACCGTCCTTGTCGCGCAGCACGAGCGTCTCGTATGGCACGCGCATGTGGCCCGGCTCCATCTCCTGGGTGCCCGGCGCCCAGCTGTCGGGCAGCGCCCCCCAGTTCACGCGCAGGGTGTCGCTTGCGGCCGCGGCACTTGATCCGGAGCCGCCGCTTGAATCACCGCCGCCGCTGCAGCCCGTGAGCAGCAGGCCCGCGACACTGAGCGGCACGAGAGTCTTCATGAGGATGGTTTTCTTGGACATGGACGCCTCCTTGCGTCTGGCTGTGCGAGTGGCACATCACCGCTGCACATTATTGCGAATATCGAACTACAGATGTTTTGAGTGTTGAGATCTATGAAGATTCTGCGGCGTGTTGTTCGTGGGGGCCGGTCAGAGAGCGCCCTCCCCTGCGAGCCATGCGACGAGGTCGCAGTGAATAAGTGCCCCGCCGTCGAGCGTGGCATGCATCACCTGGCGCGCCGGTCGCTGCGCCGGGTCAGGGAACATCGCCTCCCACGCGCGGTTGATCGCGTCGCGGTCGCGGTAACGTGCCACGTAGAACGTAAGCTTCGCGATGTCGTCGGTGGTGCCGCCCACCGCGCGCATCAGTTCGCGCACGTGCGCGAACACGTTTTGGCACTGTGCTTCGAGCGTCTCGGGCATTTCATTGCTTGCCGGATCGCGCCCCGTGAGCACCCCCGAGTGCACCAGCGGGCCAATCTTGCTGGCCACCGGCACCGGGTTCGCGTGCGCGAACCCGGTGAGGTAAATCGACTCGCGGCGTGCCATGGTCGCTATGCCTTTCGCTCGCTGTGTGCGTGGGGCTCGTTGGGCTCGTTGACGACCGTGTTTTCGATCGTGCCGAGCAGTTCGATCTCGGCGCGCACGACGTCGCCCGCGCGCAAGAAGTTACCCGTGGGGGCGCCAATGCCCGCTGGTGTGCCCGTCGCGATGATGTCGCCCGGCATGAGCGTCATCACGGTTGTCAGCTCGGCGATCTGCGCGGCGATGTCGTAGATCATGTCATCGGTGCGAAAGTCTTGTCGCACCTCGCCGTTGACCGTCAGCGTCATGCGCAGATTCTGCGGGTCGGGCACCTCGTCTGCCGTCGTCAGCCACGGGCCCATCGGCCCGTGGGTGTCGAACGATTTGCCGAGCGTAAACGTGGGCGAGCGCTTTTGCAGCCAGTCGCGCACCGACACGTCGTTCGTCACGAGATAGCCCGCGATCACGTCATAGGCGTCTTCTGCCCGTACGTGACGGCACTCTTTGCCGATCACGACGCCCAGCTCAATCTCGTAGTCGAGCGCGTCAGACACGAGCGGCTTCTCGATGTTGGCGTAGGGGCCGGCAATGCACGAGACCTGTTTGTTGAACCAGAACTGGTTGGTGGGAATGGTGATGCCCGCCTGCCTGGCCTCTTCGGCGTGCTCGCGATAGTTCATGCCGATCGCGAGGTACTTCTGCGGCGCGTCGATGGGCGCCTCGAGGGTCACGTCGGCGAGCGCGAAGCGTGCGCTTGCCGCGTTCGCGGCGGCTGCGGTAATCGTCGGGCGCACGTCGTCTAGCCGCGGCAGCAGTTCGCGCAACGAAGCGCCCACGCCGGGCACGAGCGACAGGTCGATGATCTCGTCGCCCTCGACGAGGCCGACGCGTGCGCCGGTGGACTGGGCCCCTGTGGACTGGGCGCCTGGCGGGGTGAATCGTGCCAGTTTCATGCTGTTGCCCCCTCTGCCGTCACACGCTCCTGCGCGGCCCGCTGTTCTGAGGGCAGGTCGCCCCAGGCCTTCTCGCCGTAGGGGGTCATGTGAAAACTCACGAACCTCCAGGCGCCATCGTCGCCGCGCACGAGCACCTGGGTGACCGGGCCGCTGAGCGTGCGCTCGCCCCCGCCCGGGGCGCGCATACGGTTGGTGAGGGCGCCGGTGATGATCGCGGTGTCGCCGGCGACCCGCAGCGTGAGCTCGCCGCGCGTCATCTCGAGGTACGGCCTGCGCACTTCGACGTGCTCGAGCAGCTCTGTCTTATTCTGTACGACGCCCGGGGCGTGCACGTGCACAATGCTGTCGTCGAAGATGTCGCGCAGCGTTTCGAGGTCACCGTCGATGAGGGCCTGCTGCCTGCGCCGCTCAACCTCGAGCAACTCAGCCCGCTGCGCTGGGGTGGCCGTGTCGATTTGGGTCACGCCAGTGCCCCCTCTGATGCAGCCTGCGTCTCCCACGTGCGAAACCCGCTCGAGTAGGTGTCGTGGCCCGGCCGCAGGGGCTGGCCGACGAGCCGGTGGTAGTTGCTAAAGATCTCGTCGGCCTCAGCGATCGGCAGCACCTCTTCGATCGCCTCGCGGTTGGGCAGCGGCTGGCCGTCGGTGCGTTCGGCGACCATGCGCCGCACCACCTCGTAGCCCTCGCCACGCATGTTCATGATGATGCGGTTGACGGGCACGCGGCGCTCGTCTTCGAAAGCGATGAACGCTTCGTGAATGTTCTCGTGGCGGGCGAGCTGCTCGGCCACGACTCGGGCGTCGAGAAAGGCCTGGCACACGCCGTTGCCGCCGCGGGGGTACATGGCGTGCGCGGAGTCGCCCAGCAGCACGACCCGGCCGTCGACCCACGTGTCGAGGGGTTCGTGGCGAATGAGGGGAAAGAGGTAGACCTCACGGGCGTCGCGCATGAGCTGCTGCACGTCAAACCCTTCGATCTTGACCGTGTCATACAGCGGCAAGAGGTCATCGACGGTGCCGAGCTGGTTCCAGTCTTCGATGGCCTCTTCACCCTCGACTTCGACCACCCAGTTGATGAGCTGTTTGCCCGAGCCCTCAAAGTCGTCGGCGATCGGGTAGATGATCATGGTCGAAATGCGCGGGTCTCCCACGTGCAGAATCGTGTGCCCGTCAAAGATTGGCTCGCGCAGCGTCGTGCCACGGTACATGGTGATGCCCGAGTAGTGCGGCTTCGCAAGATCTGGGTGCATCTGTGCGCGCACGGCCGACTTGATGCCGTCGGCCGCGATGACGCCCTCGTGGCGCACCTCTTCGGTGCGGCCGTCGCGGTGCTCAATGTGCAGGGTGACGCCGTCATCGTCCTGTGTGTAATGGGTGACCCGCGCACCCAGCACGACGGCGTCTTCGCCGAGCCGCTCAATCACCTTGCGGTAGAACATGAGCTGCAGGTAGCCGCGGTGCACAAACCGCTGCTCGTGCTGGTACCCCATGTGCACGCCGCACTTCTCGGCGTAGATTTCTTGTCCGTAGTGGTTGAAGAAGATCGAGTCGACGGCGTCGACCGACATCTCGCGAAACTCTTCGAGCAGGCCGAGCTCTTCGAGCTCTTTGACGCCGTAGACCTTAATGTCGACGCCCACCCCCAGTGGTTTCAGCTCGGGCACGGTCTCATAGATCTTAACCTTGATCCCCTGCTGCTGGAGGCGCAGTGCCGTGATGAGTCCGCCGGGGCCGGCGCCGACGATAGCGATGTCGTGCATGTGGGTTCTAACCTTCTTCTTCTCGGGGGTGCGTGTGGCGTGCGCGGTGCGCCCTAGCCAATCGGCACCAAGTGTGTGCGGGCGTGCTCGGATTCGAGTTCATCGAGAAACTCGAGGCTGGCGCGCCACGCGCGTCTGGCCAGCGCCGCGTCGTATGAGATTACGTGCGGTGCAGGTGAGTTCTTGGCGTTGATGCTGGTGAAGGCGTGCACGGCGTGCGCGTAGAGCTGGGTTTGCCAGTTGGCGCCCGCGGCGCTCATCGCCCGCTGCAGCAGCTCACGCTGCTCGGCGGTGGCCATGGGGTCGGCGTCGCCCGTGCACAGCAGTACGGGTAGGGCGTGCGCCTGCGTCCAGTCGAACTCGATCAGGTCGAGCCCCGCGTGAATCGCGATGACGCCCTGCAGGGGTGCACCGGTGCGGGCGAGCTCGAGCACAGAGGAGCCACCAAAGCAGTAGCCCAGGCCCACGACACGAGCGGGGTCGATCTCGGGCTGCGCACACGCCGCCGCGAGCGCCGCGGTGAGGCGGTCATGCCAGCTACTGCGGTTGCCCGCCATCGAGGCGATGAGCGGCCCAATCTCGTCTTGACTTGTGGGCGTGATGCGCTCAGACCACACGTCTGCCAGAAACACCGGGTACCCCTGGCGTGCGATGCGCTCTGCGGTGGCGACCATCTCGTCGCTAAGCCCAAACGCGTCGTGCACGAGCAGCACCGCGTGCGAACGCCGTGACCCTGCCTGCGCGATCAGCATGCCCCGCATCGAAACACCGTCGCCCGCATAGGCCACGTCGCGGCGCATGAGCGCCCGGCCCGCCGTGGGGGCGGTGCCCGCTAGGGCGGGGCTATGAGATACGTCGACCATGTGTGTCATTCCTCCTTGAACGCTGATCGGTATCGTACGCAGAATCGCACACGATTTCAACTGCGATTATGCAATTTATTCGAATGTTATCCAAAATCACACCAGGCCCATCCCCTTGTCGGCGGTGCGCGATCATCCAATCAACCAGGGGTTTAGCCACCACCACGCCACCACAACGCGACCACCCCTACCTTCCTGCCCCAAAATCACGTATGATTTCACACACGATCAGTTCGCGCTTTCGCGTGGAATTGCTCATCGGACCGCAACGAAGCAGCACCTAAGGAGCACTCGACATGACCGTTGTCGACATCAACATTCACCACCTCCCCGAAGACCTCTTCTCGAACGAGAAGATTCTGAACGGGTTTCTGAACAGCGCCCCGCGCGGGTTCGGCGAGATCGCCACCGTTAAGACGATGGAGAGCGGCAAGCAGCAGCTCATCCTCGAAAAGCCCCGCGGCTATCAAAACCTCAACTACGTCGAGGGCGACTACTCTGCCGAGGCGAAGCTCGCCGCGATGGACGAGGCCGGCGTCGATTACGGCATCATGCGCGTGCCCGTGTGGCAGGAGTGGCTCGACCTCGAGACTTGCAAGGCCGTCAACGACAACGCGGCCGACATCGCCGCCCGTTCAAACGGCAGGCTCTTCACTACCGCGTGTGTGCCACCGTGGGGTGGCAAGGAGAACATCTACGAGCTCGAGCGCAACGTGAAAGAGTTGGGCGCTGTTGGCGTGCAGCTCGCCTGCCACTACGGCCAGCTCTACCTCGATGACCCCGTATTTGAGCCCTACCTCAAGGTCATTGAAAAGCTCGACATTCCGGTTGTCGTGCACCACACGCCGCTGCCCGTGGAATACAAGTCGGTCATCGACTACACGAACCTGCGCCGCGAGTACGGCCGCGTCATGGACCAGGGCATTGCGGTCGGTCGCGAGCTGTTCAGCGGCATGTTTGACCGCATGCCCGGGCTGCGCTTCATTCACACGATGATGGGCGGCAACTGGTTCGCCAACCAGGCGTTGCTCACCCCGCACAAGACCAACAAGGCCGAGGCGATGCAGCGCCTCGACCCCACGGGCGGCGAAAAGATCAAGCAGTACCTCGAAGAGAACATCTTCTTCGACATGACGCACCCGCACTCGTGGGGCAAGACGCAGGTCGAGGCTGCGCTCGAAATTGGCGGCGCCGATCACTACCTCTTCGGCTCCTCCTTTCCCGTGTTCTACAGCTGGATGGGCCAGGGCGTCGAGTTCTTGAAGAACGAGATCGAGGTGAGCGACGCCGACCGCGAGCTCGTGCTCTCGGGCAACGCCAAGCGTCTCTTCAACCTGCCGATCTAACCCCGCCGAACGAAAGGACGCGATCGTGGCTGAGCCCCAATCCCCCAACGACATCGACGAGTTCTTCTCTACCGCGCGCACGAGCGCGCGTGACGAAGCCCTCGCGCTCTCGCAGCACGGCTTTCGTGAGTACCTGTACGACCTGGGGGACGACGTGCTCGCCCCGTATCGCGGCATGAGCTACGAGGAGTTCACGGCCGACCGGTACCAGGCGCCGTTCTTGCGCGAGCTGCTCGACTACTGGCGCGGGCTCTACGACGAGCCCTTCACCGGCATCACGACCGACGGGCGCGTGCGCGAGGGGCTCTACGCCCCCGCGCCGCTCGCGGCCGACGCCGCTCGGCCTGCGGGCGATCCGGATCCCTCGCACGCGGCCCGTCGCGTGCTTGACCTGCTCACGCCCGAGGCGCGTGAGCAGGTGCAGTACCCCATCGATGCGCCCGAGTGGCGCAGCTGGTCGAACCCCGAGTTTGTGTTTTTCAGAACCGGGCTGCGGCTCGAAGATCAGCGGCCTGAGGTCGTGGCGGCGGTGCACGAAGTGCTGCGCGCGAGCCTCAGCGAGACGGGGTATGCGCGGGTGCGCGAGGCCATGAATCTCAACGGATTCTTGGGCGAGCTGGTCGACCTTCCGACGATCATGAACCCCGAGAGCTACTGGTTCGCGTTGTACGGTGACCCGGAGCAGGAGGCCTGGGGGTGGCAGCTGTTTGGCCACCACGTCGCGCTCAACTTCGTGAGCGTGGCGGGGCGGCATGTCCTTGCACCCGTGTTCATAGGCGCCGAGCCAGCGCTCACCGAGGGTGAGCGCGAGCCGCTGTTTGACGAGCGCGAGCAGCTCGCGCTCGAGCTCGCCGCGTCCCTTGACGCAGATCAGCGGGCCCGGGCCGTCGTCTACGACTCGGTGCTCGACCCTGCGATGCCCGAGGGGCGGCTACACCCCGCCGACGAACGGCACGTGGCGGGCGCGTTTCGCGACAACCGGGTGGTGCCGTACGAGGGGATCCCGGCGTCGGCGCTCGACGCGGGGCAGCGGGCGCTGCTCGTCGGCATCGTCGCTGACTTCTTCGCGCTGCTGCAGCCCGAGCAGCGTGACCTCGCCGTCGACGAGGTCGTCGCTCACCTCGACGAGACGCACCTCGCCTGGTACGGCGCCACCGATGGCTCGCAGCCGTTCTACTTTCGCGTGCACGGGCCAACGGTTCTCGCCGAGCTCGATCACCACGCCGGCGTGTGGCTGGGCAACCGGCTGCCCGAGCGGTTTCACGTGCACACGACGCTTCGCCTGCCCAACGGCGGCGACTACGGCAAGGCGCTTATCGCGCTGTCGTAGGGGCCGAGGAGAAACCCCCGCCCAACGCCCCAGTGGGGCCACGGGTGGGGGTTATGCGTACTCATAACCCCCATCCGTGGCCCCGCGAGTCCCGCGAGTTAGCGCGGTGACCCGCTCAGGGCAGCGTCGAGTCTTCGGCGTGACGCTGGTCGTCGTGCGCACGCACCGCCTCGAGCGTGTTGATCTCGTGCCTGCGAGCGGCCGTCTCAATCATCTCGGCGTCGGCCTTCGCTTCGATCATGTCGAGCAGCGCGTCGTGCTCGGCAAGCGACGCGATCGCGCGGCCCGGCGCGTACCAAAACGCCGAGCGCCGAATGATGTCCATGCGGGTCCACTCGGCGTCGACCATGCCGATGAGCCGCTCGTCGTCACAGTGCGAGCAGATGAACTGGTGAAACTTGCGGTTGATGCGACCAAATCGGTTCGTGTCAAAGTTGGCGAGCGCGTCGCGCATCTCGTCATTGAGCGCGCGAGCCTGGGTGATGTGCTCGGCCGTCATGTTCTCTGCGGCGAGCGCGGTGGCGAGGCCTTCGAGCCTCGCAAGCAATCTGATTGTGCGCTTCCAGGCGTGGGTGTCGAACGTCTTCACGGTGGCGCCGGCATTGGGCACAATGTCGACCCAGCCTTCGGCCTCGAGCCGGCGCAGTGATTCGCGCCACGGCACCGAGCTGATGTCGTACTCGCGCGACAGCTGATCGATGACCAGTCGGTAGCCCGGTCCGTATGTTCCGTCCATGATCTTCGATTTCAAGATCGTGTAGCACTTCTCTGCTTTGGTGATTGCCATGCGTCGTTCTCCCGTCGCTCGATCTCACGGGAGTGTTCGATCTCAGCCTGCGATTATCCTATCTAATTTCACACACGATTTGGGTGTTGGTTTGTAATGATCCGGATCATTCTGCCGATCTCGGGTCTGGCCGCAGCTCCTTTGCGCGTGAGCACCAGCGCTCGTAGCGCGTCGGGGGCGGGGGTTAGAGAGCGGGTTTCGACGCGAAAGCGGGTGAGGCTCGCACGGTCGGCATCGGGCACGATGCCCCAGCCGAGGCCGGCCTCGATGAGTGACATGCCACTCTGGATCGTCTCGGCGACGCGCACCGTGGCGGGCTTGACGCCGTGCCGGGCGAGGGCCGCATCGACCGCCTCGGGTGCGCTCGGCACCGCGGCCGTGCGGTGCGGCTGCACGAGCGTCTGGCCAGCGAAGGCACCGAGCGGCAGCGGATCGGGCAGCTCGTGCAGCTCGGGCGGCAGTGCGGCAACGAGCGGAATGTCACCCCAGTCATAGATGTCGAACTCGGCCCGGTGCTGCCGAGCGAAGTGTGTGGCGTCTGCCACCGCGAGCGCGGCGACGTCGACCGTGCGGGCGTGCAGCATGTCGATTGCCTCCCACGGCGGCGGATCCCCCAACCGCACCTCAATGTGCGGCGCCTCGCGCGCGAGCTCGCGCAGCAGCGTAGGCACTCGCTGCCACATCAGGATCGGCACCGAGGCGACCGAGATCGTCCCCTCGAGGCCAGACGAGAAGCGGCCGATCGTTTCGATCATGGCGTCGACGTCACCGAGCATCTTGGACGCGGCACCCAGCAGATAGCGGCCGGCTGCGGTGGGGCGCACGCCGCGTGACGAACGGGTGAGCAGCTCGACCCCCAGCTGACGCTCGAGCCGCGAGATCGCGACGCTCAGCGACGGCTGCGCGATCGAGAGCGCCGTGGCGGCGGCAGTCAGCGAGCCCGCTTCGGCGGCGGCGACGAAGTATTTGAGGGCCCGGATCTCTAGCTCTGGCGTGACCATTGACACCCTTCCATAGCGTGCGTCTATGGCAAGGGTAGGCAAGATCGGGGTTCCGCGCCAGCGCCCCGCGCACGATGCTGAAGTGACATGCCCGCTTTGCCACCTCATGAACAGGAGTCACCGATGCTTCCCGTCACCAATGACCACCCCGAGTTTCAGATCACCCGCGCCAGCCACGTGTCGCTCGGCGTCACCGACCTCGAGCGCAGCCGAGATTTCTACCGCGATGTGGTGGGCCTCGTGGTCACGGCAGAGACCGATGACCGCGTGTATCTGCGCGGGCTCGAGGAGGCCGCGCACCACAGTCTCGTGCTCGAACGCTCTGACACGGCGCAGGCTCACCGCATTGGGCTGCGCGTGCGCACCGACGACGACATTTATGCGGCAGAGAAGTTTTTTGCTGCGGCGGGCATCTCGCACGAACGGGTGGAGGTCGACCACCAGGGCCCTACGCTGCAGTTTCGCGACCCCGTGGGCACGCTCATGGAGCTCACCTCGTCGATGGACGTCGTCGAGCGTCGCATGCAAAACTTCGACCAGTTTGTGGGCGGTGCACCGCAGCGTCTCGACCACTACCAGGTCGTCACCTACGACGTGCAGAAGGCGACCGACTTTTGGACGGGCCTCGGCATGCGCATGTCTGAGTACACCGCGAAAGACGGCACCGACGAGCTGTGGGGCTCGTGGATGGAGGTGAAGGGCAACACGCACGACCTCGTCTTCACAAACGGCCGCGGGCCGCGCCTGCACCACTTCGCGTTCGCGGTGCCCGACGGCTCGTCGCTGCTGCACGCGGCAGACGTCGCGGGGGCGCTGGGGCACGGCGACGAGATCGACCGCGGCCCCGGCCGCCACGGCATCAGCAATGCGCTGTTTCTATACTTGCGCGACCCCGACCAGCACCGGGTCGAACTGTTCAACACGCACTACCAGTTCATCGACCTCGAGACCCCGCCGATCCGCTGGGACATCTCGAACCCGCGCCGCGCCCAGCTGTGGGGCATGCCGGCCTCCAACCGCTGGTTCTTCGAGGCGAGTGAGTTTCCGGGCGAAGAGGTGCACGAACCGCTGCTCCAGGCGTCACCCGAAACACTCGAAGCTTACCTCGGGCTGCACTAGCGACCTGCACTAGCGGTCATCCACCGTGATGTAGAGCTTCCGCGTGGGCTCGTGCAGCTCCCAGCGCCCCACCCATCCTGACGGCATTGCGACGGTGTCGCCTGCCCGCAACTCGATGGGTTCAGCCCCCTCGGTGTGCAGTGTGGCGTGCCCCGCAATGATATGGCACATTTCGGTGTACCCGTCACGCCGCGCAGGAAATCCCCCCTCGGTACCTTCCCAGTACCCAAGCTCGATGCCTGAAGCCACACTGGTAAAGAACGGTCGATCCGCTTCGCGCATGTTAGGGGTGAGCGCGTTAGCGCGCTCACGAAACGGTCCGAGCCCGATCAGCTGCGGCTGATGGATCGCGGTCGCCACTGGGGTCTCGAGCTGTGCGCTCATGCGATCACCCGCTCAAAGGAGTGATCCATGTCGTTGGCCAGACGCCCCACAGCAGCCGGCGGGCTCACGGGCACACCGCGGCGGCCTGCTGCGCTATCGCGCAGCACATCGGCCGTAATCTCAGGGATGCGGGTTGCCCCGAGGAAGCCCATGGCGGCGCGCAGCTCGTCGGTGAGAATGTCGAAGGCCCCCGCCGCGCCGCGGCCTGCCGAGGCCGCGAGCCCGTAGGCGAACGGCCGCCCCGCCGACACCACATCGGCTCCCAGCGCGAGCGCTTTTGCGATGTCGGTGCCGCGGCGCACGCCGCTGTCGAACACGACAGTGCCGCGCCCGTTCACCGCGTCAGCAACCTCGGGAAGCGCCTCAATAGTGGCGGGCTGCGAGTCGAACTGGCGACCGCCATGGTTTGACACAAACACGCCGTCGAGCCCCAGTTCCATCGCAGTATTTGCGTCTGCGGCGCCCATCACCCCCTTCACGAGAATCTGGCCGCTCCAGCGCTTACGCAACCGGGCAATGTCGGTCCAGGTCGCAGAGGGGTTCTCGTTCGCCGCCATCCACGGGTCCATCTCGCGCATGCGCATGCGGCGCCCGCTCACACTGTAGGTGCCGAATGTCATGGGTCGACCAGTGACGAGGTTCCACAGCCAGCGCGGGTGCAGTGCCACATTGATCACGTCGCCAAACGGCGGCTTGGGCGGCATCCCGATGCCGTGACGCAGGTCTCGGTCGCGTTTGCTCGACTCGGCGACATCCCCCGCAATCACCAGCGTGTCGACCCCGAGCGCCTTTGCGCGGTCGATGTGCCGTTCCGTCTCGGCTTCGTCTTTCCAGAACGCAATCTGCGACCATACGCGGCCGGGCGCGGCCTCGACGACCTCTTCAAGCGAACAGCCCGACCATGGGCTGTGCGTAAAAATACTTTCAGCTTTTGCCGCGGCGCGCGCGATGGCCACGTCTGCCTTCGGGTGCATCAGTGTGAGCAGCCCCATGGGTGACACGATGAGCGGTGTCCCGAGGTACGTGCCAAACACGCTCGACGACGTGTCTCGTTCTGCGATGTCGACCATCACGCGCTGCTGCAGCATGATCTCATCGAGCGCCGCTCGATTTCGGTCAAGCGTCAGCTCATCGAGCGCGCCACCGTAAAGAAAGTCTGAGACCATCTTGGGTAGGCGCCGATGCGCAACCCTGCGCAGGTCCTCAATGCTGTGAATTTTCATACGAAATCGGTTTCCTTAGATTTCTGATGTTCCGGATCGGGTTAGCGCGTATGCGGGTTAAATGAACCGCGACAGAAAGGCTTGGGTGCGCTCGTGCTGCGGGTTACCCAGCACCTCTTCTGGTGGGCCCTGCTCAACGACAACACCGTCTGCCATGAACACGACCTGGTCGCTCACCTCGCGAGCGAAGCCCAGTTCGTGGGTAACGACGATCATCGTCATGCCGTCTGCGGCTAGGTCGCGCATCACTTCAAGCACCTCGCCCACGAGCTCTGGGTCGAGCGCGCTAGTGGGCTCGTCAAACAACAGCAATTTGGGCTTCATCGCGAGTGCACGCGCAATCGCGATGCGCTGCTGCTGGCCACCCGAAAGCTCTTGCGGGTACGCGTGCGCCTTATCACTCAGCCCCACGCGCTCAAGCAGTACGAGCGCCTCAGCGATCACGTCGGCTTTCTTGCGTTTCAGTACCTGCACCGGGCCCTCAATCACGTTTTCGAGGATGGTGCGGTGGGGAAAGAGGTTGAACCGCTGAAACACCATGCCCGTTTGGCGGCGGCTCTTCGCGATCGCTGTTTCTTTTGCTTCGACCAGGTGATCACGGTGGCGGGTCGCGCCCACCATATCGCCGTCAACGAGGATGAACCCCGCGTCAACGGTTTCGAGTCGATTCACGCACCGCAGCATCGTCGTCTTGCCCGAACCCGAAGGCCCCAACAGGCAGGTGACCGAACCTACTGGCACGTTGAGTGACACGTCCTTGAGTACCACGTTGTCACCGAAGGCCTTACGCACACCCCGAATTTCAACCATGTTCGCGTTCATGCTGCGATTTCCTTTCGCTTCGCGGAGCGCTGCTTACGCGGCGTAAATCCGCGCCCGTAGCGTTCTTCAAGTCGCGACTGCACGGCGCTGAGTGCAGTCGTCAGGGCGAGATACCAGGCACATGCCACCAACAGCAGCGGAATCACTTGGTAGTTGAGCGCATAGATCGACTGGGCCGCATAGAGCAGGTCAGAGATCGCAAGCACACTCACGAGCGAGGTGCTCTTGAGCATTGAAATCACCTGGTTACCCGTGGGCGGAATCACGACACGCATGGCCTGTGGCAAGATGACGCGGTTCATCAGCTTGCCACGGGTCATTCCGATTGCCCGGCCGGCGTCCAGCTGTCCCTCGTCGACCGACGAGATGCCACTACGAATAATCTCGGCCATGTAGGCCGCTTCATTCAACGCAAGCCCCAAAAATGCCGCCACCAGCGGGGTAATGAGCACGTTGGCTGAGCCCAGTTCAATACCCGGCCCACCAAACGGCAGCCCCAGCACGATCATCGGGTAGAGCGCCGCGATGTTGTACCAAAAGATCAGCTGTACCAGCAGCGGTGTGCCCCGAAAGAACCAAATGTAAGCGCGACTCGTCCATGCAAAGATTGCGTTGTTTGAAACGCGCATCACAGCGAGCACAACGCCTAGCAAAATACCGATTGTCATTGAGACGACCGTCAGCGCGATCGTCAGCAGCACACCCTGCAGAATCTGTGGGTTGAACAAATAGTCGAGCACGACCGGCCAACCAAAGTTTTCGTTAGTGAATACGTCTGCGACTACAAGGACTGCGATGAGGATCACCAGCACGCCACCGGCGAGCATCACGTTATTGCGTCGTTTACGTACTTCGAGCGTGCTCAGCGTACTCTGAATCTGGGTCGATGGACCCGCTTCAGAAGAAGCTACTTTTGAGAGTGTTGGAGTAGTCATTGCCCCGCCCTAGGCCTGTGGAGCGTTGATCAGAGCGTCGTCGATTGCCATCGATTCGAGCCCGTACGAGGTCAGCATGTCGAGGTATTCCGGCGACTCGATCACTGCGTTCATAGCTGTCGATACCGCATCGAGCATGTCGGTGTCCTTGGGAATACCAATTCCGACATTTCCAAAGGCATTCTCTTCCACGACTTCAAATCTCGCATCTTGGTCGGCCGCATACGCGATGATGGGGGCATCCGCGAAGACCGCGTCTGCCCGA
Source organism: Leucobacter faecis (assembly GCF_054456695.2). Lineage (NCBI taxonomy): Bacteria > Bacillati > Actinomycetota > Actinomycetes > Micrococcales > Microbacteriaceae > Leucobacter > Leucobacter faecis. The sequence goes on from NZ_JBTJER020000011.1 coordinate 28,780, forward strand.
CCGCTCAAAACCGAGGACACAGCTTGCTGTGTGTCAGGAAACTGCAACACCTCAAGGGCACCAGCGCCGCTTTTAGCGCACTCCGCTACCATCTCAGGAACACGCGCTGTGAGCTGGTAGGACCCCTTGAGCACGGCCACACGCTTGCCGCACAGTGCATCGAACGCAACACCCTGTGGGTTGCCCGCTTGTGCCCCAAGGCCGTTGCCGACGCGCACATAATCGACGAAATCGAGCTGCTTAATACGCTCAGAAGTCGGAGTCATTGAGGAGACCGTGAGGTCAAAACGATTTGCGCTCAAGCCTGGAATAATGGCGTCGAAGTTGGTGACATCGATTTGAAGGTCAAGATCCAGCGCGCCTGCGAGCAATCGCGCAATGTCGGGGTTGAGCCCGGTCATCTCCTTCGTACCTTCGCGGTAAAACTGCGTGGGTGGCTCGTTAGTGGGAATAGCAACGACGAGCTGGCCCGTGTCGCGAATGCTCTGCGGCACCAGGGCCGCTGCAGCCTCCACTGGCGCCATCGTGGGTTCTGAGCTGGCCTGAGCGGGCTCGTCAGTGGGCGCTGTTGAGCAGCCTGCCAGCAGGGCGACAGCTCCAAGTGCTGCGCCAATAGTGGCGATAGCGCGCCGCGTTGCGCGCTGTCTGTTGGGAGTGTGAGGATTCAAGAGGCTCTCCTTTGAAATTCTCTTCGTTGAGAAAAGCGGTGGCCTTTCCCGCTTGCCCTAATCAGGGCAGCAACATCAGTGTTCCAAGAGGGGACACCAGAACCGATGGAGTATTCTCCAGCAGAAGCATCGAATAATTATCGAGGAGCACAAATGCGTCGTTTGTCGCACGCCGTACCCAGCTCGTTGGCCGACCTCATCGAGGCGCTGGCTCCTTACTTGAGCGCAGCTGAGCACAGCCCCTCTCACCTCGAGACGGGCTTCACCGGAGTCGCGTTTGTTGAAGCATCATTGCTTGGACCGCGGGCTCCCTCAGTGAGGGGTCAAGTACTACTCGCCCCCGGCCTCAGCGCGGCAGACATCTTCACCACTGCGTCTCAGCTTGCCCACTTCGGTGCGGCAGCTCTCGTCGTACGCGCACCAGGCTCTTCCGAGCTGCACAGCGAGCCGCCCGCACTGCCAGTACTTACCCTCGACGATGCGGGCGACTGGGGCCAGCTCTACTCGACCGCCCAGAGCATGATCCGTCCACGAGTGGGGGAGTATGTGGCGAGTGCGAAATTGGGCGACTTGTTTAGCGCGGCCAACTCGCTCGCGTCCATCGCGTTTGGCGCGGTCAGCTTCGTTGATGATGCTGGTCGAATTATCGGATATTCCACCCACGCTGACCAACCCATCGATGACACCCGGCGCGCGAGCACGCTGTCTCTTCGTGAGGCTGTCGCTCCATCGAGCGATGCCGAATATCGTGAAGTGATGCGCTCTCCGTTAGCGCTCCACTTCGCTGGCGAGTCAAACGAATATGGCAGGGTCGCTCGGGCAGTGCGCTATGCGAATGAGATGCTTGGCACGGTGTGGGTCGTGCAGATAGACCCGGCCTTGGCAGCCGTGACCATGGCACTTCTCGATGACGTTGCCCCGGTGGTGACCCAGCACTTTCTCCGCGCAAGAAATGAGGAGCTTGATGGGGGCCAGCGCAAACGGCAGCTGGTGCGCGCGATCCTCGAGAACTCAGCTGATGCTGCCACCGCGTACGCGCAGCTCGCACTGCCACCCAGCCAAGACACGGTGGTCGTGAGTTTTGGTGTGCGCGATGATTCAGAGGCCCACACTCAGTTTGGGCTACGTCGCTTGTTGCAACTGGTGAAGGGCAACGCTTCAACAGCCTTTGCCTTCTACGAGTGCGCGCTGCTCGAGAACCGTGTCGTGATTGTCATTTCGGGCGCTTCTGAAGAGCACATTATGTCGTTCGCTACTTGGGTCTGCCGCGCTGATGAGACCATCGCCGCAGGTATTGGGTCAGTCGCAGCGGGGCATTCACAGGTGCCACGCTCGCATCACGAGTCTGAGCTCGTTGTGTCGGCGCTCCTCTCAAGCACTGCCACGCTTGCAAGCCCGACGAGCCCCACGGGCGCTACTGGCCCGCTGAGCCCGTTACAAAGCGATGCAACGACACGCATTGCGACCTTCCGTAACGCACGCAATACGATCGCTTTGAGCCAGGTGGCCGAAGCGATGACGACGATGTCAGTGACGAGGGGAGACGCATTCGAGGCAATCACCCGTCACGATCGTCTTCACGGTACGCAGCTGCAGCTCACGTTGCGCACGTACTTCGACTGCGGCGGCAGCGTGCGCGACGCGGCTGCCACCTTGCACGTGCACCAAAACACGCTCCGATATCGGCTCACGAGTGTGACCGACACTTTGGGTATCGACATCAATGACGCCCACACTCGCTTATGGTTGTGGCTGCGCCTCACGGCCACGACATTCACCGGCAAGTAGGTTCCCGGTACACCACTTTACGGGGCACTACTCCCGCCCACTCCAATGCGTCGACGCTCACCTGTTGTCAATCGCAGTATCCTAACTTCGTGCACCGTGCGTGCCACGGTGAGAACGTCAAATGACCTACGGAGCGAACTGTTGCCTGACACCCCTACGTTAGTTTTCCTCCATGGAGTCGGAGATGGAGACCTCGACAATACCTGGCGCACGCGTCTCGACGCGTCGCTCGAACATGCTGGTTACCCCAGCCTCGAAGAAGTTCGCGTCATCACCCCCAAATACCCCTACACTCTGAAGGGAATAGACGACGAGCACGAACTACCGCCAGTCACCGTATCCACGCCTTCTCGCGATGCGGCCCGCCTCAATCGCCGTGAATTCGAGCGCCGCACAAGCGCCATCGAACACCGCATTCAACACATGAATGCCGGCAACGGCTATGTTGGCGCAGAGACCGTAGTGGGCGGTGGCCTGAGAGTGCTCAACCAGGCTCAGAATTATCTGAAGAACGACAATGTGCGCGCCGCTGTCCTCAACCTTGTACTTGCCGAAGTTCCGGCTTCTGGCAACATTATTATTGTTGGTCACAGTCTGGGCTCAGTGATCGCAGCCGACCTGCTTCGCAGACTTCCCGACAGCGTCACAGTCACAGCCCTCATCACGCTCGGTAGCCCTCTAGCCCACAACGAATTCGATGTCGACAACCTCAGAGCTCTCCTGAAGGAACCACCTGTCAACCTGGGGTGGTGGGTCAATTATTGGAACACCGCAGATTTCGTAGTTGGGTACCGCGGCCTTTCCTCGGTGTTCACGTGGATGCTAGATTCAAGTTATACATCCGGGTTGTTTCCCGCCTCGCACTTTGCTCAGAACTATCTCTCACAAGCTCGAGTTGCCGAAACCATAGGTTTTGCTCTCTTCGGGTCGCGATCGACTGAGCTCGTGAAGTCAGTGACAACCACTGATCTTGCACTCCAGCCAGAAGAGATCTCGCTGCTCATGTCGTTGCGCTTCGCGCACCTCATATCCATGCGAATGAAAGGCGACCGGGAGAACCGGTTCGCGGGAGCCTTGCGCTCGACCCAGGCGGCTGCAATCGATGCACTCAAGAGTCGCTATAGCGAAACGAAACGCCCCCTCCCCAGTGCCATTGCGGCGCTCACCGTTGACCTGGCCGACCCCGATTCCGTCCCTCCCATGCCGGCAGCGCACTCTCACCTCACGCGCTTCAATGCTGCGGTACTGTTCACGGTACTGGCCACGGAAAATCCAATTCGCCCCTTTGAGATCGCAGTCCCCAAGTCTGTACTACATGACTCATTGCGGGTTTTGGCTCGCGAGATGCAACTCCCTAGCAAGTTCGCGGACGACGCGGTATCCAACCTGAAGCTCGCGCGAGAGACTATAGCCGGGGGCCGCGCCGCCGCAATCATCAAGTGGAGTGCTGTAAGCCTTGGCGCGGTCGCGCTAGTGGCTGCCACGGGTGGGCTGGTGCTCGCTGCTGGAACCGGCCTTGCGGGCGCTGCAGCGATCACAAGTGCACTTGCGACCTTCGGGCCTGGCGGGATGATCGGTGGCCTACTTACCGCTGGTACCCTTGCGACCGCAGGCGGCGGTGGCATCGCGTTTGGGCTCGCCAGCCCGAGCACGTCGACGGAAACTTTCGAGCAGTTTTTTGCCAGCCAGCTGGCCAAGGAACTCCTCCTGAAGGACCAAGATATCGAAACCGATGGCGTGCTCTGGGACAACCTAGTTCAGACAGAAATGCAGGTACGACGCCAGTACGAGCAGCTCGACGAGTTCTCTGACAGTGGGTCACCGTTCCTCAAACAACTGAACGAAAAGCTCAGTGTCATCAAGCGAACCATCACTCTTCTAGAGGAGCACGAACTCTCGCCTGTGACCGACCCAGACCTCGACGAGAAACTTGGGAGCGTATAGCCCAAGCTGCGGCAGAGTCAGCTTTGCTCGTGGCCGAGCCTTGTGACCTCCCGGCGCATGGTGCCACCGTACTGCGGCCACACACAGCGAGACCACCTGGAACCTGTGCCTTCAGGTGGTCTCGCCATCTACTCGGTCCCCGTGCGCTGCGAAGCGGGCGGAAGCTCAGCCCACAGTTAGCTCTACACGCTGGGACGGCGCAACAAACTTAACGGCCGCGTCGAATCTCGCCAGGTGGAACGGCTCGAGCAGCGCTGGCTTCTGCCCGGTCTCGCACCACTGGGCAATAAGCTCGGCCACCGCAGGAGCTATCGCAAAGCCGTGACCGCTCCAGCCAGTAGCAAAAATTACTCCAGGCGCCGCAGGCACTGCATCAATTACTGGAATATCATCGACGCACTGCGTTTCGATGCGCGACGCATCTGTGAATGCAACCTCGGCGTCGGCGAACGCACCATAGATGCTTGCGGTCTCGCGCACAGAGGACTGCGCGTTGCCTGGCCGCGGCTGACCTGATTCTTCTCTTTGGTCCCAGATCCCACCCCGACCGCCTGTGAGCATAACCAGCCCATCTTCGATCGTCTTTGCCGCAAACGGCAGGGACTGATGCCCCATGAGGTGTGTGAAGGTGAAGTCTGTCTTTGTTTTGACCGCGGTCGCCTGGTAATTGTGCCCTGAAATAGGCAGCTCAACACCAAACAATCGGCTGAGGATCTGAGGAGTCTGATAGTTAGCGAGCAGCAGGACACGACCATCTGCCACAAACTTTTCTCCACTGGCTGAGACGACTTCGTAGCCGCTCGCTGTTGCCGCAATATCAACGACAGTGACGCCCTCACGCACGTCTGCGCCGTACAGCTGTGCGGCCCGTGCAAAGCCACGCGTGACTTCATTGTGTTCTGCTGTGCCGTCAAGCGCGCAATAGATTGCACCAGCAACGCTCTCCGCTGCCCCCGGCTCTAGCTCATCAAGAGCTTCTCGATCTAATAGCTCAGTCGGGATGCCAAACGCGCACTGTATTGCGACCCTGGTGCGCACGGCGTCAAGCCGACTCTGCTCTTCAAAAGTTTCGGCTCCCAGCAATTCAATACCGCCCACTCTGCGGTACCCCTCGTCCAGGCCAAGCTCATCGTTGAGCTCAGGCCAGATTTCGTAGGCCCGTCGCATCAGTGGGAGCTCTCGAATGTCACGCCCATTCGCGCGTACACCCCGAAGGCCGACACCCCCCGAGGCACCAGACGCCAACGTGTGCCGCTCGAGTAGAAGCACCGATGTGCCTCCCTTTGCAAGGTAGTAAGCTGCCGCGCAACCGTGAACGCCGCCCCCGACAATAATGTGGTCGTATCGCATGTTTTTTCTTGTCCTTTTCTGTTAGCGCACAACGCGCATTAGTGAATCCGAGAGATGAACTGTTGCGTTCTTAGCTCAACCGGATTTTCAAGCACCTGCTGCGGGCTACCCGTTTCTACGATTCGCCCGTCGGCCATGAAGACCACGACATCTGCGACCTCGCGAGCAAAACCAAGCTCGTGAGTCACAACCAGCATCGTCATACCAGAGCGCGCCAGCTCCTTCATTACGACCAGCACATCGTCCACAAGCTCGGGATCAAGCGCAGAAGTGGGCTCATCGAACAACATGACCTCTGGTCCCAGCGCAAGCGCACGAGCGATCGCGACTCGCTGCTGCTGACCTCCAGACAGTGACTGCGGATACACCTTCCCTTTATCGCCAAGCCCTACACGTTCCAGCAGCCTCGCAGAATTCTCATGCGCTTCTTGCGGCCGTCGACCCAAGACGTTGATCTGCGCAAAAGAAACGTTGTCGCGAACCGTGAGGTGAGGAAAGAGGTTGAACTGCTGAAACACCATTCCTACGTGGCGGCGCTGCTTGGCGGTACGAAACTCCGAAAGTTCGTGGAGCCCCGCCTCGTCTCTGCGGTAGCCGATGTATTCCCCACCGACATGAATCGAGCCACCGTCGATCGATTCAAGGTGATTCACGCAGTTGAGCAGCGTGCTCTTGCCTGAGCCTGACGGCCCAATAATGCACACGACCTGCCCACGGGCCACGTCGAGCGACACGTCATGCAACACCTGCAATGAGCCATACGACTTGGAAACCCGCTCGATCCCCACCATGACTTCGTCGTCAACACGAAGATCGACCTTCGCCGCTTGCTTGTTAACCATGGCTGTAATGCCTTTCCACAAAGTACTGCCCGACTGACAGCACCGAAACGATGACCAGATACCAAAGTGTGGCCACAATGAGCAGCGGGATCGTTTCGAACGTTCTCGAATAGATCAGTTGCGCAGAGTAGAGCAAGTCAGCGAGCGCAATGGTACTCACAAGCGCCGTGCCCTTCACCATCGAAATCAGTTCATTGCCAATCGGTGGGATGATGACACGCATTGCCTGCGGCAGCACAATTCGGAAGAACGCTAGCTGGGGCGACATTCCAAGTGCCTTGGCCGCGCGCAGCTGGCCAGCAGGCACAGCCTTAATGCCTGCGCGCACCACCTCGCCCGTGTAGGCTGCCTGACTCAGTCCGAATCCCAAGATCGCAGCGCTCCACGGCGTGATCAATGTGTTCGTGTCCCACGCAAAAAGCTCTGGTCCGAACGGCACCTTGACGACGATGTGTCGGTACAGCGCCGCAAAATTGAACCAGAAGATCAGCTGCACCAGCTGCGGCACGCTGCGGAAGAACCAGGTGTACACCCAGCTCGCACCCGATAGAAACGGGTTACCTGACAACCGCATAATGGCTAGTGCAACGCCAAGCACAAGGCCGATCGTCATGGCCACCGCAGTTAGCAGGACTGTGCGCCCGAGCCCCGAAATGATCTGAGGATGAAAAAAGTACTGCCCGACCACTGCCCACTGAAAGTTGGGGTTACGGAAGACGGAGCTAAGAGCGAGGCCACCAATCAGGATCACTACCCCGGCTAGTATCCAGGTCAGTCGCGACCTCTTCGGGAGTATCTTGAGCGGCTCGCGCTCTGTCTCTCGTTGCAGCATTAGTTGCACCATGATTTCTATTCGCTCTCAAGTTCGGGGTTCACCGTTGCCTCGGGAATCGCGTTGCCCTCGAGCCCCCACTTCGCCATAATTGCGTCGTAGGTGCCGTCATCGAGCAGTTGATTGACTGCGTCAGCAAATGGTTGCGATAGCGGTGATGCCTTTGGCAGGGCTGCCCCCATCGGGTAGGGCTCCAAGTACTCGCCGACGAGCTTCGCCTTGCCGTTGCTAACAGCCACAAAGTAGTTGATCGACGTGGCGCCGTTCCAGCTCACGTCTGTTCGGCCACTGAGCATTGCCATGTTCGTTTTATTACCATCTTCGTAAACCTGAAGGTCCACTGTTTTTCCTCCATCAGCAACGCACTTGTCACTCTGCTCTAGTGCAAAGTCTTGCTGCCTTGAGCCACGGTTCACTCCTACACTGAGCCCGCAGAGATCATCCAGGCTTTCAATCTTGATGTCTGATTCTGCGGGGGCTGCGATCCCCTGGTTTGTGAGCGCTGTGCCCACCTGATCCATAACTTCCATGCGTTCCCCGGTAATGCCGATCTGACCAAAGGCGATGTCGTATCGCTCCCCCTTCAGGCCAGGGATGATCGAGTCAAAGGAGATTTCATGAAACTCAGGCGTGAGACCTAATTTGTCGAATGCCGCTCGGGCGAGATCGACTTCCCACCCAACCAGTTTTCCGTTCTCGTCATGGAAGTCGTCAGGCGCAGACCCAACGGAGACGGCAATGCTCACTGCCCCGGAGTCGCGTAGCTCTGCTGGCAACTGCTCGGTCAAGGCATCGTCAACTTCAACGACGAAGACTTGGTCTGGGACCGGTGCCAGATCTTGCTCCGCGGCCCCGGCCCCTTCACTGCAGCTCGCCAGTAGTAGCGATGCGACCGCCGCCATGCCCACCGTTGACCCAACTCGTGCGAGTCGTGTTGTCACCCTCATTGGTGCCTCCTAGTTCATAAAATTTCGACACCCTTGTCGATTGGTGTAGCAATCATTACATAGATCGATAGAATGTAGCAATGACTACATCGCAACATTTCTCTGAGCGCGTGGCCGATGTCATAAACGACCTCACTCCGGCGCAGTCAAAGGTGATTCGCTACTTTCAAACGAATCCAACGTTGACGCTCACCCTGTCCACAGATCAACTTGCCGAGCGCCTGGGCGTGAGCTCGGCATCAGTAATTCGCTCGGCGCAATCACTCGGCTATGCCGGCCTGCCTGAGCTAAAACGCGACCTAGCCGTTGAGATCAGCCATAAAGGCGTGAGCCCTGGCACCCAATGGGAGGAGCGCCTCTACCAAAACGGCAAGGCCCCTAATAGACTCTTCGATCTACTCGGAGAAACCATCGGCCTCCTCGAAGAGGGGATAGCTGCCATCGACGCCACCACCTGGGCAAGAGCCGCCAACCGGCTCGCTTCTTCGACTCGCACCTTCGCCTACGGGTTCGAAGAAGCTGGCCACGTTGCTGACTTCCTCGCGCACGAGCTTCGATCATTTGGCTTCGATGCCATCGCCAACAACGCCACTGGCTTATCATTCGCGCCGTTCGCGTCTCTCATTCGAAACGCAGACTGTGTAGTGGTCATCTGCCCGTTGCGCATCATTCCTGAGGTGAAAGAGCTACTTCGAATCACCCATGAGGCTGGGGTCGACACGATCGTCATCACGGAAACGGTGGACTTGTCATTTGCTCATGAGTCTTCGATTGTTCTGCAAACCCCAAGCACGGTCCTGCGCAACAGTTCAAACGTCATCTTGCCGCTGCTAGTCGCATCATCGCTCGCACAAGAAGCGGCGGCTGCCGCGCCGTCGACCGCTGTCGCGGCGTACAACGAGATGCTCGACCGCCGCGACCGGCTGTAGCACTACACCCCCATGCCACCAAACGCGAGGCGGGCGGCGATGACCAGCATCACGGCGGCGACAATGCCGTCGAGAATCTGCCACGACCTGGGCGTCGCAAAGAACCTCGTCAACATGCGCGCGCTGTAACCAAGCACGAAGAACCACACGATGCTCGCGAGGGCGCCGCCCAACGCAAACCACCATTTTTCAGGATCACCCTGCGCGTTACCGATCGACCCCATGAGCACCATCGTGTCGAGGTACACGTGCGGGTTCAGGTAGGTGATCGCGAGGCACGCGAGCACCACGCGCTTCAGCGACCCCGAAGACCCAGCGGCTTCAGAAGCACCCGCACCGCCCTGGTCGACGATCATCGCCTCGGGCTTCATCGCCCGCCGCACCGCGGTCCACGCGTACCACAGCAGAAACGCGACCCCGCCCCAGCGCACAATCTCGAGCACGAGCGGCGCTCGCTCGACCACAAACCCAATGCCGGCAACGCCCAGCGTCTCAAGCACCGCATCGGTGAGCCCGCAAATCAGCACGACCGGCAGCACGTGCTCGCGCCGAATCCCCTGCCGCAGCACGAACGCGTTTTGCGCACCGATCGCCATAATCAGCGACAGCCCGCTACCAATACCGATGAGAATGGGAAGGATCACTCTCGTACGCTACGGCCCGGCGGCCCCCAACGCCTAATTGAGCGGCCCTAAACTTACTGAAGCTGCATTAGTATTGCTTCACTTAGGAGTCGCCGTGGACCTACCGATCGAGCACCTCGCCACCTTCGCCGCCATCGCGCGCGAGGGCAGCTTCGAGGCCGCCGCCGCCCGGCTGCACATCACTCCCTCCGCCGTGAGCCAGCGCGTTCGCGCAATGGAGCAGCGCGTCGGGTCCGTGCTACTGCAGCGCACACGCCCCGTGCAGGTCACGACGGCGGGCGCGACGATCTTGCGCCTCGCACGGCAGTTCGAACTGCTCGCGAGCGACGCTGCGCGAGAGCTCGGGGGCGATCCCGGCTCCGGATCGCCCATCGCCGTCGTCGTCAACGCCGACTCCCTTGCAACCTGGTTTGTGCCCGCCCTAGCGCGAGCGTCGCACCTCACCGGGGCGCGGTTTGATGTGCTGCGCGCCGACGAATCAATCTCAACCGATCGGTTGCGCAGCGGTGAAGCGATGGCGGCGCTCACCGCTACCGCCGAGGCCGTGCCCGGCTGCACCTCGACCAGGCTCGGCGTCGTGCGGTACCGCGCTGTCGCGAGCCCCGAGTTCGCGGCCGCGCACTTCACCCAGGGCACCGTGAACCGCGAAACCCTCGCGTCGGCGCCCATCGTTGAGTTCGACCGGTACGACACCTACCAGCGCAGGTTCATCGCGCTGGTGACGCGCGCCCAGATCGACCCGCCGCGCCACTTCATCCCCTCCTCTGCCGAGTTCGCGCTCGCAGTCGAACACGGCCTCGGTTGGGGCATGCTGCCCGACCTGCAGTGTGCGCAGGCACTTGCCGCAGGCCGTCTCGTCGAGCTCGTGCCAGGAAGAACGTTAGACGTGCCGCTCTACTGGCAGCGCTGGAACTTAAGCTCCCCCATGCTCGACACCCTTACCCGCGTGGTCGAAGAAGAGGCAGGGGCGGCGCTTGCGCCGTGATCCGGAGCGAAGAAACCGGGGAAGACACGCGGCCAGTGAACGGCCGCGGGAATATTATGCCGACCGGGGCGTTACATTACTCGGCATATTGTTTTGACACTCATAAGGAGCCACGTGAACCCGCGTATCGCCCAGACCAGCGCCCCCGTTCTGCCCGTTCTCGCCGAGCGCTGGAGCCCCCGCGCCTTCGACGACAGCCACACGCTGCCCGAGGGCGCACTGCGCGGCATCTTTGAGGCTGCGCGCTGGGCACCGAGCGCTGCGAACACGCAGCCGTGGCGATTCATCCTCGCGCGGCGCGGCACCGAGAGCTTCGCAAAGATTGAAGAGCAGCTCATGGGCTTCAACAAGGCGTGGGCTGGCAATGCCGCCGCGCTCATCGTGAACGTCGCCGAGATGCTCGACGACGAGGGCAAGGAGCGCACGTGGGCCGAGTACGACCTCGGCCAGGCCGTCGCGCACCTGAGCGTGCAGGCGCAGAGTGAGGGCCTGCACCTACACCAGATGGGCGGCTTTGATCGTGACGGCATCGCGGCCGCATTTGACCTCGACGCGCGCTTCAAGCCGGTGTCGATCACCGCTGTGGGGGCGCTGGGTGCCGCCGAGTCGCTGCCCGAGCCGCTGCGCGAGCGCGAGCTTGCACCGCGCACCCGCTTCGAACTCGAAGACATCGTGATCGTGCGCGACTAGCGCGCTGCTCGGGGTGCTCGGAGTACAGTAAGTCACTTCAGGCACCATTCACGCTTCAAGCATCAATACTTCACGAAAAGTGATGCTTGAAGCGTGATTGATGCCCCGGGTGCGGGCGCGAGGCGCGGCTGCGAGGCGCAGGCGCACTAGCCCGCGGTAAAGTCAGCGTCTGTGTCTTCGAGGCGCAGTGCGCGCACCAGTTCGGCCGCGTGCACGGTCGACAGAATGACGCGTGAATACTGGTCGAACTCACCCACCCAGCCGCGCTCTTCATCGGGGTGCTCAGGCCGCTCGAAATCGATCACGACGGCGTCGCGCCCCGCGCGAGCCAGTACAAAATCTCGGCCGGTGAGGTTGCGCCAGGTGCCGGCAGCGTACTTTCCGGGCACGTGCGTGCCGGGAGCTCGCACGCCGTGAATCCAAATCCACGGGTCGTCGGTGATGACAGCCGAAGCAATTGCAGCGCGCTCGAGCGTCACATCACGGCGACGCATCGTCGCCACCTTCTCGGCCGTGGTGAGCTTCACCACCACCCGGTCTTCGTAAACCTCGACGCGCGCCATCTCTAGTCCAGCGTGTCGCTCTGGTCGATGACCGACTCAACCGCCGCGATCATGGCACGCTTCGTCTCGTACAGCGGGTGCCCCAGCTCGTCGGCTTCCACCGGCAGGCCGAGCGCTGCAGCGGCTTCGACGGTGTTCTCGCCCACGCAGGCGAGCAGCGTGTCGTCGGGCAGCGTCGGAAACTGTGCAGCCACCTCTTGTGCGATCTTCGCCGACGCGACAACGATGGCGTTGATGCGCCCCGATTCGATGTCCTCGCGAATGTGCACCGAGGCGGGCACGCCAACCGTGCGAAACGCGAGCACCTGCGTTACATCGTGCCCGCGACCGATGAGCCCCTGTGTGAGTACCGGCACCGCGACGTCTGAGCGCAGCGTGAGCACGCGCAGCACCTCGCCCGTGTCGATCTCGGGCCACTCGCGCAGCAGCGCGTGGGTACTGTTTTCTTCGCTCGGCGTGCGGGTGATCCCGTAACCTGCAGCGCGAAACGCGACCGCGGTGGCCTCGCCAACAATGGCGATCTGCGTATCGGGGTGAATCACCGCGTTGTGGTGCTGCAGCACGTCGGCGACCGTCGAACTCGTGGCGGTCATCCAATCGAATTTGCCCGCTTCAAGGTCTTTCAGCGCGGCAACGAGCTTGTCTTCCTCGCGCGTGTGAGCGAAGTCAACGAGCGGCGCGATGACAGTGTGCGCGCCCTGCTCTCGAAGCGCTTTCGAGACCAGATCGCCCCAAGTTCCTCCGCGCGGGACCAGCACTCGCAGGCCACTGAGCGGTTTCGCCTCAGCCGACATAGACCCCACTCACTCGACGTTGTACATTGAATTCAGCGGTCATAAACAGCTACAACTGACCCGGCTGACGACGGAAATCCGTTGTCCCTATTCTTACCCTGCCGACCCGTTCACGCAAAACTGGGGCACGCCGAGCGTCAAACAGTAGCCGAACCGTGACCTCTCACACTGTGAACTATACGCGCTTAGAGACCGCGCGTACGACTCCCCACACCCCGAGCCCGACCACAGCTGCGACCCCCGCAACCGACGCAGCGAACACGACGGGGCGCGATCGCTTCACCTCGGCCATGCGGCGACGCGCATCGTCGATCGCTTCGTCGACGCGTCGCGCGTAGTTGAGCTGGTGGGTGAGCTGGCCAAGGGTGTTATAGAGCTCTGCCCGCGCTTTGGCGGCGTCGGCGATACCCTGCTGTTTCTCGTGCGCGTTCATCGCCAGTTCCCCTCACCATTGGCATGCGGCATATCGCCGCGCGACGCTGCCGTGTCTGCTTCAGAGTTGACGCGCACCTGCGCGAGCGCCGCCGCGTCACCCTCGAGCCGCCCGAGCGTCTCGCCCGGCACCGGGTTGCCCCGCTTGATCAGCCACACGCCACCCGCGATCGCGGCCGCCGCCAGCAGCAGCAGCGCCGCTGCGACCGTGAGCGCTGCGAGCCACCACGGCCACACGAGCGCAAGCGCTGCGATAGCTGCGATCACGAGCGCCTCGAGCATAAAGAACACGAAGAACAGCGCAATGATGATCGCGCCAATACCGATTCCGGCTTTCTTAGCCTTCGAGACAATCTCGCGCTTTGCGTTCTCGTACTCAACCTTGGCGAGGTTGATGATCTGCTGTGGCAGCCGGGCCAGCAGTTCGAAGGTGCCCGGTTCACCCTTCTTGCGGCTCACGCGTCACCCGCTTCTGTCTTGGTGGGCTTCGCCTGCTCGGCGGGTTTCGCTGACTCGGCGGGTTTCGCTGGCTCGGCGGGCGTCGCCCGCGTCGCCGCAGCGCCCGGCTTCGCAGCCCCGCCTTCTTGCATGAACGCGTTGAACGCACCCTTACCGGCGCGCGCCGCGGCAGCCTTCACCGCATCAACGCGCTCCTGTGCGGCCTCGCGCACGATGCCCACTCCGCGCTGCACCGGTGCCGTCTCCCACACAGCCTGTGCACCGCGCTTGATCTGCGCGTAGCGTTCGCGCCCTGCTCGCGTGCCCAGCACGTAGCCAACCGCAGCGCCAAAAACGAATGCGACTTTGCCCTTCATAATGCCTCCCGCCAATGGCGTTTCGTGAGTTGCAGCCAGCCTACTCGCCCAGCCTCGGGCTCGCATGCCAACTACGGAATATGTACTTACTCGGCGATTCCTGTGAGCCTTCGGCGCAGCTGCACGCTGGCCTCACGCGCGTCACCGACAGCTTCGGCAAGGGCGCCCGCGTGCACACCGCGCCCGACGAGCAGTTGCCACGGGCTCGCATCGCGTCCCTCGGCAATCTCTGCCGCGGCCGCGTCGCGCTCGGCGGCCTGCGACCACGGCGCGAGCCGCCACGACGACTGCGCCTGCGCGAGCGCTGGCACCTGCCGCCGCACGGCATCCACGCTGCTCGCCTGCGCTGCGGTAGCCTCGCTGCGCGCGAGGCCGGCGGCACCCGCGGGGCCCGCCGCCGTGACGCGCCAGCGATCCGGCGCGAGCTGCTCGTAGCGCACGGTCCAGTCACCCGCAGGGCCCTCGAGCGCTTCGATCGCTTCGATACCCGCAGTTCCGGATCCGCCCGCAGCATCCTCGAAAGCCGCAGCCGCGGCCTCAGCGAGATCGGCGGGCACTCCCGCAGCGCTACCGGTTACAGTCGCGGCAAGCACCTGCCGCCAGCGACCCTTCACCTGTGCGTCTTGAGCCACTCCGTCGTCACCCACCACGATGGCGGCCGCTTCGTACACTTCACCCTGCCGCTCGGTCACGCGCCACCGCGGCTCACCGCCGTGGCCTCCGCTCGCGGCCGCATCAGTCTGTGCGGTAGGCAGCGGAGCGACCTCTACAACCTCGCCGCCAAACTGCACGCCGTAGAGCGCAAGCCGCTCGAGCAGGGCGTCACGCAGCGCCGCCCAGCCGCCCGCGGGGGCCACCAGCGTCTCGCGCGCAACGTAGTCTTCCGCCGTCGCGAACACGGCCCCCGACAGCGACCCCGCGGTCGTGAGCGCGCCGTTGAGGCCCGGCGCTGCAATCGCTACGTCGAGCTCGCTGGCAGCGACGCCAAAGCGGTCTCGCACAAGCGGATCGACTACTCGGTCGAGCATCTGCTGCCCCATGCGGCTGCGCACGAGCGCCCCTAGTTTGGGGGTCTGGCCGATCGTGAGTACGGGGCGAATGCGGTCGACAGTGGCGCGCAGCGCGCCACGGCCTCCGAGCAGTGCGATCGAGTCGCTCGCCATCGGAACCGCGGGCAGGCCCCACACGTTCGTCGCGGGCAGTGGCAGCCAGCTTCCCGCCGCCCCGCGCAGCAGCGTGTGCGCGGGCGGCGTTGCGACAGGGGCGGCCGCCGGGAACCCGGCTGCTGTGACGGCATCCTTTTCGGGGGCGATGGGAGCAGCGACGTGCTCGAGCAGTGCGCGCAAGAGTCCCTCGGGGTCGCGCACGCCACGATCCGGAGTTGACGCAGCCGCAGCATCGCCCGCAGCCGCAGCATCGCCCGAAGCCAGCGAGCCATCGCCCGAAGCCAGCGAGCCTGCCGCCTCGGCAGGGCTCACGGGCGCGGGCCCTGCGTGCGGGGCGACGCGCACGCGCAGCCCCACCTCGGCGAGCTCGAGGGCGGCGGCGAGTTCGGGGATCCCGTGGCCTAAAACGTAGGCGTCAAGCATGGTGAGTTCCGTTCTGTGACGAGGTGGCGGCGACGGGCACCTGCACCTTGATCAGGTCGATGCGTTCGCGGCCGTGCCCGCCCTTGGTAAAGATGCGCTCGGTGAGCCAGATAAACAGGGCAAGGCCCGCCACCTCACCGATGACCCCGCCGGGGCCACCGCTCGCTTCGGTCTGCGCGGTTGAGCCGGCGAGACCCGAGGCCATGAACCCAAACGCGATGATGTTGTTGACGATGTGAATGGCCATCGCGGCCTCGAGGCCACCGGTGCGCCAGGTGAGCCACGCGGCGACGCCGCCCATCAAACCGACAGCGGCGAGACCCCAGATGTCGTAGATGTGCGCGAGCGCGAAGCCGATCGACGGCAGCAAGATGGCGAGCCACGGCGTTTTGACCCACGCTCCCAGCACCTGCATGAACAGGCCGCGAAACACGACCTCCTCGGCCGTCGCCTGAAACGGCACGAGCAGCACAACGAGCGCCATCGAGATGGCGGCCATCTGCCAGCTGTAGGAGTCGGGCAGCCCGGCGTCTGCCGCCCCCGCGACGGGCGGTTCAAGCGCCAAGCCCGCAGCGATACCCACTACGTTCATCGCGATCACCGAGAGAACGGCAGCCCCCATTAGCCTGCCCAGCAGCCCCCAGCGCAGTCGCCCGGCCACCGACCAAATGCGGCCCACCGGCTTCATGCCGAGGGTGAGCATGCCGAGAGTGACGGCGGGAATCATCACGATGATCGAAGCCATCGCAATGAACACCGAGACCGGCCGCTGCGTGTCGAGCACCGCGTCGGGGTTTACGACGATGTCGTCGAGGTAGGTCGGGTCGAACGCGAAGATCAGCGGCAGCGACAGCAGCACCACCGCGACACTAAACACGCCGAAGTAAACGCCCGACACGATCAGCAGCACAAGCGGCTTCCACCACCGGTAGTTCTCGATGCCGCGCAGCAGTCGGTGGTATTCGAGCGGCTCGGTCTCGCGGGTCTGCCACGTGAACCTTTGCGCCCAGGCCCACCGGGCCTGCTGGAGCCGCTCAACCTTTGGCGGCATCGGCGCCGCGGGCTGAAATGGCTGCGCGGCGGGCTGCTGAGGCTGCTGGGGTGCCGGATCGGGCTGGGCGGGCTGATGCTCGGGCGCCGGGTCTGCCGGAGTGCTGCTCGTCATAACGTCAATCTTCTCACCCGCATCAGGTGTAGCGGGTGAGAAGATCGGCGTGTGCCCGGTTCACGGGCGTGGCGTTACGCGTGACACAACGCGTGGCGTTACGCGTGACGCAACGCTTGGCGTTACGCGCCGCGCAGGCGCTCTGCCAGGTAGGCGTACAGGTTTGCGACGGGCACGCGCTCCTGCTGCATGGTGTCGCGCTCGCGCACGGTGACCGCGTTATCGTCGAGCGAATCGAAGTCGACCGTGACGCAGAACGGCGTGCCGATCTCGTCCTGGCGACGGTAGCGGCGGCCAATCGCGCCCGAGTCGTCGAAGTCGATGTTCCAGTCCTCGCGCAGGTCTGCGGCGAGCTCGCGCGCCATGGGCGAAAGCTTCTCGTTGCGGCTCAGCGGCAGCACGGCGACCTTGATGGGCGCAAGGCGGGGGTCGAGGCCCAGCACGGTGCGCTTATCGGTGCCGCCCTTCGCGTTGGGCACCTCTTCTTCACGGTACGCATCAACGAGAAACGCCATGACCGAGCGGGTCAGACCCGCCGCGGGCTCGATGACGTAGGGCGTGTAACGCGCATCGTTGGTCTGGTCGAAGAAGTTCAGGTCTTTACCCGAGTGCTCCGAGTGCGTCTTGAGGTCGTAGTCGGTGCGGTTCGCGATGCCCTCAAGCTCGCCCCACTCGCTGCCGGTAAAACCAAAGCGGTACTCGATGTCGGTCGTCTGCTTCGAGTAGTGCGACAGCTTCTCTTTCGGGTGGTCGTAGAAGCGCAGGTTCTCGGGGTTGATGCCGAGGCCGGTGTACCACGCCATGCGCTCGTCCATCCAGTACTGCTGCCACTCGTCGTCGGTGCCGGGCTCGACGAAGAACTCCATCTCCATCTGCTCGAACTCGCGGGTCCTAAAGATGAAGTTGCCGGGCGTGATCTCGTTTCTGAAGCTCTTGCCGATCTGGCCGATGCCAAACGGGGGCTTCATACGCGACGCCTGCAGCACGTTCGCGAAGTTCACAAAGATGCCCTGCGCGGTCTCGGGGCGCAGGTAGTGCATGCCCTGCTCGTCGTCGACGGGGCCGAGGTAGGTCTTCAAGAGGCCCGAGAACGCGCGCGGCTCGGTCCACTGGCCACGAGTGCCGCAGTTGGCGCACACGATGTCGGCCATGCCGTTCTCGGGTACGCGGCCCTTCTTCTCTTCGAAGGCTTCAAGCAGGTGGTCTTCACGCTGGCGCTTGTGGCAGCTCAGGCACTCCACGAGCGGGTCGCTAAACACCTCGACGTGGCCCGAAGCCTCCCACACCTTCTTCGGCAAAATGACGCTCGAGTCGATACCGACAACGTCATCTCGCTTCTGCACCATCGTCTTCCACCACTGGCGCTTGATGTTCTCTTTCAGCGCGGTGCCGAGCGGGCCGTAGTCCCACGCCGAGCGAGATCCACCGTAGATCTCACCCGCCTGAAACACGAAGCCGCGGTGGCGGGCGAGGGCGATGACCTTATCGAGGCGGGACTGTTCAGCCATGTGTTTTATCACTCCAAGGGGCAAGCGGGGATCTTGGGAACGCGCGCCGAGACTTCGGCGCACTCCCGGTCAAGTCTACCCGCGCGCGCTCATGCCCCTGGGTATTAGCATGGAAGGCCCATGAGCACACCCATCGGCCGCATCCTGCTGCGCTTCGCACCCGCGATCTACGGCCCCACGGTGCTGTTCGCCGTGGGTGAGGGCGCCATCATTCCGGTGCTGCCGGTGCTGGCGACGCGGCTCGGGGCCGACGTCGCCCTCGCGACGCTCATCGCCGCGATGCTCGTGATCGGCCAGCTACTCGGCAATCTGCCCGCCGGATGGGCCGTCGCCCGCTTCGGCGAGCGCCGCTCGATGGCCGTATCGGGTGTGCTTGCGCTGGTGGGCACGGCGGGCGCGGCTGCCGCCCCCACCCTGTTTTTGCTCGCTGCCTCAACGCTTGTTATCGGCCTGAGCGCTGCCGTGTTTGGCCTCGCCCGGCACGCCTTCTTGACGATCCACGTGCCCGTGCAGATGCGGGCGCGCGCCCTCGCGGTGCTCGCCGGCACCTTTCGTTTTGGCACGTTTACGGGCCCGTTCATCGCGGCGGGGCTACTGGCGACAATGGGTAGCCCCGCATGGACCATGTGGTTCTTCGCGGGGTGCCTCGCGCTCACGATCGCGCTCGTTCTGATCGCGCGCGAGCCCGACATGCCGCCGCAGGCTCGGGGGCAGGCTGCCCCCGCGATTCTCGATCCGGATCACGCCTCGCCATCGCCGCAGCATCGCCCGCGCGCGAGCTCCGAGCAGGCAGCCGCCGTCGCGGGTGCGCCCGTCGGCCCCGAGCCTGACAGCCCAGAGCCCACGGGCGTGTTTGCGACGATGGCGCGCCACCGCGGGGTGCTCGCCAGGCTCGGGCTGTCGGCCGCGGCGCTCGCGGCGCTGAGGTCGGCGCGGCAGGTGCTGATTCCAGTGTGGGGCATTGCGATCGGCGCAGACGCCGGCACCATCGCGCTCGTCACCGGGATCTCGGGGGCGTGTGATTTCGCGCTGTTCTACGCGAGCGGGCAGATCACCGACCGCTTTGGCCGGTTGTGGGCGACGACGCCCGCGATGGTGTTGATGGGCGCAGGTCTCATCGTGCTCGCCTTCACCGCCGACCTGGCGAACGCGACGGGCTGGTGGCTGGCGATCGGCGCCGTGCTGGGCGTGGGCAACGGTCTCTCAAGCGGGCTGCTGCTCACCCTGGGCTCAGACCTCGCGCCGCGCGGCAACCCTGCCCCGTTCTTTGGCTCCTGGCACACGATCAGTGACGCGGGCGGCGCGGCAGCTCCGCTGATCATCGCGGGGGTGGCGGCCGTGTCGCTGCCCGCCGCGGCTGCCGTGATGGGCGCCGTGGGGCTGCTCGGTGCGGTTGGATTCTTGCGCTGGATCCCGCGCTACGTGCCGCGCCGCCGGTAGCGGCCGGTAGCCGGCGGTTGTCGGGCGCCGGCCTGGCCCGTGGCTCCTGGCCGCCGCCGAAAATATGCGCGACAATTTCCGTCTAAGGCAGGGCGTAAAACGGAACTTGTCGCGCATATTTTCGATGGTGGACGCTGCTGCGTGGATTCAGCGACTCCCCCGTCGCGCAGAATGACGAGAGGGGGTGAGACCATCGCGCAGAATGACGAGGGGCGCCCGCCCCTCCCCCGTCATTCTGCGCGAAGCGAGCCTGCACACACCCACCCGTCATTCTGCGCGGAGCGAGCCTGCGAGCGCAGTCGCAGAATCCAGAACCGAGAGCGGCTACTCGGCGACGAAGTACATGCGCTTATTAGCGAACTCGCCGATGCCCAGTGGGCCCATCTCGCGGCCAAAGCCCGAGCGCTTCACGCCGCCGAAGGGAATTTCGGCGGCCTCAGCGGCGATCGTGTTGACGTGCGACATGCCCACCTCGAGACGCGAGGCGATGCGCGCCGCGCGTGCCTCATCGGTCGAGAACACCGAGCCGCCCAGGCCCAGTGCGCAGTCGTTCGCGAGTTCAAGCGCCTCTTCGTCGCTCGATACACGGTAGACCGTGGCGACGGGGCCGAAGATCTCTTCGCGGTACGACACCGAGTCGCGGGGCACGTCGACGAGCACGGTCGGCGAGTAGTACGCCGCGGGGCCGTCTGACAGCACGCCGCCGGCGAGCACGCGAGCGCCCTCTTCGACAGCCTTCCTGACCTGCGCGTCGACCGTCTCGGCCGCGGCGCGGGTCGACATCGGCACGTACTCGCCCTCGCTCAGGTTCAGCTGGTCGCCGGGCGTCAGGCCGTCAGCGAGCTTCACGAGCTCGGCCACGAACTCGTCGTAAATGTCGTCCATCACGATCATGCGCTTGTTCGAGTTGCACACCTGACCGACGTTGTAGGTACGAAACTCCCACGCGGTCTTGGCGATCTCGGCGACGTTGTCTGAGTCGAGTACGACCATCGCGTCGATGCCGCCGAGCTCAAGCACGGCCTTCTTCAGGTTCGCACCCGCCTGCGCGCCAATGATCGAGCCCGCACGCTCGGAGCCGGTGAGCGAGACGCCCTGCACGCGGGGGTCTGCGATCATGGTGGCGATCTGGTCGTGCGAGGCAAACAGTGCCTGGTAGCCGCCGACGGGCACGCCCGCCTGCTCCATGATCTCTTGCATCACAAGGTTCGACTTCGCGCAGATGTCGGCGTGCTTGAGCAGAATCGTGTTGCCCAAGAGCAGGTTGGGGGCAGCGAAGCGTGCCACCTGGTAGTACGGAAAGTTCCAGGGCATGACGCCCAGCAGCGCGCCCACCGAGACGTGCTCGATGATGGCTTTGCCGGGGATCGTACTGGGAATCTCGTAGTCGGTGATGAGCGCGGGGCCGTGCACCGCGTAGTACTCAATAATGTCGCGCGCAAACTCGACCTCGTCGATCGACTCTGCGATCGACTTGCCCATCTCGAGCGCGATGATGCCCGCAAGCTCGTCCTTGCGCTCCTCGAAAATCTCGGCGACGCGCTTTACGACCTGTGCGCGCTCCTGCACGCTGCGCTCGCGCCACTCGCGGTAGACGGCGTCAGAACTGGCAAGCGCCTGCTCGATCTGCGCGTCGGTAGCCTGTTCGAAGGTCTCGACAATCTCGCCCGTAGCGGGGTTTTGAACTCGATACTTCGCCATTGTTTATCGTTTCCTGTCTCAACTGTGACAGCGCACGGTCATCGTGGCTGCCCCTCTATCGTGACACCACAGGCTAAGAAATGGCAGTGCGAAAGCATCGTCGGGGCGTCGATTCGCTACGAATCCGTGCCCTAGTTGCCGAGATCAATGAGGTTTTCGGGGGTTTCGCCCGCCTTCAACCGTTCAATCTGGCGCACAATCAACGCAGACATGCGCGGCATCATCGCGTTCGAATCGCCGCCAACGTGCGGTGTCACAATGAGCCCCGGGCAGTCCCACAGCGGGTGCTCGGCGGGCAGCGGCTCGGGGTCTGTGACGTCGAGGGCCGCGCGCAACCTGCCCGAGTTCAGCTCGGCGATCAGCGCGTCGGTGTCGACAACCGGGCCGCGGGCCACGTTTACGACCAGCGCACCGTCGGGCAGCGCGGCGAGCTGCTCGGCGCCGACAAGCCCCTTCGTGTCATCGGTGAGCGGCACCCCAATGATCACGATGTCGGTGTCGCGCAGCCGCTCGGTGAGCTCGCTCAGTGGATACACGGGCACGAGCTCACCCGCGGGACCGGGTTGCTGGCGCGCCGAGCGCGCTACTCGGATCACCTCGACCTCGAAGCCCTGCA
The DNA here is from genome assembly GCF_054456695.2 of Leucobacter faecis. Classification (NCBI taxonomy): domain Bacteria; kingdom Bacillati; phylum Actinomycetota; class Actinomycetes; order Micrococcales; family Microbacteriaceae; genus Leucobacter; species Leucobacter faecis. The sequence goes on from NZ_JBTJER020000011.1 coordinate 51,022, forward strand.
ACCGGGCGTCAACCGCCTTACCCACCCCGCCGTAACCGAGGATCATCACGCGGCGATCGGCGAGGCTGGGGAGTGAGTGCAGCTGCCAAGTGCGCTTGTCGCCCTGGCGAATAAACGTGTCGAGCCCGCGCTGCGATGCGAGGGTGAGCGCGAGGGCGAGCTCAGCGGTCGATCCCTCGTGCACGGTGGCGGCGTTCGCGAACGGCAGCCCCGCGGGCAGGTGCCGCGCGACTCCGTTGTAGCCGATCGACTGCCACTGCACGAGACGCGCCTTAACACTGCCGAGGTTCGCCAACCTGCGCGCGCCGCCCCAGTAGGGCGGCACAACGATATCGATGTGCGCCTCGGGGGCGGGGCCGTCGACATTCCACTCGATAAACCGCACTTCGGGCGACTCCCCCAGCCGCTGGTGCAGGGCCTCGACAAGGCTCGGATCGCTCGGCAGTGACACGACAAACTCGCTCATAAATTTGAGTCTACCGACCTGCTCTGTTGATCAGGTATTCTGGTGGTTATGGATACATCGAGTTTTCACCGTCTCCCCGAGAGCGTGCAGCGCCTCGTCACCGATGGTCTCGACAACGAGGTACAGGGTGGGCTTGAACGCCTCGACAAGGCTAAGAAGTCAGGCACGTTCTCAGAAGAGCAGGTCAACTCGCTTGAGGGCGACATTCGTCACGCGGCTGAACTGCTCGGCCGCTTCACAACCGACTAGGTGACCTAAGACCCTTCGTTTTTCTACTCACCAGACCCCCTTGTCACGCGCTTTTTGCCCGTGATAAGGGGTTTTCTGTTACGATCCATCGCAACTGTCTTCTGATTTGCCCTGCGTGGGCTGTGCGCCCTCGCTCTGACTGAGATGAGGATCTCGTGCACGCTGTCATTCGTTTCGAGCAGGTTCCACGGCGGCCGAGACCCACCCGTTTTGTCGCTGCGGTGTTCGGTGCCTGCGCGCTTCTCGCGCTCGGCCTGTCTGGGTGTGCACCCGAAAGCGTCACGGACGCGGCCCCCGGCGATCACCCCGAAACATCAGACGGTGCGAACACGCCGGCCACATACGAGATCGGCACTGCCACGTTCGCAGTGGGCGATGTCACGTTTACCGCTGACCTCGAGTTGTGCTCGCTGTACGACGGCAACGACGCCCTGTTTGGTGGGCCCGTACACGACGACGGTGGCGAGGTGATCGGATACCTAGACGGAGATTTCACCAACAGCTCTGGCGAGCTGAACGGAGAGGCGCGCATTGATCTCGGCGCCACGAGAAAGTTACAAAGCACCGACATGTTCGTGGCGATGGGCGCGCCCATGGGCCCGATCGACGTGACCGAGTTCACCAGCGACAACTTAGCGCTCACCGCCACAGCGTGGGACGATGAAGGCGCAGACCGAGGCACAGCCACCTTAAGCGTGCGCTGCGCCTAGCCTCGCAGCTCAAACCAACCGAGCTGCGAAGCCAGGAACGCGACGCCATCCACGCGACGACGCCCGCATGCCGGGCGAAAGCTACCACGCGGGCATTACCGCACGGAATCTACCGCAGGGAATCTACCGAACGTCGATCTGGCCCGTGCGCCTGCGAATCTCGTCGGCGACCTGCTTGGCGTCGCCCTGCGGGGCGTCAGACTTACGGTCTGGGCGTGCCACAAACAGGTAAATGAACCCCAGCACCAACACCACGACAAGACCGATCAGTACGACGTGATCTGCAAAGAAATCACCCGATTCGCCCGGGGTCGCCAGCAGCACCATCGCGAAGATGCCATAAGCCAGAGCCACTACGTTGACCACGAAGCCCATGCCCCGCAGGTTGAACGGCCCCGCCGGTCGCCAGCCCTGGAACCGCTGCTTCAGGCTCGCAAACACGACCATCTGGAACGACAGGTAGATGCCGAGGATCGCAAACGACGTGACCGCCACGAGAATGCCATCGTTGACGTAAATCAGCACACAGATCAGCGCGGGCACCGTGCACGCGACGATGAGCGCGTTGGTGGGCACCTTCGTGGTCTCAGACACCTTCGACAACCAGGTGTGACCCGGCAGCATGCCGTCGCGTGCAAACGAGTACAGCAACCGGCTGGCGGCAGCCTGCAGGCTCAGCACACACGAAATGAACGCGAGCACCGCGACCACCAAGAACACCTTCGCGCCTGCCGCACCCAGCGTCGCCTCGAGGATCGCGGGGATCGGGTCGGCGACCTTACCATCGACAATATCTTGCAGGTTGGGGGCGGCAAGCACGTACCCACCAAACGAGAACAGCGCAGACACCGCGCCCACCAGAATCGTCATCATCATGGCCTTCGGAATACGGCGAGCGGGGTCAGAAACCTCCTCGGCCACGTCGCCGCACGCCTCAAACCCGTAGAACAAGAACAGGCCGGCGAGCGCAGAGCCCATGAACACCGGCAAGTACGACCCGTCGCCCGCTTTGCCCATCGTGTCGAAGAACACCGAGAAGTCGTGCACCCGCTGAAAGAGCAGCAGGTACAAGCCCAACCCAATCACGCCAATCAGCTCTGCAAACAACCCGAGACGGGCGATCCGGGCCAGCCATTTGGTGCCCGTAAAGTTGATCGCGAGCGCGAGCAGCAGCAACCCGAGTGCGGTGAGCAGCGTCGAAAGAGGCGTGAGTTCGATGCCCAGCAGGCTCGTCACGAAACCGGCGCCGAACTCGGCGACCGACGTGATCGTGACGATCAGAGCCCAAATGTAGACCCACGCTGCCATCCACGCGTAGCGCCTGCCCCAGAGCCTGCGCGCCCACGGATAAATGCCGCCGTGAATGGGAAATTGCGACACGACCTCGCCAAATACGAGCGAGACGAGCAGCTGGCCGCAGGCAACGATCACGATCCACCAGATCGAGGGCGGGCCGCCCGTTGACAGCGCGACAGCAAGCAGCGAGTAGACGCCCACGAGGGGCGAAAGATAGGTGAAGCCGAGCGCGAAGTTCGCCCACAGGCTCATTGAGCGGTCGAACTTGCCCTCATAGCCGAGAACGGCGAGGTGTTCATCATCGGCCAGATGGGCCGGTTTGGGGGTGTCAGACATGATCTTCCTTTCGGATCAGCGTTGATCCATGGGCACGCGACGTTGCGTGCTTTCGTCGAAAGCATAGTCCTTATGACGCGCGGTAGGCTCGTGTGGTGACTCGCGTACTTTTCTTTGAACCCCGGATCGCCGGCAACACCGGCAACGCCATACGCATGGCCGCGGGCAGCGGTGCCGAGCTGCACCTCGTGAGCCCGCTGTTCGACTTCGAAGACGCAAAGCTCAAGCGCGCAGGCCTCGACTACCACGACCTCGCCGTCGTCACCGTGCACGACTCCTTCGACGCCGCGCTCGAGGCGCTTGGGCCCGCGCGCATCTTCGCGTTCACAGCTCGCACTGAGCGCCGCTACACCGATGTCGCCTACGAGCCGAGCGACGTGCTGCTGTTTGGGCCAGAGCCGACCGGCCTCCCCGACGAAATTCTGCACCACCCTGCCATCACCGACTCACTGCGGGTGCCCATGGTGCCAGGTCGCCGCTCTATGAACCTCGCCAACTGCGCGGCCGTGGCCGTCTACGAGACCTGGCGCCAGCAGGGCTTTCCCGGAGCGCAGTAGGGCGGGTCGCCGGTCGCGGAGAGCCCTGCACCCACCTCGCCGCTCCAACGCAGCCGTGTTGATGACACAGCCGCCCTCACACACCTTCATGGTGGGAGCGTCACGGGCCACAAGCGTGAACGGGCCCGCATCGTTCAAGGATCGGGTGCGAAACTCGCGTACGTGCTCGTCCAGATCGGTCGCCATGCGAGAGACCTGTGAGTTCGAGGGCGAGTGGATACCGAGGGTCTTCACGAGTTTGTCCACACGGCGGGTAGAGACACCGGCGAGGTAGGCGAAGACGGTCATCATCGCGGCTGCTGAACGTTTGCGGCGTTCGAGGAGCCATTCAGGGAAATAGGTGCCCTGCCGCAGCTTAGAGATGGCGACGTCGATGGTGCCGACGCGGGTGTCGAGTGCCCGGGTTGCGGTATCCGTTACGAGAGTTCACCCCGTTAGGGGAAGGCGCACCGTATTCTGCGCCACAGATTTGATCCACCGCGTCGGAGAGGAGCGCGTTGATCCTGGTTTGCAGGAGTGCGTATCGGCGCGACCACTAGGAAGGAAATTGAACTCTAGCGGCATGGCTGCATTCCTCTGAGCTATCGGCATTGGGTACGTCTCGTTGAGCTATGTCGCGAGGTTTCTCAGTGCAGCAATACGCCTAGTGGTTCAGACTATGTACTGAAATGTTGTTGTGGTGGCGCGAGTCTGAGTGGTGAGGTGAACTGAGCGACTGGGAATTCATTACGATTGATCTGGACAACGCGACTGAACTCAGGCCTGGTGTCGGGTGTCGGGGGTGTGTGATTCCATTGGAAATGGAACTTAAAGGAAGGTCAAATTTTGGCTGAACACCGTGAAATTTACCGTGATCTAAGAAACTACCTGGCGGGACAGCAGGTCGGAGCGACCCATGATGAAGCACTTCTGCAGTTGGCGCTGAAAGCGCTACTCTGCAGCAGCTACATTCAAGCAGGACGGGTTGAAGCTTTTGGGATCATTGAATCATACAGGCGGGCTTGGCTCCTAGTTCGGGGAGACTTTCCAGACCTTTTTGGACCTGATGATGAACTTGAACTTACCGACGAGACCATTGTCGAGGTTGACAAGATGGTGTCAAGATTGAATGTCCATTCAGGCCAATATGATCCCTTTGGTGACCTTTACGAGGTGTTTGCGAACGGTACCTTTCGGGGTCAAGCAGGTCAGTTCTTTACTCCGCAAAATGCTGTGAATTTGTTGATCGATCTGGTCCAGCCGGCACGCGATGCAGTAGTTATTGATCCCGCCTGCGGCGCGGGCGGGTTCCTCGCGGCCGTTGCGCTTCGCCGAATCGAGGATGGTGTTGAGCCAACCGAAGCGACTAAAGGGCTTGTTGGTATCGACAAGGACGCTTACTTAGCCAGATTAGCTGCTGCGCGCTTAGGACTTATTTCTGCTTCTGACCCCGTAATCGTCGAAGCTGATTCAGTTGCTTGGGACGAAGCAAGGACAAAAGAGCTTCCCCTCCTCGGGACCGCGGATGTTGTTCTAACGAACCCGCCATTTGGTGCAAAGATTGTCGCAGCGAATAAGGATGTTCAAGCCGCATTCGAACTGGGCTATGTGTGGAAGATGGATAAGAAGACCCAGGAATTTGTTCAAGGCAATCGGTTGCAGGCATCACCGTCGCCACAAGTACTTTTTATTGAACGAAGCCTTAGCCTTTTGCGGCCAGGGGGAAAACTGGGAATCGTCGTTCCCGAAAGTTTGATTTCCTCGCGTGGCCATCGGTACGTCGTGGAGTATCTCCGAACCCGTGCTGAGATCGAAGCGGTCATCGGCATGCCAGAAGAGCTCTTCAAGACTTCGGGTAGCGGGGGGACTCACACTAAGACGTGTTTGGTTGTGGCACGGAAGTACGAAGCGGGAGAAGTGGGAAGACTAAGTAGCATCTTCATGGCCGAAGTTAAGAAGTGCGGGAACGACAGTCGGGGTAGAAAAGTGTTCCCTGATGAGCTGCCGACCGTGGCTGAGCGATGGGCGAAGAGGGATACGAAAAGCGGCCCGACGGACCATTTGGGGTATGAAGTCGAAATCTCGGACATCGTTGCAGGCAATCTTGCACCTCGGTATTACAATCCTGAGATCGCAGCCGAGTTGGATGCTCTTTCGAAGACTCATGATCTAGTCAAGATAGGTGATCTGATCGAAGCAGGCGCGCTCTCCACGTCAACCGGGAACGAAGTAGGAAAACAGGCGTACGGCACCGGCACAATTCCATTTGTCAGGACTTCTGACATCTCGAATTGGGAAGTGAAGCTGGATCCCAAGCATGGCGTTTCTGAGGAAACTTATGAGACTTACCGTCAGCGACAAGACGTTCAAGCCGGAGACATTCTAATGGTCCGTGACGGGACCTATTTGATCGGTACCTGTGCGATGATTACGGAATATGATACGAATATTGTCTATCAGAGTCACCTTCTGAAAATTCGCGTGCATGATCAGGGCGTGATTGATCCGTATCTGTTGCTTGCCGCGCTAAGCTCGGCTCCCGTGAAGAGACAGATCACAGCGAAGCGCGCTACCCAAGATATTATCGACACTCTGGGAGACAGATTACCAGAAATTGTTCTGCCGCTTCCTAAGTCTCCAACTAGACGAACTGAAGTGGCTAACACTGTTCGACGGGCCGTGATGGATCGTATTGAAGCTCGAGAATTGGCCCGCAAAGCGGTCCTAGATATCGTCGGATATTAGTGCGGCAGGGAACACCCGCCGCCGTTGAGAAACTAGGTGAGCACGGCGTAGTTTTCGGCAATGCGATAGAGCATCGAGCGCACCTCATCGATGCTTAGATGACCTTGGATTCGATTTCCGTCTTGTGAGATCCAGGAGACATTCTGTGCCGTGTGGCCCCGACCGAGATTGTGATCAGGGCTCCCTTTCAAGGGGTTCATATGGCCCACTTGAAAAGATGAGCGACCATGATCCGCATCGAGCATTTCTGCTTCAAATTCGGTCCACTTCAAATGATCAAGAGTGATGGGACACCGTTGCGGTTCGCGATCCGGCTGAGCCAGATTGGTCTCGAGTAAATAGTCTCGAAGGTTGGTCGGGAGTCCGCTCAAATGACAGAGCTGAGCGACAAGGACCCGTTCAATCCGCATACAATCTCCACGGAACGCAAAATGTACGGATTCTGGATGGACTTCCCAGCGAAGTTCACGGTTAGTCTTATGGGAGCCAGTAAGTACCCGATCGGTCTTGTATGTTTTGACACGAAGTTTTGCGTAGGCTTTCTCGAAAGTTCCATGTGCTGGATTTGTTTGACGATCAAGCAAGGCACTTCGTTGTTCGACAAGATCATATCCAAGCTTGGACTCCAAAAGCACAATGTTGTCGGCGGCATGAAGTCGGGGAATAAAGCGCTCGCGATAGTCAATCGGAAGACCATCCTGTATGCGATTTGCTTTCGCCAGCTGTTCCAGAACGGCACGGCCTCCCTCAAGGGCCATGAATTCCACGATGAGTTGTGCAGAATACTCTAAGATTTGCATGCACTCTTCGGGGGAAGCGAACCGGGGATCACTCTCGCCAAGTACTGGAGTCCACCGGACGTGATACCAGGTTGTGGTTATGTCTTGGGTCACAAATTCGCCGAACAACGCAAAGCGGACAAGGCACTTCTGGACGTATTTCTCCGCTTGACGAGAAAGCAGCGAGAGGTGAGTGAGTGTAGGCGCCAGCTGTTTAAACTCATCATCTAGGAGCAAACGTTCTGTGACCCGATTCAAATTGAATGAGACCTTGCGTTCCTTCCCAGAAGGATCGACGCGGAAATCGACTTTCGCCGCCAATTCACAAATATCTCGAACGCCCATTATTCACCCTTCAAGTTCAAGCAGAACTATCAGTATGCCTGATTCAAGGAGGCCGAAGGATTCTTTACAGTTCATTACTTAATTAGTGCCTGTAGTGGTGCCCCGTAGAGTGGTGTAACGGGCCCGGACAAACCAGTCCCGCTGAAAGACCAGCGTGGCCACCGGGGAACCCTTCGAGGAAACCTTCACATCCCACTCGAAAGGATCACACCGGTGACCACTCCCTCTATTGTCGACCCTGCCACCCTGCTGGCCCAAGCCCTGGGCGACGCGTCGCCAGATTTGATGCGCACTGGCGCCAGCAGGGCTTTCCCGGAGCGTAGTAGGGCGGGTCGCAGGTCGTCAGCCGGCGGTCGTCAGGTTGCCGGTCGTGACGAGTCGGCATCGAAACGACGAGTCGGCATGGTAAAAGCGTATTTTCGATGCCGTCTCGATATTTCGATACCGTCTCGTCGATACGGCAGCAAGTACGGCGACAAACACCGCCCACGAATCACAAAACCCCCGGGTCTAAGACCCGGGGGTGATATGTGGCGGATGCGAGATTCGAACTCACGTAGCTTGCGCGGCTGATTTACAGTCAGCTCCCTTTGGCCGCTCGGGCAATCCGCCTTTGTTCATGCGAACACGAACAAGAATAGACACTACCGGCTCGCATCCAAGAACGGAAATCGAGCGCGCCTCGGCGTGGCACACTGGCTTCATGAGCACCCCACGCCCCCAAAGCACCACCGACCAGGCGCAGCTGCCCGCAGGCCTTACCCTGCGCACGGTCACGAGCTTCGACGACCTCAGCGCGCGCACATTCCACGCGATCGCCCGCCTTCGCCAAGAGGTATTTGTGCTCGAGCAGAACTGCGTCTACCTCGACCTCGACGGCCGCGACACCGAGCCCGACACTGTGCAAATGTGGCTCGAGGAGCCGGCGGGCGAGGTCGCAAGCTCGGTGCGCGTGCTGTGCGAGCACCGAGACGAACCCGGCCTCGTGAGCATCGGTCGCGTCGTCACCGCGCCCGCCTGGCGCGGGCGGGGTGCGGCGGCCGCTCTCATGCGGGCCGCGGTGGCACGCTGCGGCGAGGCACCGATCCGGATCCATGCGCAGGCCCACCTCACCGCCTGGTACGCGCAGTTTGGGTTTCGCCCCGTGGGTGACGTGTTCTTGGAAGATGATATTCCGCATCAAGCAATGCGGATCAGATAGCCGCTGCTAGTCGAGCCCGGGCACCGGCACGGCGACGCCGTGACGGTGCGCGCGGGCCGACACTGCCTGTTCGCGCACGAGCGCGAGTAGCTCGACGGGGCCCGCCATGGTCACGGGCTCGGCCCACATTGAGACGCGGTCACGCCCGCCAAACCATTCGGCGGTGCGCACCGCGTCGCCGCCGATGAGCCGCAGGCGCCTTGCAGCGCCAAGCCCCGACGCCGCGACGCGCTCGAGCCAATCGTCGTCACGCTCAAGCGACACCTCGATGCCGAGCTTCTCGAGAAACTCGGCGAATTCCTGAGGCAGCACCTCTCCCGTCGAAATCGTCACGTCGGCCCGCACCAAAAGCGCCGCCGCGGTCACGCGCGCGAGTTCGACAATGGGTGCCCCCTCGGCGAGCCGAATCTGCGTGTCAACGGGGTGATAGCGCAACAGGTTGCGTTCGATGCCGAGGCCCGCGACGTCGCGATCGGGCGCGAACGTCGTGCGCCAGGTGAGCGAGTCGGCGAGGGCTGCACGGCGCAGCTCATCGAAATCGGTGTACGACATCGCGGGCTGCAGCACCTCGATGAGAGCCTTCACCTCTGGCTCGAGGCCGCGCAGATGCAGCGTGCTGCTGGGGGTTCCCTGTCGCAGCCGCCACGATCCCAGCGTCACGAGGCGGTTCGGGCCCGCGGCGAGCGCTGCGGTGCCCAGCGCTGCATCGTTCCATGCACCCACGGGTTGCCGCTCGACGCGCACGTCGCTCGTGGGCCGGTTCAGTGCGAGCGTCGCGGCTTCGGCACTGCCCTGCCACTGCTCGATCTCTCCCGCGGCGGTCGCCTGCAGGCCCGCGACCGCGCCTGTGCCGCTGTCATTTTGATGCCGGATCGCTTCTGTCAGCGTGTGCGCATGGGTGACGCTGATCACGGGCAGCCCCGGCAGCGCGTCAGCCGTTTGAGTCGCGGTGCGCTCGGCGTCGAGCCCGCGAGCGCCGAGACCGGTGCGCCCCGCACTGAGGCTGGCGCCGATACTGGTGGCGAGGCCTGCCAGGCGCACGCCTGGGCGCCACAGCTGGCCGCGTTCGTCGAGCTGCAGCGGTGGGAGTGCCCAAAGGTGTCCGCGGCCCGGCTCGGTGAGTGCGCGCAGCTGCGCGGGGGTGGCCGGCGCTGGCAGCGGACCCACTTCGATCGCGATTGGGCACACCTCGATCTGGGCATCGATTCCGAGCGTCGGCGCCGTGCTGCGCGACGGGGTCGCATCGCGCTCATACGCTCGGTCGTTACTCGGCTCTGCGCCGGGTGAGACGCCGGTGTCGCCGATGCGCAGGGCTGCGACAGCGTCGGTGAGCGCCGCCGTGAACCGGCGCACGCGCCCCACGCTGCCCACCACGATCACATTGTTTGCCCGGGCGAGCGGGGAGCCTTTGAATGCCGAGCTGACCACGTCTTCGACCGCGCTCGCCAGCTCGGCTGTTGGCGACACGATAATGCTGCCGCGTGCGAGAAATCTGCCGTCGATGCTGAGGTCTGGGCGGCGACGTGCGACCGCACGCGCGATGGTGCGATCGCCCAGCACGATCGCGCGGTCCACGTCGTGCGTAATCGCGAGGTCGATCGCGTGGTCGTTGCCGACGCCGACCTCGGCCTCACCTGCGTCGCTCACGGTGACGCTAGGTTCGGCAGCGTCGACCCTAGCAGTGGCTGTGATTTCAGCCCCAGGATCCGTTCCGACCTCAGCTTCAGCAGCCAAATCTCGCACGGTGAGCGTCACGCTCCCCACCGGAAGCCCCGCCGCCGCCCACTCTTCAACGAGCGCCCGAGCCGCCCCCGCGAGCGCGGCGGGCGCACACCACAGCACGCCACTGCCCGCTCCCAGCGCGGCGAGCACGGCCTCGGCGTGCGCGGCAAGCCCCGCCCACGCATCGCCGGCGACGAGCGTGAGGTCACCCGGGGTGAATGTTGCTCCGCGTACGGCGGAGAGCCCCTCAGCTAGCTGCCCGGTGTAGCGTGCCGCATCGACGATGCGGCCGACCTCGGCGTCAATTTCGGGCACGGGCGCGCCCGTCTCGGCAACGAGTGTGCGCAGCAGTCGATCGCGCGCCGCTACGGCGCCGAGCGCGAGCCTGCGCAGGTGGATCGCTCGCTGACCGTGCCCGAGGGCACGCCACCGCGCTGAGCAGGCCAGCACCGACGTGCTCGGCGCCGACACGGCATGATCCTGCGCTCCGGGCGCAGGGGCGTTGGGAGCAACGGGCACACCGCGTTCGGGTGATTCGGCATGATCCGGATCGAACGCAGCAGCCGCGCCGCCCAGCTGCCGGGCCGCGGGTGCTGCCGTAGAGACGTCGTCACGGGCGAGCGCGACGAGCCTGCGCGCCCAGTCGCGGTTCTCGGTGAGCGAGGCGTCGGTGTCGGGCTCGTTCGCGAACCCCGTCTCTGACACGAATGGAATCGCACGGTTTGGTGCGACCTCAGTGAGTTCGACCTCGCCGGTTTCACCGCGGGTGAGCCCGAGCACCGCGGCGGTGAGCCCGCCGGTATCGAAGCGTGCGGGCTCGTCGGGGGCGCGGTAGAACAGCGCGCTGTCGAGCTCCGTCGGATCCCACTCGCGGCTGCGTGACTGGGTGCGGTGTGTCGACGCGGGGCCCTGGCCGGCGAGCGCCGCGGCCGCGCGAAGTACGCGTGCGGCCTCAGCTGCGTCACCAGGCCGAGTCGCGGTCTCGAGTGCGAGCGGCACGAGCAACTCGATCGCGCCGTCGTACTCGCGGGGGCGCACGACCGGCAGGCAGACCCGCACCTCTGGCAGCTCACCCACCAGCTGGGCCGCGAGCCCATCGGCCACGCCCGCCCGCAGCCTGATCGAATACAAGTGGCTCGCGCCGAGCTTGTGCGCGGCCGCCACGGTCGCTGCGACGATGAGTGGCTCTTCGGTGGCAATGACCGGCCGCAACGCGGCTGCACGTCCGGGGTGCAGCGCTAACTCTATGAGGTTCAAGACCTGTGCGGTGAGCGTCGGTTCGTCTTCGATCACGGGCACGGGCAACCCCGCGCGCACCGCTTCAATGCGTTCTCGCGCCGCCACGCCGCCGACACCGATCACGGCTTCGACGGGAGCCCCGCCGTCGGCTACGCGGCGCAGCGCCCAGCGGCTCACACGGCTGTAGAGCTCGCGCGACTCGGGCAGCTCGGCGAGAAATGCGGCCCCCACCTGCACCCGGTCAAGCTCTTGATCGGCGAGCGCGAGTTCAAGGATCTCGGGCACGAGCCGCGCCCAGCGCACGCTTGTCGGTTCGACGAGCACCGTCGTGTAGTGCTCGGCCGCGGCATCGAGCACGGGGCGCAGCGTGTGGGCGGCCTGGGCAACGTCTGCGTCTGCGCTCCAGTCGCTGCCACCCGGCACGAGTCTCGCCGGGTCGACGATCAAGTGTGTGACGCCGGGAGCTTTGGCGAAGGTCACCAGCCGTTCGACTTCACGGGCGACGCCAGCGGGGCCGAGCACGCGCTCCCCAATCGGGCGCACCACCGGCATGGTGCCAGACTCGGTGTGGCGGCGCAGCGCCTCGGTGAGCGTCGCCTGCGACTTCGACGACAGCACGATGTGCGACAGTCGGTCGCGCAGCCAGCGCTTGGCGACGGGCATCACGGCCCAGGGCAGACCGAGCGATACTTTGCCGCTCGCCTGTAATAGCAGCCGGTCTGGCGTCCGCATCGACGTAGGTGCCTCATGTGCGAGCTGTTTGAGTTCGAGCGCCGCCGACACGGCGTCTGCGTCGCCGAGCACGAGTTCGAGCAGGCGCCTCGTGAACTCGGCCGACGCGGGGTCGGCGCCAATGCCATGCAGGAGGCCAGTTTCGACGCCGCCCCACTCGGCCGCCCGCGCTTGGGCGCCAGCCACAAGATCGTCCCAGAACGGTTCGGCAGGAATCGAGACTGGGGGCATATGCCCACTGTATGACGCGCAGCCGCAAACCCGCTTGAGGCGCGCGTCGTTCCGAGCGCCCTCGCTAGGGGAACTACAAAATATGCGGGGGTAATTCTGCTTATGAACCAACCTAAAGCAGAATTACCCCCGCATATTTGCGCGAAGCTGGGCGAAGCTGGGCGAAACTACGAGAAACTACGCAAGCAACGCGCGGTCGTCGAGCTGCGCACCCTTAATCTTTGCGAACTCGGCGAGCAGCAGTGGCACGGTGAGCGCCTTCTTCTGCTCGGCCGACGCCTCAAACACAATGCGCCCCTCGTGCATCATGATGAGGCGATTACCGAGACGAATCGCCTGCTCCATGTTGTGCGTCACCATGAGCGTGGTGAGCCCGCCCGCCGTCACGATGCGGTCGGTGAGCTCGGTGACGAGCGCCGCGCGCTGCGGGTCGAGCGCCGCCGTATGCTCGTCGAGCAGCAGAATGCGCGGGTGCGTAAACCCGGCCATCAGCAGCGACAGCGCCTGCCGCTGACCGCCCGACAGCAGCCCCACCTTGGCGGTGAGCCGGTTCTCAAGCCCGAGCTCGAGCGTGGCGAGCTCCTCGGCAAACCGCTCGCGCAGCGGCTTCGACAGCGCAGGCCCCAGCCCCCGGCTCTTGCCGCGGCGCACCGCGAGTGCCAGGTTCTGCTCGATCGTCAGCTCGGGCGCTGTGCCCGCCATCGGATCCTGAAACACCCGCCCAATAAACTTCGCGCGCTGGTGCTCGCTGAGCCTATTAACCCGCGTGCCATCGATCTCGATCGTGCCCGCGTCGACCGAGTACCGCCCCGAAATCGCGTTCAAGAGCGTCGACTTACCAGCGCCATTCGACCCGATAACGGTGACGAAATCTTTCTCCTCGAGCTTCAAGTCGAGGCCCGCGAGCGCGCGCCGCTCGTTGATCGTGCCCGGAAAAAACGTCTTCTCAATGTGATCAATGTTGAGCATGTCTCTACCTCTCGCTCGCACGATCGGGGGCGGCGGCAGGTGCTGCCGCAGCTTCCTGGGCCGTAAGTGCCGGATCCGGAGCTGCAGTCGCAGCCTGGGCCGTGCCGTTCTCAAACACGACACTGCCGCCGCGCCTGCCGAGCTTGGGGAGCTTGCGCAAGAAGCCCCAGCGCGGCAGCAGCAGCGCCGCCACCACGAGCACCGCGGTGACGAGCTTCATGTCGTTGGGGTCGAGCCCACCGCGCAGCGCGAAGAAGATGATGAGGCGGTAGAGCACCGCGCCCAGCACGACGGCGAGCGTCGCGACCCAGATGAAGCGCTGGCCGAAGATGGCCTGGCCGAGGATCACCGAGGCGAGGCCGACGAGAATCAGGCCGACGCCCATGCTGATGTCCGAGAAGCCCTGGTACTGGGCGACGAGCGCGCCGCAGCCGCTCACGAGCGCGTTCGACAGCGCCAGCGTAAGAATCTTGGTGCCGTCGGTGCTGACGCCGAAGCTGCGAATCATCGGGCCGTTGTCGCCGGTGGCCTGGATCGCGAGGCCCAGGTTCGTCGACAGGAACCAGTCGACGACGAGCTTGAGCACGAGCACGCCCGCCGCGATGATCGCGACGCCGCCCCAGGTGCCGAGTAGTCCAGCGTCGCGCAGCGGCGTGAACACGGTGTCGGCGCGCAAAAGCGGCAGGTTTGCGGCGACCGCGGAGTTCTCTTTCACCGTGCCCATGATGCGCAGGTTGATCGACCACAGGGCGATCATCGTGAGAATACCGGCGAGCAGACCGTCGATCTTGCCCTTCGTGTGCAACAGGCCCGTGACGGCGCCCGCTACAAGCCCCACCGCGGCACCCGCGAGCGTAGCGAGCACGGGGCTCTGGCCGGCCGTGATGAGCGCGGCGGCCGTTGCCGCGCCGGTCGTAAAGCTACCGTCGACCGTGAGGTCTGGAAAGTTGAGCACCCTGAAGGTGAGATAGACGCCGAGCGCCATCACTCCATAGATGAGGCCTAGTTCAAGCGCACCGATCATGCGTGTATGTGTTCCTTGCGTTCATTCGCGTTACTGCTGTGGGCTGATGGCCCCAGCTTAGCTTTTGCATGCTGCCGCCCGTCAGCGGGTTGCGCGCCCGTCATTCCGCGGGAACGGCACCCTCCCCGTCATTCTGCGGGAGCGGCACCCTCCCCGTCATTCTGCGGGAGCGAAGCGAGTCGCAGAATCCAGCGTGGATCCTGCGACTCCTTCGTCGCGCAGGATGACGGAGGGTGTGTCGCTGCTAAGCGTCGGGGTTACTCGACGATCGTGGCCTTGTCGAGAATCTCCTTGGGGATCTCGACGCCCATGCGCTCCGCAGCGGCCGGGTTCACGACGTAGCTGAGCTCGCTCGGGGTCTCGACCGGCGTGGTTGCCGGGTCTGCGCCCTCGAGCACGCGAATCGCCATCTCGCCGGTCTGCTTGCCGAGCTTCGTGTAGTCGATGCCGTAGGTCGCGACCGCGCCGCCCTCGACGGTGCCGGGCTCAGCGCCAATCACGGGCGTCTTCGTCTTCTCTGCCACCTGCACGAGCGAAGCGATACCGTTCACGACCATGTTGTCGGTGGGCACGTAGATCGCGTCGACGTCACCGAGTGCCTCGGTCGCCTGCGCAATGTCGTTTGCCGTGGTGACCGTCTTCGTGACGATCTTCAGGTCGAGCTCCTTCGCGACCTCTTCGGCCGCCTTCACCTGCACTTCAGAGTTCACCTCGCCCGAGGCGTACACAATGCCCACGGTCTTGGCGTCGGGGTTGAGCTCTTTCACGAGCTCGAGCTGAATTTTGAGCGCGTCGGCGGGCACCGCGTCGACCGTGCCGGTGACGTTGGCGCCGGGCTTCTCGTTTGAGTCAACGAGCTCTGCAGCAACCGCGTCGGTGACGGCGGTAAAGAGCACCGGCTTGTCGAGGATCGCCTGCGCGGCAGCCTGCGCGGCAGGCGTTGCCACGGCAAGCACGAGGTCTGCGTCAGACGAAGCAAAACTCTGCGCGATCGTGACCGCGGTCGACTGCTCACCGTTGGCGTTCTGCAGGTCGAAGTTGACCGTCTCGCCCTCGACATAGCCCGCGTCAATGAACGCCTGCTTGAAGCCCTCGGTTGCCGCGTCAAGCGCGGGGTGCGGTGCGAGCTGGCTAATGCCAATGTTGACCGTCTCGACGGCGTTGCCGCCGGCGTCTCCCTTGGAGTCGGCGGGGGCCGACGAGCAGGCGGTCAGTGTGAGGGCTGCAGCCGCGGCGATACCCGCGAAGGCAAGCGCGCGGCGGCGAAACGAGGTCTGGCGCATGTGCTATCGAATCCTTACGATGCTGGCCGCGGCTGCTGTGCCGCGGCGATACGGGAAAACGGCGCAGCAATACGCCGTTTCCAGCATCGTAACTGGCGCGCGACCGTTTCACCCAAACGTGTGGCGGTTCGTGACCGAGCTGTTGCGGTTACGCCGCCCCGCCAAACTCGCCCGTCGACACAATGATCGCGCGCGCGAGCACCGCGTCACGCATCATGAACCCGAGCACGGCAGGAGTCGCCTGCGGGTCAATGTCGATGTGCGCCACGTCGAGCGCGTGCACCACAAACCAGTAGTGGTGCACCCCCGTGTGCTCAGGCGGGCCTGCCCCGGTGAACGCCGGCTCGCGCATCTCGTTGGGCATCGTGATCGCCCCTTCAGGCAAGAGCTCGATGGCGCCCGCGGCGCCCGCACCCGCCGACAACTCGGTGACGCTCGCCGGAATGTTCGCGACGGCCCAGTGCCAAAAGCCCGATCCCGTGGGAGCGTCGGGGTCGTACGCCGTGACCACGAAGCTCTTCGTCTCGGCCGGAAATCCCGACCACATCAGGTGCGGTGAGCGGTTCGCCCCGCCCGCGTAGTCGGCGTATACCTCGGCCGGCAGCGGTTCACCGTCTTGAATGTCGTCGCTTGTCAGCGTAAACCCGGGCACCTGCCGCATACCCGCGTAGGGGTTCAAGGCGCCGCGCCCCAGTGTCTCGTGTGCCATATTCGTTCCTCTCTCGTTATACTCATGAGCCTAGGCTTCGGCGCAATTTAGCGCCAGACAGGGGCAACATGGCTGGCACCACCGGATCAGAGCGCGCACGCGCGACCCTCGCGTACCTGCGCCGCAAGATCACCACCGGTGAGTGGGAGGTCGGCAGCCGGATCCCGATCGAGCCAGAGCTCGCTGAGCAGACCGGCGTGGGTCGCTCGACCGTGCGTGAGGCGGTGCGGTCGCTGGCGTCGGTGGGCATGCTCGAGACGCTGCCGGGCCGCGGAACGTTCGTGCGCTCGGCCGCGCCCACGAGCGCGCTGCTCAACGAGTTCTTGAGCGACTTTTCACTCGAGGAAATTTTGAGCTATCGGCGCGCCCTCGAGATTGAGGCTGCCCAGCAGGCGTCGATTCACCGCACCGACGAAGACGTGCTGGCGCTCGAGCAGGCCGCCGCTGATGAGATCGGTTGCACCAGGTGCCCCGTGCTCGGCTTTGCGGGCGGCGAAGACAACGCCTTCGACAGCAAGTTTCACCGTCTCGTGTTTGACTCGGCCAAGAATCGACTGCTCTCGTCGCTGTATGCGGGCATCAACGATCAGCTGCGCACGCCCGAGCACCGCGGCCGCCTCGCGAATGTCGCCACCGGCGCCGAGATGGAGCGCGACCACGCCCGAGTACTCGACGCGATTCGTCGCCGCGATTTTATCGACGCGGTGCACGCGATGGTCGATCACGTCGACCACGACGTCGTGATCGTCAACGACCAACACGAAGTGGTGCCGCCCCTCACCCGTACGCCCGAGCAGCAGCAGCGCATCGAAGACGCGTGGGAAGCACAAGAAGCACAAGAAGCACAAGAAGCACAAGAAGCACAAGAAGCACAGCAATCGCAGGGGCAAGAGAAGGCGTAACCCCAGCGATCTCTTCCCTTGAGCCACCCGCGCTCGATAACATGCAGTCATGTACCGCTGCGATCCGTGTGATCCCGAGGCGCCTGTCGCGCTGACGCCGCTGGGCCGCGCGCTAGGCACGTGGCACGAGGGAGCCGCAGTGTTTCGTGGCATTCCCTACGCGGTCGCGCCGGTGGGGCCGCTCAGGTTCGCGGCCCCCATGCCGCGCGGGCCGTGGGCGGGCATTCTCGATGCGACCGCGTTTGGGCCGACCCCGCAGCGCGGCGAATCGGGCATGACCCTCATCCCCGAGCACTCGATCGCGGGCGGCGACACCCTCAGCGTCAACGTGTGGACCCCGGCCCCCGATCCGGCCGCGAAACTGCCCGTGGTCGTGTGGATTCACGGCGGCGGATTCATCTCGGGCTCCCCGGCGAGCCCCTGGTATGACGGCACCGCGTTCGCGCGCGACGGGGTCGTGCTCGTCACGCTGTCATACCGGCTCGGGTTCACCGGCTTCGGCTGGATCCCCGGCGCGACGCCCAACCGTGGCGTGCTGGACTGGGTCGCCGCCCTCGAGTGGGTGCAGCAGAATATCGCCGCGTTTGGCGGCGATCCCGGGCGCGTGACCATCGCGGGCCAGTCGGCGGGCGGCGGCGCGGTGCTCACTCTGCTGGGGGTGCCCGCGGCGCGCGGCCTATTTCACGGCGGCTATGCCATGAGCGCGGCGATCGCTGACCCCTCGGTCAATGCCGCTCTCGAGCGCACACGGCGGCTCGCGAAGCTCGCTGGCGTGACTCCGGATCGCCGCGGGTTTGCGTCGTTATCTGAGGCGCGCGTCCTAGAACTGCAGCCCCACATCACCTCACCCTCGGCGCCGCGGCTCGTGCGCGAGATTCACGGGCTCTTGCGCGACGGTCTGATGCTCGGGCCCGTCGCCGACGGCAGCACCGTCACCTGCCCGGTCGACGTGGCCGTCGCGCAGGGTCCGAGCGCTGCGGTGCCGCTCGTGCTCGGCACCGCCGACGGCGAGCTGCTGGGGCTGTTCAAACCAGGCACCGTGTTCGACCGGGTGCCACGTCGGGCCGCGCTGCGGGCGCTCGGCGCGTCGGCGCTCGTGGCCGACAGGTGGCTGGCCGGGCCGCTCGCGCAGTCGACGGCGAGCACCGTGGTATTGCTTGGCCGTTACGCCACCGACTCGGTGTTTCGTACGTGGGTGCCGCGCATCGCCGCCGCCCGCACCGCCCGCGCCGAGGCCGGTGCGACGTGGAGCTACCGTTTTGCCTGGCACGCAGACGAGCCGCCGCAGGCGGGGCACTGCATCGACGTGCCCTTCGTGTTCGACCGGCTCGACGCACAGGGTGTTACACGTGTAGCGGGCGAACACCCGCCCGAGCAGCTCGCACGAGCGGTGCACGGCGCACTCGTGCGCTTCGCACAGCGTGGCGATCCCGGCTGGGCGCACGATGTCGGCGGGCAGGGCCCAAGCCGCGTGTTCGACGTGCCCGTGCGTGACATGCCCGACGCCTATGCGGGAGCGCGCGCCCTGATGCCCGCCGCGGTCGAGGCTTAGCCTTCGCCGACCGCTGGCCGCTGGCCCCGACCCCTGTGTATAAAATATGCGCGACCAATTCCGCTTAATACTCATCCATAAGCAGAAGTAGTCGCGCATATTTTTCGTTCCCGCCGCGGTCGAGGCTTAGCCCGCATCGAGGTGGGCCAAGAGCGCCGCCCGCACGAACTCAGCCCCCGCCGTGCCACCGTAGTTCGCGGCGAAGCGTTCGTCTTGTACGTACATGTCGGCGAGCCCTCGCACGTAGCCCTCAAAGTCGGCCGGGGTGCCGGGCACGCTGCGCAGCCAGTCGAGGTGGCGGGTTGCAAGCGCGCGGGCCACCGCAGAGTCTGGCGACGCACCCTCACGAGCAAGTGCCGACCAGTCGGTGTTCAACGCGTGCACGCGATCCTGCATTGATTCTTGCTCGTCGGTCGTTTGGGATTCCCACCAGCTTGCGCTCCGGGCGTAGGCGTCGGCGCCCCAGCGCCGCTCGACCTCGTCGCGGTGCTGCGTGTGATCGAAGCCGTCAAAGATGTTCTCGGTCATGATGGTGTGTTCCTGTTCTGTATGCGCTGATGTTGCCTCGCCTGCGGGGGCGAGCGCCACGATCGTGCGCTCGACGGAGGCGATTTGGGCGGCGACGCGAGCGGCCTCGGCCTGCAGCAGCGTGAGGTGCGTGCGCAGGATCCGCGCCTCTGCAACAGGGCCCGCGCCGCCCGCGTCTTGCGCGTTGAGCACCTCACCGATGGCGCCGAGGCCGAGCCCGAGCTCGCGCAGCAGCAGCACCCGCTGCAGCCTGACGAGGGCGCGGTCGTCGTAGTAACGGTAGCCGTTGGCGCCGATGTGGCTGGGCGTCACGAGGCCGAGCTGGTCGTAGTGGCGCAGGGTGCGCGCGGTGGTGCCGGCGGCCTTTGCGACCTGCTGGATGGTGTGCTGCATAGTGCGTCTCTCGTGTTGGGTTGGTGGTGGGTTGGTGTTGGCGCGTTGTTGGCGGCCGCATTCTCACTCTAAAAGTTGACGTTACGTTAATGTCAAGCCCTCACTCCCTGTCCATTCGCTGCACGGTGAAACTACTTGGTCCTTGTTGCGGTTTTGGGCCCGAGAAACCACAACAAGGACCAATTACTTTGGCTGCCTTCTCGACCGCTCAGCGAAGCCAGGCTCTGTGGCGCGTACGATGGTCGGGTGAGCCACCCCAAGATCTTGCTGTACTACGTGTTTGCCCCCGTCGCCGACCCCGAGTCGGTCATGCTGTGGCAGCGTGAGCTGTGCGAGTCACTCGGACTGCGTGGCCGCATCATCATCTCGAAGCACGGCATTAACGGCACCGTCGGCGGCGAGATTGATGCATGCAAGCAGTACCTCAAGCGCACCCGCGAATTCAGCGCGTTTAAGGGCCTCGAGGTGAAGTGGAGCGACGGCACCGGGTTTGACCCGGTCGCACCTGAAACCATGAAGGGTATCGACCGCACTGTGCCGTGGCGGCGCATCAGCGATTTTCCGAAGCTCAGCGTCAAGGTGCGTGACGAGCTTGTCGCGTTTGGTATCGCCGACGAAACGGTTGTCGACGCAGACGGAGTCGTCGGTGGCGGCCAGCACCTGTCGCCCCAGGCGGTCAACGAACTCGTGGCCGATCGCGGCGACGAGGTTGTGTTTTTTGACGGCCGCAACGCATGGGAGGCCGAGGTCGGTAAGTTCAAGGGCGCGATTGTGCCCGACGTCACCACCACGCACGATTTCATCACCCAGATCGAATCGGGCGCCTACGACGACCTCAAGAACAAGCCCGTCGTCACGTACTGCACGGGCGGAATTCGCTGCGAGATTCTGTCGGCCGCAATGATCAAGCGCGGTTTTGGCGAGGTGTACCAAATCGACGGCGGCATCGTAAAATACGGCGAGGCCTACGGCAACGACGGCCTCTGGGAGGGCTCGCTCGCCGTGTTCGATGGCCGCGAGGCCACCGACTTCGCGCCGGGCGCCGCCGTGCTCGGCAGCTGCTTTGTGTGCGGCACCGCCACGAACCGGCTCGATAACTGCGCCGACCAGACGTGTCGCGTGCGCGTCGTCGCGTGCGCAGCCCACGCGGGCTCGGCCTGCCCCGAGCACGCGGCCGCGTAACCCGCGGCCCCGCGATCCAGGCTTGGGTGCTGCGACTCGCTTCGTTCGAGCAGCCGGACGGGGGAACACCGCGGCCCCCACACCGCGAAACGCATCAATCACGCCAATGGCATCAGTGTTCGCGAATTATTGATGCTTGACGCTGGATCGATGCTCGAGACGCTGGCTCTGCCCGCTGCCTGCACTCGGCCGGAGGCGCGGCTACGCGGGCAGGCGGGGAATCGCCGAGATGAGCGACCGCGTGTAAGCCTCGCGGGGTGATACCAGCAGCTCGCGCGTCGGCCCCACCTCGACCAGTCGACCCTTCTCGAGCACCGCCGTGCGGGCGCAGGTCGCCGCGACCGAGCCGAGGTCGTGCGACACCATCACCAGCGCGAGCCCGTGCGTCTCGCGCAGCGAGTTCACGAGTTCGATCACCTGCGTGCGTGTGCTCACGTCGAGCGCGCTCACCGGCTCGTCGGCGATGAGCACGCGCGGCGCCACCACCGTCGCCCGCGCGATCGCGATGCGCTGCCGCTGCCCACCCGAAAACTCGTGCGGGTACCTGTTGCCCGCGTCTGCGGGTAGCCCCACCGATTCGAGTGCGGCCAGCGCCCGACTGCGGGCGGTAGCACCGCGCGCGAGTCCCAGGGACTCGAGCGGCTCTGACACGATGCGGTCAATGCGTTGCCGCGGGTCGAGCGACGAGTACGGGTCTTGAAACACGGCCTGCACCGACCCGCGAAACCGCCGCATCAGTGCACGATCACGCAGGTTGAGCGGCGCCCCCTCAAACAACACTTCGCCACGGCTGGGAGCCGCGAGCCCCAAAAGCAGCGCCAGAAGCGTCGACTTGCCCGCGCCAGACTCCCCCACGATGCCCACCGAGTCACCAGCGCCAATCGCGAGGTCGATACCCGACAGTGTCAGCTGTTTACCGTACGAAAAGTCGACCCCGCGGGCCTCTATCAACGGCTGGGCCGCAATCGTGGTCATCGTTCCTCATCACCCTCTGCATCAGTGTTCCCGGCAGCTTCGCCCGCACCAGCGTCACCCGCCGCATCACCAGCAGCTACCCCGTCGAGGGCTGCATCGAGCGCCCGCGCGTGCGCCACGAGCTGCGCGGTGTACGGGTGCGACGGGGCCCGCAGCAGCGCGCCCACCGCCCCCTCTTCGACCACGTCGCCGCGCTGCAACACGAGCACGCGGTCGGTCATGCGCGACACCACCGCGAGGTCGTGGCTCACAAACAAGAGCCCCATGCCGCGCTCGGCCACCAGCCGATCGAGCAGGGCGAGCACCTCGGCTTGCACGGTCACGTCGAGCGCGGTGGTCGGCTCATCGGCGACGAGCAGGCGCGGCCCAGCAGCGAGCGCAATAGCAATCGCGACCCGCTGCCGCTGCCCGCCCGAGAGTTCATGCGGAAAAGCCCGTGCGAACCTCGGCTCAAAAAGACTCACCTCGGCGAGCGCCTTCGACACCGCGGCGCCGAGGGCGGCACCGCGCAATCCGAGGTGGCGGCGCATCGGCTCAGCGATCTGTTTGCCCACCCGCATGAGCGGGTCGAGCGCGGTGAGTGGTTCTTGAAATACCATGCCAGAGACTGCGCCCCGCAGCGGCTTCAGTGCGCCCTCCGAGGCGCCCACGGTTTCGACGCCGTCGAGCCGCACCGACCCGGTGGCGGTGAGCCCGGCCGGCAGCAGGCCGGTCAGGGCAAGCGAGGTGAGGGATTTGCCTGATCCGGATTCGCCGATGAGCCCCACTCGCTCGCCGGGCGCGACCGTGAACGACAGTGAGTTCACGAGGCGGGCCGCGCCCGCATCGATCGAGAGGCCGTTCACCCGCAACAGTTCGGGCGGAGTTGCAGCGGCGCTCATGCGGCACTCCCCTTTCGGCGGGTGGGGTCGGCGACGTCGCGCAGGCCGTCGGCTATGAAGTTCACGCCGAGCACGAGCACGACGAGCGCGATTCCGGGTGCGATCGCGGCGGCGGGAGCCACGAGCACGGTGCCCTGTGCCTCCTGCAGCAGCCGCCCCCATGAGGCGTTGGGCGGCGGCGCGCCGAGCCCCAGGTACGACAGGCTCGCCTCGGCGAGTACCGCGGCGCCAAACTGCAGCGCGAACGTGACGTACAGCGTGGGCGCCATGTTGGGCAGCAGGTGCCGGCGCACGATGCCCCAGGTCGAGGTGCCGCTCGTGCGGGCGGCCGTCACGAACTGCGCCGACACGATGCCCTTCGCGAGGATGCGGGCGATGCGGGCGACGACCGCCGACATGGCGAGGCCGATTGCGACGATCGCTGATCCCAGCGACGGCGGCTGCAGCGCGACGATAAGCATGGCCGTGAGCAGCACCGGGAAGGCGATCGCGACGTCGATGAACGCCGAGATGGCGTCGTCGACCCACGCGGTTGCAAGCGCCGCCACGAGCCCAATCGCGACACCCAACACGGCCGCAATCGCGACCGACCCGGCGCCGACCGCGAGCGCGATGCGGGCACCGACCATCAGCTGGCTCGCGAGGTCGCGGCCCAGCTTGTCGGTGCCGAACAGGTGCTCGAGGCTGGGGCCCTCGAGCCGCCCGCCCGACGTATCGTCGAGCGCGTACGGCAGCCACACAAGCGACACGAGGGCCGCCAGCACGACGAGGCCCACCATCGCGGCGCCCGCCCACAGGGTGATGCTGCGCGGGCGCTTTTTTGATCCGGATCCCCCTGCCGCGATGCCCGCGGCAGCGAGGGAGCTCACGGCGTGCTGGCCCGTGGTGCGCTCGCCCGTGGGGCCCGTCTCGCCCTGGCCAGTCATGGGCGCGGTCATGCGCTCACCCCCGCGGTCTTGCGCAGGCGGGGGTCGACGAGGCGCTGCGCGAGATCGGCGGTGAAGCCGACGAGCAGCACCATGAGCGTGGTCACCACGAGCACTCCTTGGATAGCGGCGAAGTCGTGCTTGGCGATGCCGTCGACGAGGTAGCTGCCGAGCCCCGGCAGCGCGAACACGCTCTCGACGACGACCGCGCCCAGCAGGGTTGACGCGAGCTCGATACCGAGAATCGAGATCACCGGCACCGAGCCGTTGCGCAGGCCGTGGCGCCACAGCGCCTCACCAAACCCCGATCCGTGCGCGCGGGCCGTGCGTAGGTAGTCGCTGCCGAGCACGTCGAGCGTGGCCGAGCGCACGTACCGGGTCAACGATGCTCCCATGACGATGGCGATCGAGATGGCAGGCAGTGCGAGCGATGAGAGCGCGTCTTGCGGGTAGGCCCAGTCGTCGGTCGGAAACCCTCCGGTCGGAAACCAGCCGAGCATGAGGCCGAAGATCCACACGAGGATCATGCCGATCCAAAACACGGGCACCGCGATGCCCAGCTGGGCGACGCCCGAGAGGGCGACGCCGTACCAGCGGTCGGCGCGCACGGCGCTCGTAACACCCGCGACGAGGGCAACGATCACCGCCCCCACGAACGCGATGAGTGTGAGCGGGATCGTGACCTGCAGCCGCGCCGCCACGTCGGGGCCGATCGCGGCGCCGGTGATGACCGATTCACCAAGATCGAAGCGCAGCATTTGCGCTGCCCACGCACCGAACTGCACGAGCAGCGGCTTATCGGAGCCGACCTGTGCCTGGGCGGCCGCGATCTGCTCATCTGTTGCGCCCACCGAGAGCAGCGCGTTGGCGGGGTCGCCCGGCAGCATGCGCAACAGTACAAAAATCAGCACCATTGCGATGGCGAACGACCCCAGCAGCAGCGCGCCGCGCCGCAGCACGTATGCGAGCATAGGCGACTACTTCTTCACAATGTCGTACGCGAAGAACTGCGAGTTGAGACCGTTGACGGGATACCCCGACACTTTGTCAGACGCGACGACGATCTGCGGGTAGAGGTACAGCCAGACACTCGCCGCGTCGGTGGCGATCTGACGGTTGGCCTTGCGCAGCAGGTCGGTCTGCTCAGCCTCGGTGGCGGCCTGCTCGGCCTCGCTGATCCACTTGCTCACTTCAGCGTTGTCGTAGCCCCAGTAGAAGTCGGGGTTGCCGTACCAGACGACGTCGCGGTCATTGACGTGCTCTTGCAGCGTCGCCTCGAAGTCGCGCTCCTTGAACACCTTCGTGTACCACTCGTCGGCGCTGATCGTGTTGATCTTGACGTCGATGCCCACCTTTTTGAGCTCTGACTGCAAGAGCTCTGCGACCGCGGGGTGCGGGTCATAGCTGGGGGTGTCGAGCGTGAACTCGAAGCCGTCTGGCAGGCCCGCTTCTTTGAGCAGCTTTTCTGAGCGCGCCGGGTCGTAGGGGTTGAGGTCGTTCAGGTCTTCATACCAGGGGTCGCTCGGCGGCACCATCGAGCCGATCAGGGTGCCGTAGTCGCCCCAGATCGCGTTCAGCAGCTTCTCGCGGTCGATCGCCGAGTAGACGGCCTGGCGCACCTTGGCATCGTCGAAGGGCGCAACGCGGTCGTTGAACGCGAGCAGCTCCTTGGTGGTCGACTGGCCCTCGCTGATCGTAAACCCGCCCTCTTGCTCGAACTGCGGCAGCGAGTCTGGGTTCTGCACGCTCGTAATCAGGTCGACGCGGCCGCTGCGCAGCGCGGTGTCTTCGGCCGTTGCGTCGGTGAAGTAGTTGAACACGACCTGCTTGTTGGTCGCTTTGTCGCCCCAGTAGTCGTCCCAGCGGTCGAGCGTGAGGGTTGAGCCGCGCTTCCACTCACCGAGCGTGTACGGGCCGGTGCCGTCGGCCTGCTTCTCAATGTCGGTGGCATCTGCGTTAATGATCCACACGTACGAAAGGAGGTACGGCAGCGAGATCGACGGCTGGTCGAGCGTAAACACGACCGTGTGCTCGTCGGGGGTTTCGATGCCCGTGATGACCTCGAGGCTTCCCTTGCGCGCCGACTGCGAGTCGGGGGCGAGTACGGCTTCGATGCTGGCCTTCACGTCTTCGGCGGTGAGGGCCTTGCCCGACTGAAACTTCACGTCGTTGCGCAGCGTGTACGTGTAGGTGAGGCCGTCATCGCTGACCTCGTGGCCCGTCGCGAGCAGCGGTGTGACCGTGCCGTCGTCGTTCAGCTTTGACAGGCTCTCGTACACATTGCCGGTGAGCGCCTCGGTTACGCCCTGGCCGCCGCCCGCGGTGTTACTCAGGTTCACCGGCTCGTAGAGTGAGCCGATCGAGATCGTGGCGTCTGGGCCGATCGCCCCGCCGCGGTCTTGGCCGCCTGACCCTGCGCAGCCTGTAAGGGCGAGCGCCGAGACGGCGAGCACGCCTGCTGCGGCGAAGAGGTGCTTCTTGAACGAGGGCATCGGGGTTCCTTTGGAGTGCGTTGGGTTTGGGGCTTGGGTGACTGCGGCCTGGGTGACTGCGGCTGCTTGCTTGGGCGCTGCGACGAACGAGCCCCGTTCCGGATCAGGGCCTGCGCGTCAGATGAAGCGCGTCACACCAGCGCGTCGTAAATGTCGAAACCGCCCGAGAAGACGGGCAGCTTCTCGCCCGCGGTGACCGGCCAGGGGAGGCGGTTTTGCGGGGGCGGCATGGGGCAGTTGTACTGCGCCGAGAACCCGCACGGGGGCACGAAGGCGCGGTTGAAGTCGAGCCGCACCGGGCGCGCTGACGCCCGCGTGATGGTGTTGGCGTCAGCGTCAGCTTCAGCTTCAGCTTTCGTCTCGCCATCGGTGAACTCGACGAACAAGAACCGGCCAGAGCCGTACGTCTGGGTGTCGTCGGTCGCGGTGTTCGTGGGGTCACCGAAGACGAGTAGCAGCGTGCCGTCGTCGTCGAAGGCAGCGAGAGTGAAGCTCTGCCCGTCGCGCTCAAACGTAATATCGCCGGGCACCACAAGGTCGCGTGTGCCACCGGCATCGCGAATGTGCTCAAACGGCACGGTGCGATCGGCCGCAACGGGGGTAAAGGTCGCGTCGACCACCCAGTCGGGGTTGTAGTCAAACGTGTCGACGTGCTCGAAGGCTCGAATCGCCTGCGAATGCGCATCCCAGACCCGCAGGCCGTACTCGGGTTCGCCGGTGCCGATGTTGCGGCGCGACAGCTCAGTGACAGTGACGGCGTCAGTCGTGCGCGCCTGAGCCACCTGCGCGGCCGCGTCTTCGGCGGAGGTGCCGGTGGGCAGCCACCGCGTCAGCGTGAGGCTCAGGTTGCCGGTGGGGGCGATCAATGCTTCGTGGCGACTCTCGCGCCATACATCGTGCGCGGCCTGGGGTGTAGCGGTCGTCAAGTCGGTGTCCTTCGTCGCGCTCATTACTCGATTATTGCAATACGAGCTATTCACTTACTGAAAGCATGGCGCATAACCCCTACCGCGCACGAATCGGCCGCACCACACCCGACACACAGCGTCACACAGCTGGCGGTCGCCCCGCCAGCTGTGTGTCAGCCCTCCAGTATTGATCAGCGGGCCCGGGTTTGCCCAAAGAAGTCGCGCTCCCACTCGGCCGACACGGCAAACGCACGCCACGCTTCGGCCCTCGTCTGCTCGTGTGCAGCGGTCACTGCCGCAGCCACGTAGCTGATCGCTTGCTCGGTGGCGACGGCAAATGCGGGGTCATCGTAGGTGTCAAGCCACTCGGCGTACGGGTGATCGCTCGAACGCGCATACTCGCCGAGATGCCCGCCCTTGAGGCGCGTGCCAATATCGGTGTACATCCAAAAACACGGTAGCGCCGCCGCTGCGGCCACCGCGTACCCCCTCGTAGTGGCCGCGAGCAGATGCGAGATGTAGCCGTCTGTAACGCGCGAACGCTGGGTCGCTCCCCCGAGTCGAGTCGACGTGCCGGCCTGGGCCACCCCACCCGCAACCGGTTCGCCAGCAGCCACGCCAACACCGGCAGCAACACCGGCAGCGACACCGGCGCTCAGCCGCTCCTCGTGCAGCGCATATTCACCCGCGATTGCGCCCTTGGCGCTGTCGGCCCAGAACTGCTGTTCTTGCGACGACGGCGCCAATGCTGAGATGCGCGCCAGCACGCGGGCATACTCACGCAAGTACAGCGCATCTTGCGCCACGTAGAACAAGAAGTCTGCGCGGTCGAGAGTGCCGTCGGCGAGCTGCGTAATGAATCCGAGTTCGTCTGTCTCTTGACGCACCCGAGCGATGCCCTGCCACCAATCCTCCCGCAGCCGCTTAGTGGCGACCCCGCCAGCCCCACACTCAGACCCACCAACACCAACGCCAACACCCACACCCACGCCCACACCCACGGTCGCCAACCCGCCGCGCTGCCACATCCCGGCGAAGTGGTGCACGGGCCCTGCCCCGCCGCCAACGTCGAGTGAGTCAGCGGCTTCGATCGCCTCGCGTAACCACTGTTTTGACTCGGCGACAGCGTCGCTCCAGTCGATGCCCCGGGCCGCTCGGGCCGCGATGCCCGCCGACAGCGAGCACCCGGTGCCGTGGGTATTGCGGGTCGCGATCCGGCGCCCCGCATACTCCTGCGCCGCCCCCGATGGCAGCACAAGCGCGTCGGGCACCGCGTCCCCCGCGAGGTGCCCGCCCTTCGCAAGCACGCGCACGCCACACTGCTTCGCCAGTTCTGCGGCCTGTGCGAGCGCCGCCGCCCAGTCTTCTGCTTCAGGCTCGCCCACGAGCACTGCCAATTCGGGCAGATTCGGAGTCACCAGGTCTGCCAGCGGCAGCAATCGTCGCAGCGCTGCTACAGCCTGCTCGTCAAGCAGCGCGTCACCGCTCGCTGCGATCATCACGGGGTCAATCACCACGCGCGGCGGCCGCACCCGCTCCAGCCACGCCCGTACCGTGTCAATCACGGCGTCGTTCGCGAGCATGCCAATCTTGACCGCATCGATGCGCACATCGTCACTCACGGCGTCAAGCTGTGCCGCCAAGAACGCTGTGGGCGGGATGTGCACCTCACGCACGCCCCTGGTGTTCTGCGCCACGAGCGCCGTCACCACGGCCATGCCATAGCCGCCGCCCGCCGCAATCGCCTTCAGGTCGGCCTGCACTCCAGCACCGCCCGTCGGGTCGGTGCCCGCGATCGACAGCACGTTCGGCGTCGAACTCGCTCGCGCACGCTTCGTGGGCCCCGCGGCAGGCAGCGCCTGCTCGCGCAGCGCTTCTGCGGACGGTTCCTGCTCGCACCGCGGAGACGCGGCCAACTGCCACGCGCGTACAAACTGCCGTGCTGCCGCCTCGGCATCGGGCGCGGCCGCGATCGCCGACACTACTGCAAGCCCCGCGGCCCCCGCGCGCCGCAGTGCGGCGGCGTCCCCTACTTCAACGCCGCCAATCGCCACACACGGCAGACCCAGCTGCGCAGCGCGGGCCGCGAACCGTTCAAACCCACTCACGCCAAGCGGCTCAGGGTGATCGGGCTTCGTGCTGGTGGGCCGGATCACGCCCACCCCCAAGTGATCAACAGTTCCCGCGGGCAACGCGGCTACCGCGTCGAGATGCTCGGGGGCATTGGCGGTGAGTCCAATAACGGCGTCGGGCCCGAGCGCCTCACGCGCGCCCAACACAGCGGTGTCGCCCTGCCCCAGGTGCACACCATCGACGCGGATTCCACGCTTGCGCGCTTCGAGCACTACATCAAGCCGGTCGTTGATGAGCAGCGGCACTCTACCCGCGATGGCAGCGGCGACCCGCTCGGTTTCGTCAAGCAGCTCGTCAAAGCTTGCGTGTTTATCGCGCAGCTGCACGATCGTGGCCCCTCCATCTACCGCCTGACGCACCGTTTCAGCTACGCCGCGGGGGCCGCTCAGCGCTCTGTCGGTGATGAAGTAGACGTCGAGTTGCACGTTCACGCTGCCACCTCAAATCGAGCCTGCGCGGCCACTGCTGTGGGCGTCACTGCGGCGAGCGCGTCGAGAAAGTGCGCGGCGAATGTGCCGGGACCTTCGCACGCGAGCGCGGCATGCTCGGCAGCAACGCTGTAGACGGCGTGCGCGGCCGCGACCGCAGTGAGCGCAGGTATGTCTGCCCGCACCCCCAAGAAGGCCGCGATCACCGAACCGAGTGCGCAGCCGCCTCCCGTCACCCGCGTGAGCAGTGCGCTTCCGCCCAGTACGCGCACCACGGTTGCACCGTCAGTGATGAGGTCACGGTCGCCCGATACCGCAACGACGGTACCGGGCTGGCGGGTGGCGATCCGGAGCGCTGCGGGCAGTGCCTGATCGACGTCGTCAGCTGCGTCGGTGCCGCGCCCGCCGTCGCCGAGCCCCGCGAGCGCAATGATTTCTGATGCGTTGCCGCGCACCGCCGTGGGGCCGGCCGCGAGAAGTTCGTGGGCGAGGGCCGTGCGAATGGGCAGTAGGCCCACCGCGACGGGGTCGAGTACCCAGGGCGTGCCGCCTAAAGCGGCGCCCGGCACGGCTTCGGCGATGGCGCCGCGCTGCTCGGGGGTCGGTGTGCCCAGGTTGATGAGCAGACCATCGGCGACCTCGGCGAACGCTCCGGCTTCGCCCACGATGTCGACCATGGCCGGGGCCGCTCCCAGCGCCAGGAGCACGTTGGCCGTGAAGTTGGGCACCACATTATTGGTGATGGAGTGGGTGAGCGGGCTGCGCCGTCTCACCTCCGCCAGCAGCTGGTGGGTGGCCGTGGCCAGGTTTGCGGGTGTACAAAATAGACGATCGCTCACGCGACATCCCTTCGCTAGTACGAACTAGATCAGGTTCGACGGGTGTGGTCTCAGCCGCTTACGCGGCACCCCGTGTCACTTGCAGTGTGAGCCTATCGCACGGTGCGCGTCGACCGCATCAATCAGGCTGCGGCCCGTCGCTGGGCTCCCAGGCGCTCACTGCCACGCTCGCTCCCGGCACGATGTCGAGCGGCGTGCGCGGCGGCCATGCGTGCCGTTCGTCTCCCGGCACGAGCGCGCTGTACACCTGAGCTGCCACGAGCTCACCCTGCGTCGAGTTCGCATTCCAACCGATGCCGCTCGATGCCCAAGCTCCTGGCTCGAGCGTGATCGCCGCGGGCCCCGCATCTTGCCGCATGAAAGAGCCCCCGCGTGACAGCTCTGCATCGAGTAGGTGGCCATTTTGATCGGCGAACGCAATGTCGGGATACCCCTCGAGCACGCACGACTCCTCACCGCCGTTCACGACGCGCAGCGTCAATAGGCGATGCCCCGTCGCTGCATCGGGGCCATCGAACATGAGCGTCGTGTCTGCGGCGCTGCACCACGCTGGGTCGCGCGGTGGCGCGCCCTCGTCGCGGCTGGGCACGGGATCTCCCTCGGCAGTCGAATCTGGCAGGGCACCAACGCTTAAAACCCCGGCTGCTTCTGCCGCGTCTCGCTCTGCTTGGGCCAGCTCGGCCTGCGTGACCCGCGTGTGCACGCGCGCGCCCTCGCTCGACACCGCCGTGTACGCGACGGCGAGCGCTACCGCCGCCAGCACGGGCAGCACCGCGCCCACAAATGCGCCGGGGCGGCGCGGCGGCGCGATGTTTCTGGGCCCGGGCGCTCCAGGGGCTCCGGGCCTTTCACCGGCACCGGCACCGGGCCCTTCGCCGGCACCGCCGCTGTTCACCTCTTGATCCGGATCAAGCCCAGCGCCCGCAGTAGCCTCGAGCTCCGCCTCGAGCTGTGCCGCCCGCACCGCCTCGCGCAGCGTGACCCGATCGAGCGACCGGGCCACCAGCGCCGCAACCCACCCGTAGAGCACCCCAAAGTAGGCGCCCAGTGCAGCGTACGAGCCGAGGCTGGCGATGGATAGCTGAGACCTGAGCCCCTCCCCCACGCTGGGGATCGGGCCAAAGCCCAGCAGCACGCCTACGTCGGTCGCGATGCCCACGACGGTCGAAGCCAGAATCATCGCGAGCCAGGCACGCCCGGCCCCCACCCAGCCGAAGGAGGGGCCGCGCGCCTGCAGCAGCAGGATCGCGGCGGTACCAATGCCGACGGCGAGCGCGCCGAGCAGTGCGCTGGTGTAGCCCCACACGCCGGGCCACATCCACACGGCGCCGGGCATCGTGTGCGGCACCACCGCCTGTAGCAGCCACCCCACGCTGGTGAACCAGGTCAGCGCCTGCGCGACGCCCCCAACCACCAGCCACAGGAGGCCCGCGGTTGCGCTGGGCCAGAGGACGCTACGCCGCATCATGTTCATCGTCGCCCTACATCACCAGGTCGGGATCACCAGGTCTGGATCACCAGATCGAGACGCGCTCGGCCTCGTCGAGCCACAGCCCATCGCCGGGCTGCGTCTCGAACGCGGTGTGAAACGCCTCGAGGTTCTTGACGATCTGGTTGCAGCGAAACTCGTTGGGCGAGTGCGGGTCGATCGTGAGCAGTCGCACGGTCTCTGCGGGGCGCGACTTCTGCTGCCACGCCTGCGACCAGGCAAGGAAGAAGCGTTCGGCTCCCGTGAGGCCGTCGATCACCGGCGACTCGGCCCCGGCGAGCGAGCGCAGATACGCCTTCCACGCGATCTCGAGGCCAGAGAGGTCACCGATGTTCTCGCCGATGGTGAGCTCACCGTTGACCTTCTGGCCGTCTGCGCCCTCGGGTGACAGCTCGTTGTACTGCTCGATCAGCGCGCCGGTCAGCTTCTCGAACGCCTCACGGTCGCCCTCCGTCCACCAGTCGACGAGCTTGCCGTCGCCGTCGTAGCGCGAGCCCTGGTCGTCGAAGCCGTGACCGATCTCGTGCCCGATCACCGCACCGATCGCGCCGAAGTTCGTCGCCGCGTCCCACGCCACGTCAAAGAACGGCGGCTGCAAGATGGCGGCGGGGAACACGATCTCGTTGAAGCCCGGGTTGTAGTACGCGTTGACCGTCTGCGGGGTCATAAACCACTCGTCGTGGTCGATGGGCTTGCCGATCTTGGCGAACTCGCGTGCGAACTCATACTCAGCGACGTGGCGCGAGTTGCCCAGCAGGTCACCCGAGTCTGCGGCGAGCGCCGAGTAGTCACACCACTTGACGGGGTAACCAATCTTGGGCGTGAACTTGTCGAGCTTGTCGAGGGCGCGCTCGCGGGTTTCGGGGCTCATCCACGACAGTGAGGTGATCGAGTCGCGGTAGGCCTCGATCAGGTGGCCGACGAGTTCGTCCATCGCGCCCTTCGAGTTTTCGTCGAAGTGACGCTCAACGTAGAGCTTGCCTACCGCCTCGCCCATCGCCCCCTCAACAAACGAGACGCCACGGCGCCAGCGGTCGCGCTGCTCGGGTGCACCGGTGAGCGCGGTGCCGTAGAAGTCGAAGTTGGCGCGTGAAATCTCTTGCGACAGAAGCGCCGCGGCCCCGCGCACGATCGACCAGGTGAGCCAGGCCTTCCATGCTTCGAGCTCGCTATCGACGAGCAGCGCAGCAAGCCCGGCGAGGGCCTCAGGCTGGGCGGCGACGACCTCGGCGAACGCAGACTCGGGGGCGCCCATCGCGGCAAGGTAGGTGGGCCAGTCAAGCTCGGGAGTGATCTCGCCGAGCCCCTCGAACGTGCGCAGGTTGTACAGCTTTTGAATGTCGCGGCTGGCGACCTTGTCCCAGTGAGACTCGGCGATGCGCGCTTCGAGCCCGTAGGCGAGCTCGGCGACGCGTTCGGCGTCAGCCACGCCCGCGAGCGCCAGCATGCGCGCAATGTGGGCGCGGTACTGCTCGCGAATCTCGGCGAACTGCTCTTCGCGGTAGTACGACTCGTCGGGCAGGCCAATGCCGCCCTGCATCACGAACACGATGTAGCGCTCGGGGTTACCCGGGTCGTTGTCGATGAACATACCGTAGAAGCCGCTGAGCCCCTGCCGCTCGAGCTCGGCCACGAGCGCCACCAGCTCGGTGATTGAAGTGACCTCGGCCGCACGCGCGAGATCCGGCGCGATGGGCTGGGCCCCCAGTGCGTCGACGCGCTCCGTGTCCATGAAACTCGCGTACAGGGCCGCGACCTTGTCGGCCTCGGTCTGGGCGGGGGCGCCGGCCGCGGGGGCCTCAGTGCCGGTGATGATGTCGCGCACAGCGGCCTCGGCGTTCTCGGCGAGAACGGCGAAGGAGCCATAGCGAGCCTTATCGCCGGGAATCTCGGTGCGGTCGATCCAGCGGCCGTTGACGTGACGATAGAGATCGTCTTGCGGGCGGGTCGCGGGGTCGAGTTCTGCGAGGTCGATGCCTGAGATTTGACCTGAGATGCTGCCTGATACGGGGCCGGAGGCGGGCGCTGCGTTGCTCATGCGTCAAGCCTAGCGGGCGCCCCGGGCCGCGTGGCGAGAGTCAGCTGGCGGCGTAGCGGCGGGCGCAGCCCGGTAGCGTTGCGTGTATGCCCCGCACGCCCCAGTCCCCGCGCGACCGCGCTCAGCGCGCCGTCATCGACCGCCGGATCGCGCACCTCGCGCTCCCCGCGCTCGGCGCGCTCATCGCCGAGCCACTGTTTCTCATTGCCGACTCGGCGATGGTGGGGCACCTGGGCGCCGCCCCGCTTGCGGGGCTCGCGGTCGCGAGCGCGATTTTGCAGACCGCGGTGGGGCTGATGGTGTTTCTCGCTTACTCGACGACTCCGCTCGTCGCCCGGCGGCGGGGTGCGGGCGATCTCACTGGTGCAGTACAGGCGGGCATCGATGGGCTGTGGCTGGCGCTCGGCATCGGTGTCATCGTGGGCGGCGTGCTGTGGCTCAGTTCGGGCCCCCTGGTGACTGCCTTTGGAGTCGACGCCGAGACCGCGGCCGCGGCTCTCGCGTACCTCAAGATCTCGTGCCTCGGTGTGCCCGCGATGCTGCTCGTGTTCGCAGCGAGCGGGCTGTTGCGCGGGCTCATGGACACCCGCACACCGCTCGTCGTGGCGACGATCGCGTTCGCCGCGAACGTCGGCCTCAACTGGATGTTCATTTACGTGCTCGGCTACGGTGTCGCGGGCAGCGCTATCGGCACGGTGATCGCGCAGTGGGGCATGGTTGCCGTCTACCTCGCCGTGATTGCGCGGCACGCGCGCCAGGCCGGCGCGGGCGCCTGGCCCCGGCGCGACGGACTCGGGCACGCTGGCCGCAGCGGCTGGTGGTTGTTTGTGCGCACGCTCGGGCTGCGCGCGGCCCTACTCGCGACCGTGTTTGCAGCAACGAGTCACGGCACCGCCGCCACCGCCGGGTACCAAGTTATCTTCACCGTTTTTTCGACCGCCGCGTTCGCGCTCGACGCGCTCGCCATCGCCGCGCAGGCGCTCGTGGGTGACGCGCTCGGCGCCCGCGACGCCCCCCGCGCGAAGGCGATCGTGCGGCGTTGCGTGTTCTGGGGCGTCGCCTGCGGCGTCGCGATCGGCGCGCTGCTCGCCGCGCTCAGCCCGGTGCTCGGCCTCGTATTCACGAGCGACGAGCGGGTGCTCTCGATCTTGCCCGCCGCGGTGCTCACGCTGGGTATCTCACTGCCGCTGGGCGGCTTCGTGTTCGTGCTCGACGGCGTGCTCATGGGCGCGGGCGACGCCCGCTACCTCGCGTGGACGAGCCTCGTGAACCTCGCGTTCTACCTGCCCGTGCTGTGGGCGATCACGGTGCTCGTGCCCACCGGCACCGCCGCGCTCGTCGCGCTCACTGCCGGGTTTACGCTCGTGTTTATGCTCGCCCGCGCGCTCACCCTCGGGCTGCGCGCTCGGGGCGACCGCTGGGTGGTGCTTGGGGCCTAAGCTCCGGATCGTTTCAAGCTGCCGCACCCCGCCCCCGCACACCCGGTGGCCGCGCCATCGCGTGCTCGGTGGCTTTGCGCCTGGCCGCGTTGGTACGCTGAATCGTCGACCTTATCGGGTCGCGCGACCACAGGAGTATCGTGCATCACCAGGCCTCAGGCGACACCCGCTTCGCTGCCCGCTGGACCTACGGCGTCCTCGCCATATTCGCTCTGTTGGGCACCGGGTTTGGCAGCTGGTTGAGTCGTTTGCCAGCGCTGCGCGACCACCTCGGAGCGTCAACGTTTGAGATGAGTCTGATCGGGCTCACGCTCGCGCTGGGCTCGGTCACGGGTCTCGTGCTGTCGGGCCGCACCGTGTCACGGTTTGGCGCGCGCCGCGTCCTCGCCGCGTTTGTCGTCACGCAAACCGTGATGCTGCCGCTCGCCGCGACGTTATTTTGGCTGGGGCTCGTTGTACCTGCGATCATCGCGCTCGCCGTCTTTGGGTTCACGTTTGCGACGAGTGACGTCGCGATGAACGTGAGCGGCGCCGGCGCCGAGCGAGCACTCGGCAAACCCCGCATGTCACTGTTTCACGCCGGATACAGTCTCGGCAGCGTGACGTCGATGGGTCTTGGTGCCCTCGCCGAAAGCGCAGGCGTCGCCGTGCCGGTACACCTGGGCATCATCTACCTGATCGTGCTGGTGGGCGTTTTCGTCGCCCTGCGCGTGCTACCCGGCGGGGTCGAGCTCGACCACGAGGCTGTCGCCGCTCCCACACCCGCACCTGCGTCTGCTCCTGCGTCCGACCTGAAACCACAGGACGGGTACACGCCGTGGCGCGACCCGCGCATTCTCGTGATCGGTCTCATCGCCATGAGCATGAGCCTTGCCGAGGGCACAGCAAGCGACTGGCTGCCTCTCGCTCTCGCAGACGGCCGCGGCTTCCCTAACGACACCGCCGCTCTGCTGCTCGCTGCCTTCTTTATTTCGATGACGCTTACGCGCTTGTCTGGAGCCTGGGTGCTGCCTCGCTTTGGCCGCGTCACGGTGCTGCGCGCCGGTGCCGTGCTCATTGCCATCGGTGTTGCTGCCACCATCCTCGTGCCCTCCCCCATCGCGATCGTGGCGGGTGCGGTGCTCTGGGGTATGGGTTGCGCGTTTGGATTTCCCGTCGGTATCTCGGCGGCGGCTGACGACCCTAAGACCGCTGTGAAGGGGGTCGCCGCGGTGTCTGCGATCGCCTACACCGCGTTTCTACTCGGCCCCATGCTCATCGGCTTCCTCGGTGAACACCTGGGCCTGCTGCCCGCATTCTGGCCACTCGTCGGGTTTGCTGTTTTCGTGTTTATCGCCTCAGGCGTTGCTCGTGAACGCGGGGTACCAGCAGGTGCGAACGGCTAGACTGACGCGGTGCGTATTGTTGTTGCTGATTGCTCCGTTGACTATGCAGGGCGTCTCTCTGCTCACCTACCCCGCGCGAAGCGTGTGCTCATGCTGAAGGGCGACGGCAGCATTCTCGTGCACTCTGACGGGGGCAGCTACAAGCCGCTGAACTGGATGAGCCCACCGTGCTCGCGCACCGTGCTCGAGTTAGAGGACGACCACAGGGCCGCCGGCATCATTGAGCTGTGGCAGGTGACGCAGAAGAAGACGGCCGACAAGCTCGTAGTCTCACTGTTCGAGATCCTGCACGACACCTCCTTCGATTTAGGGGTCGACCCCGGGCTCATCAAGGACGGCGTCGAGGCACACCTGCAGGAGCTGCTGGCAGACCAGATCGAGCTCGTGGGCGACGGCCACACGCTCGTACGTCGCGAGTACATGACCGCCATCGGCCCGGTTGACATTCTGGCGCGTGACGCGCTGGGCTCCTCGGTCGCAATTGAGATCAAGCGCCGCGGTGAGATCGACGGTGTCGAACAGCTCACCCGCTACCTTGACTTGATGAACCGCGACCCCCTGCTCGCACCAGTGGTGGGCGTCTTTGCGGCCCAAGAGATTAAGCCGCAGGCTCGCACGCTCGCAGAAGACCGCGGTATTCGATGCCTCGTGCTCGACTATGACGCGATGCGCGGCATGGAGGATCAGAACACACTGTTCTGAGGGTGGATCCTGCGACTCCTTCGTCGCGCAGGATGACGGAGGAGCTCGTTGCGGGGATAAAAAAGGGGCTGGTTCACTTGATCGTGAACCAGCCCCTTTATAAAAAGGTGTCCGGCGGTGTCCTACTCTCCCACACCCTCCCGAGTGCAGTACCATCGGCGCAGTCAGTCTTAGCTTCCGGGTTCGGAATGTGACCGG
>NZ_JBTJER020000012.1:0-77465 GCF_054456695.2 Leucobacter faecis
CGTACCGCCCGCGGCTAACCCCGCCCGCTGGTGAGCAGCAGCACTTATTGCTGGTGCTCACCAGCGCGATTCCGCGGTGCTCAATCGCAATATTGCTTGGTGCTCACTCGCAATATCGCCGGTGCTAAAGCCTTCGAATACTCAATGGAGACAATGGAGACAATGGAGACAATGGGGACATTGACATGCTGACCATCACCCACACGCACGAAGCCGGAACCATCGTCGAGGGCACCGAGCGCGGCGACGGCACCGCGCAGCTCCTCAAAGCGAATGGGTGGCGCTGGGGCCGCAGCATCTCCGCCTGGTACATGCCACACAGCCGTGACCGCCTGCCCAAGGACTACGTCATCACCCGCACCGCCTCAGCGCTCGAAACCGCAGGCTACGCGCTGGCCCTCGAAGTTGACCGCACCACCCGCAGTACCGGAGAAGTCGAAGCAAGCAAGGCCATACGCCAAGCCAACCGCGCCGACGCGCTCGAAGCGAAGGCGCTGCGTAAGAGCGCAGACGCGCAGCAGGCATGGAACCGCGCAGACGCGGCCGGGAACCCGCTCCCCGAGGGCGGCGAGCCCATCAAGATCGGCCACCACTCCGAGCAGCACCATCGCAACCCGATCGAGAAGGCACACCGCCGCATGGGGCAGGCGATCGCCGCAGATGCTGACGCCGAGGAAGCCGCACGGCGCGCCCGCGTCGCGACCGCCACCACGAGCGCCCGCTACAAGCCCATGACCGTCGCGAACCGCATCGAGAAAATCACCGCCGACATTCGCCGAGCACTACGCGCCCCAGTTCGACGAGCTGCGCGACCAGCTCGCCTACTGGCAGCAGATCCGCGCCGACCCGATCGCCACCGGCCAGGCCACCAACTACAGCCGAGAGACCGTCAAGAAAGGCGACGCCGTGAAGATCCGCGGCACCTGGTCACTCGTGCAGCGAGCCAACCCCAAGACCGTGCGCATTCAGGTTGAAGCCGGATGGGGTCTGGCCTACGTCTGGGCCGAGGTGCAGGACCATAGATCCGCCATTAGGTAGATTGAATTCTGTACGAACCTGAATAATTCAGTCCTTTTCTCGTAGACAGGGGTGAGCTACATTCACTTCAACAAGACGTATAGATTTCCTGATGAGAACCGGTGGCCACGAATGATCGATCCAAATTCCGGCGACTATATATCAGTTCCACCGTTCTGCACACTCGAACAGGCATTAACTCGTGCCACCCTTGAACGGGCTCGTGAGCTGCGTGAAATTCGTTTAACTGCTGCCTGGGGAAACGAGTGGCCTCTTTGGGAGGCAACCAACGGGCCGCGATCACCTCAAGACTTAGAGCTAAGTGATGGTCTTGCCGAGAAACTAAAAACATGGACTGAAGCATGGTACTCAGTGGCAGAACGTGCCATACAACAAGATATTGATGTTAGCGAGATGCTTCCTCGCGAGTGGTTTACTGATGGCGACCTATTGACCAGAGAGCTTGCGATAGAACTCTGGCCCATAGGTGACATAATCCCGTCTTATCTGAGTTATCTGCCACATGTGGACCATTAAATTGGTAATCCAAAACTGTTTTCAATAGACTGGCGGTTCTTCACTACAGGATTGAAGCCCCAAAGGAGGCTTCAGAATTTTGATGTAATGCTGCAGTGGAGACTAGCGTTCGTGCGAATTCGCGGACTACACCGCATCATTGAATGCCCGAGTGTCCTCGTCGCTGTTTCGTTAGCTGAAGTTGAACCCGTGGAGAAGCCCCATAACAAGGGTCACTGTTCCTCGCTCAAGACATTCGTTCGGGATGCTATTGAAGTTTTCAGGCACCCCGAACAGTTCTGCTTCACTTAGCCAGCAGCGCCGACGCTATTGTCGCAACTCCAGCGACACCAAGCAGAACATGGCCTAATGAAGCAGCAACTTTTAGCTTCTTGTGCGACAGCGCCACCATCCAGCTACTTGCAGCGGTGAAACAGAAAACTCCAAACGAAATAGGAAGAAGGAGTATTACCATCGCACTTTCTGTCGTGATGGTAAAAAGCAGTGTTGCCGCCGTCGGAAGAAATCCAATTCCAAGCGTAAACAACACCGAGGCCCAAAGATCCTCGGCCAGGTGGCCTATGTAGACCGCCAAAGAAACCCAGCAGATAGTGATTATTAACCAAAGATACCCGAAACCAAAGTTCGTACCCCCGGCAAGGCTTCCTTCAATCACAAAGGATAGACCGAGCCCGACGTTCACGAGGAACGCCGGGCCCACTGCGCAAGCACCCCAAATCAGAACCAACTTAGCTCTAGTGGATTCGATGGCTTTGAGGCGCAAGAGCGATTCTGTTCTTCTAATTGGAAACGGACTTATTGATCAGTTGGTCAGCACAGATTCCTCCGATGAGGCAATGGAATCCAGAGTTCGTGCCCTTGTACATCGCGTAATACTTCTTCTGCACGACGCTTCCCACTGGTGCGCTGTCAAGTCCAGCATAAATCTCATGGTTGGGGACCGGGCGTCGATATCCATCCACTTCCACTGTGCCACTACGGTACAGCCGAGTCATCACATTGTACTGAATCGTGCCTCCATAGTTCACATCGAAGAGTGCACAGTGTGGGTTGGCAGCAGCGTGATTAAGACGTACTTGTGTGAGAGCGGAGGATTCACCCGCGTTCTGAAACAGCATGTTGTTCATCGAAGCATATGTCGTCGATTGCACGACATTGTTCTTTCTGCTTACGCTTGCGCCAACATTCTTGTACTTATAGAGTCGTTGTCCGACTGGCTGCATCCAGTTACTTGCGACCATCATAATTGACCTAGAGCTAGGTGCGTTGAAGGGTTCGCCAGTGTTCGGAAGAGACCAACTCCTGTTATCTCCATCGAACGACCATGTCGAGTCCCCCCAGTTGCACATGGCGCCGGGAGCCGATGCGCCCGGGATGAAAGTTCGATAAGTCAACTGCGTTGACACCGACTGGTAGACCAGAGGAGTGATAAGAGAATCGTCAAGAGGCTCGAGTTTGTCCAGCTCTGCGACAGGCAAAGTAGAAAAGTTCACGATGCGCTCCGTCGCAACAATTTCCCCTGCGCTATTGGGTGTTTCGCCGCGCAGAGTTACAGTATGCCGCTGGCCTGGTTTCAGGTTCTCCAGAACTATTTGTTGATCTGAGCTCGTGATGTTAACCCCCGCATCCGTCGAGAGTGAGAAGTTGCCAATTGCTCGATCCCACAGAAAGGTAGCGGTGGAACTCGTCACTCCATAGGAAAACGACGGTTCCCAGCCCTCTGGGTTCTCGTCGAGAATGGTTGACCCACCGAATTCCTCCACGGGCAACGGCTGCTCATCTGTGAACCCTGGGTTCACGTCGCCTTGGAGCGAAGGATCACCAACAGTCTCGTCAGCTTTTGGTATGTATTGCCTTGCCACCAGGCCTGCGTCACCTGAGCGGTTCTCAATTAACTGGTACCTCTCTGCACCTGAACCTTGTTCCTCCTCAAGGCTATAGATGAGGCGGGAGTCACGCGCCTCAGCTGAATAGTTACTCTCTATGACTTGTCGGAGATCGATTACAAACTGATCAGTCCCTTGACTTTCTGCGTTTGCGATACCTGGCGTCAAGATTGTCGACACAACAAGACCAATGATTAACGTCGTTGTAAATCTGATTTTCATACTCAAAAACCCTTCGGTCGAGAAAAGTCCTGGTTTACATCACGTTTCTACGAAGAATCCTAGACACAATCAACCTTTTTGTCAGCAGACCCGCACTGGGTGCTCAAGGGGATGACTACGAGCGGCCATGTTTGCCACGCGCCATCACCGCCCCAAGCCGGACCAACAGGTCGGTATCTGCTCTACGCGGCCTACTCCGAAAAGAGCAGCGCACCGCCGAGTAGCACTGTGAGCAGCCCCACGTTGACTTTCCCGAACACCCGTAGAAAGTGACCGGTGCCCTCGGGTTGCACCGCGCAGAATTGGCTCAATGCGATCAGGCTGGCGAGGGATCCCACTAGTGTGCCGACGCCTCCGATATTCACACCGATCAGCAGCCCGGCGTACTGGTCAGTGAACGGAGCCAACAACAGGGCAGCGGGGACGTTCGAAATCACCTGACTGAGGAGCGCACTCCACAGCAGAACACCATGCGAGAGCAGCGTCTCCACCAGGGTGACGGCAGCCGGGGTGCGGGCAAGGGTTCCCGCCAACACGAAGAACGCGACGAATGTCCCGAGCAAGGGCCAGTCGAGCCTCGCCCGGGCTCGCCGGTTTCGAAGCAGCAGCACCAGTGGCACTGCCAAGACTGCCCAGAGAGGAAGCGCTCGGAGCACCACCGCGGCAGTCAGCCCAAACAGCAGTAGATACTCCACTGCCCACTTTGTCACACGCAGCGGAGGGCGACTTGCGCGCGGGACGGGGTGAGCCGGCACGAGCAGGCACAGCAGCGCGATCATCACCATGGAGCACACGAATGGGCCGAGCATGATGGCCAGAAATTCGGGGCCAGGGATGCTGAAATGTGAGAACAGAAAGAGGTTCTGAGGGCTCCCAAACGGCGTGATCATGCCGCCAAGATTCGCGCCAGCGGTCATGAGTACGAACGTATAAGCCACCATCCTGTTCGCTCCGGCCGCGTCGAGGGCGAGATAGGCGAGGGGCAGAAAGGCGAGGAGGGCAACGTCATTCGTGAACAGCGCCGAGGCGCCCGCGGTGGCAAAAACGAGAGCCGCCACCATCGCTCGGAGTGATCGGAACCGAGCCGCGACGCGCTCGGCAAGCGCCTGAAAGAAGCCCCCACTCTGCAATGCGGACATCACCGCGAGTGTGCTGCCCAGGAGGGCAAGGGCGCGAACGTCGAAGTAGTCGAGGTATGCCCGGCTCGGCGGGACAAGCGCCATAGAGATTGCGGCGAGCACGGCAGTGAGGCTGAACACGGCATGCTGCCGCGCCCATCCCGCGGCGGTGAGGAGCATCTGTGGCACGAGCGTCTATCCTCTGCTGTCCTGGTTAGCTGGGTTTCATGACCGGATCTTCACGATCTCGGTCGCCGGGGTGGGCACCTCGCCGCAGCAGGTGAACCCGGCTCGCAATGACGCGGTCGTGTCCATGTAGATGGGGCCAGTATTGGCCGCCAGCCCAGCTGCATGCGGGGATTAGCACCCGCAGAAGTGGGGCTGGCGC
The DNA here is from genome assembly GCF_054456695.2 of Leucobacter faecis. Lineage (NCBI taxonomy): Bacteria > Bacillati > Actinomycetota > Actinomycetes > Micrococcales > Microbacteriaceae > Leucobacter > Leucobacter faecis. The sequence continues at coordinate 5,169 of NZ_JBTJER020000012.1, forward strand.
CGCTGCTGCTCAAGCTCTGCTCGGGCGGCACGGTGGATGTGCCCGCTCGCCGGGGATTACGCTCAGTCGATGTTTTGCATGGCGAGCCATTCAGTGGTGCCCTCACGGACAATGCCGCGATTGGTGGCGACCCTGTGGCGCTCGGAGCGCAGCTCGGTGATGTCGTCGTGCAACTGGTTGTACTGCGCGTCGAGAGCATCGAGTTCCGTCTCGCTCACTGAGTTGCGGTCGAAGCGGGCATGCTTGTCGGCGTACGCCCTCAGCTCGCGCTGCTTGGCTGACAGCTGCGCGTCAAGGTCACGCGCCGCCTGCTTCTGTGCGGGAGCGGTGAGACGTCCGTCGCTGTCGTGCTCGTACTTCTGCTCGTCGTACTGCGCATCTGTGACGTCGTTCACGTCCACGGAGTAGTAGGGCTTGTGCACGCCGGCACTGTCATCGCCGAGCTACAGGCTCGGGCGGCAGCGTACAAGGACGGCAAACTGGCTCAGAGAGCAGCCACGTCACCGCTCGACACAGGGGCGAGATCTTGGCCGCTCAGCAGCGGACCCAAGAAGGTTTGCTGTCCCACACTGGGCGGTTGCGTGACCAGGCAGATGACATTGTGCAGATCACGAGAAGTCACCCGCAGATCTACTATCGGGGGCGGATCTTCAAGGTGCCCACCCATCTCGTCGGAGAGCATCAGTTGGTCACCACGGCCACGGAGTTCAGTATGTTCAGCATGCTCGACGGCGAGGAAAGTATCTACTACTTCCCGCTGCCGGTGCGCGTGGCGTCCAGCAGGCGCCTGGTCCGACTCTGGCAGGTTCGCGGGGCTAGAATCCGTGAACCTCGACCGGCCTGGGTGCAGAAGCGAATCGAGTACGACAAGCAGCATTACGGGCAAGATTCGGCCGACTGAAACCACCCGCTTTCTTCGGGCACGCGGTGTCAGCGATGTGATGAGTTTGATTGTCAACGATGTGCTGATCTCGCTTGCAAAGGATGTCGTGAGTTCGGGTGTAAACGATGTGGTGAGTGCGTGTGTAAACAAAGTAGCGAGTGATTACATACGCGATACGTGGACTAGCGCTACTCGATACGGCTATTCGCCAACGGGCGCGGCCCCTTCATCCTCCATCCACCACCCGGGCCTGAGGGGACAGCTCCGCCCATAAGTCTCGAAGACCCGGCCCCTCCAGTCACGCCAGCCCCACGCGAAGCTGCGGCCCGGGCGGCAGTACCCACCTTCAAGCTCACCCAGACCGAGCTCGCGACACCACTCCCCATCACCTACGCGATGCGAGCTGGGGCCCCGCGATCCAGACGCTTCAAACCGGCCGAGCAGCGGGTCTACGCTGAAGCCAACGGTTTCGCATAAACCCGAACGGGCTGGCGATCTAAACGAGGCGTGTTGAATGTCTCCCTCGCCACCTTCAGCTGGCCCGCTCGTGGGCGTAGGCTGAGAGCATGAGGATCGCCATTGCGGGTGGGACCGGCGTTGTAGGACGCCACGTTGATCAGATCGCGCGTGAGCGCGGGCACGACACAGTCATCTTGACGCGGTCTCGAGGGGTTGACCTGGTGAGCGGTGAGGGTCTCAACCTTGCCGCGGTCGACACCGTGATCGACACCTCAGGGCCAGCGGCTGGCGCACGCGGTGGCCCGATCGAATTCTTCGAACGAGCCACGACCAACCTGCTCAACGCAGAAGAAGACGCAGGCGTCGGTCACCATATCGCGCTGTCGATAGTGGGCGCAGCGAATATCAATGCTGGCTACTACGCAGGCAAGCGTGCGCAAGAAGACCTCGTCGCAGTGAGCATGACCCCGTGGACAATTCTGCGCGCCACCCAATTTTTTGAGTTTGCCGAGCAGGTCGCCAGGCCGTTCGGGCCGTGGGTCATCGCGCCCAAAGTGAGGTCGCAGCCCATCGCTGCGTCTGCGGTGGCTGCTGAACTCGTGCGACTGGCTGAACTCTCGGCACAGCAGGAATCAGTCGAAGCTCACGGCGTACACGAGATCGCGGGGCCCGAAGAACGCTCGATCGCGCAGCTCTTGCGTGAACTGCTGGGTGTGCGCAGTGACCCTCGCCGTGTGTTGGAGGTCCCGCTGCTCGGCCGGTTCGGCAAAGGTCTGCGCGACGGCTCAGTTCTGCCCAACGCGGCAGCGAAACTTGACGAGGAGACATTTGAAGACTGGCTCGAAACTCACATGAACCACCAGTGAGGTTACTCGCGAGGCGGTGAGACGCTGAACATCCAGGCGACACCGAAGCGGTCCTGCAGCATACCGAACGTGTCGCCCCACGGTGCCTGCGAGAGCGGTTCACGAATCAGTGCGCCTTCAGAAAGGCCGTCCCAGATTGCCTGGACACGCCCCATCTGGTCCCCTGAGACACACACGGAATGCCCGCCAATAGAGGCATCGGGAGATGCCGCCATCGAATCTGGGTAGTCGGCCGCCATGATCGTGAGGCCGTCATCCGTTTCGAGTTGGCCGTGCATCACTTTCTCCCCTTCGCTGGGGTCGCCCATCATCTCTGGGATCGAGTCGTAGCGTGTGATCTCTAACCTGCCACCGAGCACGCGGTGATAGTGCTCGAGCGCGGCCCGAGCTGCACCGTGAAAGTTGAGGTAGGGGTTCAAACGAATGGACATGTCATCTCCCTGAAGCTTAAGAACAAAGGCACCGATGAATGTCATTGATTCTGCGCCTGAAAGCGCGCTTTGACAAGTGCCAAGATGACCGTTTCGCGGTTGATGTGAAGCGAGTAGTCTTGGCCGCGAGCGGAGACGCCGCCTCCGCACAATCCCGAACGGGTGGTGGAGGAATCATGCAGAAGATCATCCCAAACATTTGGAATACACGCCACGCCGAAGAAGCTGGCGCGTTCTACGCCGCCGCCTTTGCGGGGGCCTCATACGCGGTCGAGTCACGCTACCCCGAAACCGGGTTGCTCGACTTTCAACGAGACTTCGCGGGGTGTGCGCTGACCGTTGGTGTCGACATCCCCGACCCCGCAGGTGAGAAGTTTCACCTTTCTCTCATCAACGCGGGCGACGAATTTTCTCCGAACCCATCGATCTCGTTCATGTTGAACTTTGATCCAGTTCTATTCGGCGGGGCGGGCCCGGCAGAGGATCGCCTCGAATCAACCTGGAGCGCACTGGGCGCGGAGGGCAAAGTCCTTATGCCTCTCGACGAATACCCGTTTAGTCCACGCTACGGCTGGGTAGAAGATCGCTACGGTGTGAGCTGGCAACTCGCGCTCGGTGATGGGACAGGAGAGGCACGGCCTCACGTCGTGCCCGTGCTCATGTTTGGCGGCGAAGCTCAGAACCGCGCCGCCGAAGCCCTTGCGTTCTACTCTTCGGTGTTTGAAGATGCAGAGCCCGGCGCAACATTCCCATACGGTGCCGCGACAGGGCCGGCAACGGCAGACGCCCTCATGTATGCCGAGCTGCGCATCGGCGACCAGTGGTTCGCGCTCATGGACTCGGGCGTAGAACAGGAGTTTTCGTTCACCTGCGGTGTTTCACTCGAGGTGCAGTGCGCAGACCAGGCAGAGATCGATCGGCTTTGGGGCAGGTTGTCGGACGTACCCGAGGCCGAACAGTGCGGCTGGCTTGCAGACAAGTTTGGCGTCAGCTGGCAGATCATCCCAGCAAATATGGGCGAGCTCATGTCGCACGAGGGGGCGTTTGAACGCATGCTCGAGATGAAAAAGCTCGTGATTGCTGAGCTGTGATGAAGCAACAAAGGCCATAAAGCGTATACACAATCGCTCCACTGAGTCGCGCTATTGCACCGAAGTGGCCTCTATGTATACACTGAGGGTGTTGAAGGGAGCCCCCAGTGCGAGCCAGCGATCGAGCGTATGCCACACTTCTGGAAGAAATCCAGGGTGGCCTGCACGCCCCAGGGGCGGTGATCGCTGAGGTTGAACAGGCAGAACGCCTGGGCGTGAGTCGCACGCCCATGCGCGAGGCGATCTCGCGGCTCGTGGCAGACGGCCTCGTCAAGCAGCAGTCAGCCCGTGTGCTTGTCGTCGCAGGGTTTGACGCGAGCGATATTCGTGACCTGTTTGAGGCCCGGCGGGCGCTCGAAGAGACCGCCGCTCGCGCCGCGGCGCGCAAGGGCAAGCCAGAAGTGTTTGCGAAGCTCGCGGCAGACTTCGAAACAGCTCAGCCCGCGAGCGGCGGCGCCAACACCGACGCTTATTATGCCCTCATCGCCCGCTTTGACACCGAGCTCGATGCGGCCGCTGGCAATGCTTACCTGGCCCAGGCGCTGCGTACCGTGCGCACGCACCTGGTGCGCGCCCGCAGCCTCGCCCGCGATAACACCGCGCGGCTGCGCACGTCTGTGCGCGAGCACGCCCTCATCGCCTCAGCCATCGCCTCAGGCGATCAAGAGCTCGCAGCGCACGCCACCCATGTCCACCTGCACAACGCCCTCGAGGCGATTCTGCAGTCCATCAATAACCCCACCCCGGAAGGAACACAATGACTGTTTCACACCACGTTCGCGTCTACAAGAGTGAAGAGCACCTGGCCAAGGAAGACCAGCTCGCCTGGAAGATCGCCGAGGTCGCTGCTGACCCGGTTGCCGTCGACGAAGACGTCGCCGAGATGATCATCAACCGCATCATCGATAACGCCTCGGTAGCCGCGGCATCACTCACGCGCGGCCCGATCGTCGCCTCGCGAGCCCAGGCTCTTTCGCACCCAGTTTCACGCGGGGGATCCGGATCGAGCATCTTCGGCATCGACGGAACGCAGGACGCGAGCCGCACGAGCCCCGAGTGGGCGGCGTGGACGAACGGTGTGGCCGTGCGTGAACTGGATTACCACGACACCTTCCTGGCAGCCGAGTACTCACACCCGGGCGACAATATTCCGCCGATCCTGGCGGTTGCGCAGCACGCGGGTAGCGACGGCCTTGCCCTGATGCGCGGCATCGCGACCGGGTATGAAATCCAGATGGACCTGGTGCGTTCGATCTGCCTGCACAAGCACAAGATTGATCACATTGCGCATATTGGGCCGTCGGCCGCGGCGGGCATCGGCACGATGCTTGGTCTTGACGCCGAGACGATTTACCAGGCGGTTAGCCAGGGGCTGCACACCACCACCACCACACGTCAGAGCCGTAAGGGCGAGATCTCCACGTGGAAGGCGCACGCCCCCGCGTTCGCCGGCAAGATGGCGGTTGAAGCTGTTGACCGTGCAATGCGCGGTCAAACCTCGCCGAGCCCCATTTACGAGGGCGAAGACAGTGTGATCGCGTGGCTGCTCGACGGACCTGAGGCCTCGTACAGTGTGCCGCTGCCCGCGGCGGGGGAGTCTAAGCGTGCGATCCTCGACTCGTATACGAAGGAGCACTCGGCCGAGTACCAGGCGCAAGCACTGATCGACCTGGCACGCAAGCTGAACGGCGCGCACCCTGAGCTGGTTGACCCCGCTAATGTGCAGAGCATCGTTATTCACACGAGCCACCACACGCACAACGTGATCGGATCGGGCGCAAACGACCCGCAGAAGTACGACCCGCAGTCCACGCGCGAAACCCTCGATCACTCGATCCCGTACATCTTCGCGGTGGCGCTGCAAGACGGTGGCTGGCACCACGTCGACTCGTACACGCCAGAACGTGCCGGTCGCGCCGATACGGTCGAGCTGTGGCACAAGATTACGACGGCGGAGGACAAGGAATGGACGCGCCGCTACCACTCCGAAGACCCGGCCGAGAAGGCATTTGGCGGTCGCGTTGAGATCACCCTCACCGACGGCAGCGTCATCACCGACGAGATTGCGGTGGCAGACGCGCACCCGCTGGGTGCCCGCCCGTTTGTGCGCGAGAACTACATTGCCAAGTTCAGGCTGCTGGCAGAGCCCGTGCTCGAGCCCGCCGAGATCGAGCGGTTCCTGGAGCTCGTGCAGCGCCTACCCGAGCTTACGGCGGCAGAGGTGCGCGAGCTCAACATCGTCGCTAAGCCCGGCGTAATCGACCTGGCCGCTGGCCCGAAGGGGCTCTTCTAATGCTCTACGCACAAACCACAGCCGAGGCGAAGCGCCGTAACTTTCGAGAACGGCTTGCCAGCGGCGAGCTGCTGCGCTTTCCGGGGGCATTTAACCCGCTGTCGGCCAGGCTCATCGCGCAAAAGGGATTCGACGGTGTCTACATCTCGGGGGCGGTGCTGTCTGCCGACCTGGGGCTGCCCGACATTGGACTCACGACCCTCAGTGAAGTGGCGGGGCGCGGCAAGCAGATCGCCCGCATGACCGATCTGCCCGCCATTATTGACGCCGACACCGGTTTCGGTGAGCCGATGAACGTCGCCCGCACTATTCAGGAGCTCGAAGACGCCGGGCTTGCGGGCGCGCACATTGAAGACCAGATCAACCCTAAGCGCTGCGGTCACCTGGACGGCAAATCGGTCGTTGACGAGGCGACCGCGCTCAAGCGCATTCGTGCGGCGGTCGATGCTCGCCGCGACCCCAACTTTCTGATCATGGCGCGCACCGACATGCGCGCCACCGCGCCGGGGGAGGCTGGTCTTAAGCTCGCGATTGACCGAGCGAAAGCGCTCGTCGATGCCGGCGCCGACTCGATCTTTCCCGAGGCAATGCGCACGCTCGCAGAGTTTGAGGCGATGCGTAACGCGCTCGACGTGCCAATCCTCGCGAACATGACCGAGTTTGGTAAGAGTGAACTGTTCTCGTCACAGCAGCTCGCAGACGTGGGCGTGAACATCGTGATTTGGCCCGTGTCGATGCTGCGCATCGCTATGGGGGCGACCGGTCGGGCGCTTGATGAGTTGAACGCTGAGGGCCACCTGCGGGCCAAACTCGGCGAGATGCAACACCGCGCCGACCTGTACGACCTGATCGATTACGAGTCGTACAACAGCTTTGATACCAGCGTGTTTAACTTCGAGGTACAGCGCTAAGCTCGCCTTAGTCGCCGCCAATGCAAAGGAGCAATCATGGCCGAGACAACAATTGAGATTAAAAAGGGACTCGCCGGGGTCGTCGTTGACTACACCGCGATCTCGAAGGTGAACCCCGAGACGAATAGCCTGCTCTATCGGGGATACCCGGTACAAGAGCTGGCGGCGAGCCAGTCGTTTGAGGCTGTCGCCTACCTGCTGTGGCACGGCGAGCTGCCCACGCCCGCTCAGCTCAAAGAGTTCGAGCAGCAGGAGCGCGCACTGCGCCCGCTCGACGCACGCACGCACGCGCTACTCGATACGATGCCGGTCACCGCGCACCCGATGGATATCGTGCGTACCGCTGTCAGCCAGCTGGGCACGTTCGATGAGACCCTCGACCGGCCGGGTGGGTGGACAGACGCCACGCTCGACCTGGGCCGGGCAATCTACCTGTTCGCGCAGCTGCCCACCATTGTGGCGGCGGTGCAGCGGCGCAGGCGCGGGCTCGCTCCGATTGAACCGCGCGACGACCTCGACTACTCGGCCAACTTCTTGTGGATGACGTTTGGGGAACTGCCCTCGCAGGCAGCCATCGACGTGTTTCGCGTGTCGATGGTGCTGTACGCCGAGCACTCGTTTAACGCGTCGACGTTCACGGCGCGCGTCATCGCGTCGACCACTTCTGACCTGTACTCGGCGGTCGTGGGAGGCATTGGGGCGTTGAAGGGGCCGCTGCACGGCGGCGCCAATGAGGCGGTCATGCACATTATGACCGAGATCGGCTCGGCCGACCGGGTCGAGCCCTGGCTTGACGATGCGCTTGCCCACAAGCGCAAGATCATGGGATTCGGTCATCGTGTCTACAAACACGGCGACTCGCGTGTGCCGACCATGAAGGCGGCACTCGACGTGCTGCTCGAAGAGTCTGGCCGTACGGATCTAGCTGAGCTCTACGACAAGCTCGAGCGCGAGTTCGTCGCACGCAAGGGTATTTACCCCAACCTCGACTACCCGTCGGGGCCGGCGTACCACCTGCTCGGGTTTGACACCGAGATCTTCACGCCGCTGTTCATCGCGTCGCGTGTCACAGGGTGGACAGCGCACATTATGGAGCAGGCTGCCGCGAACGCTCTGATTCGCCCGCTGTCGGCATACAACGGCGTTGAAGAGCGCCACGTACCGGCCACGTAGCGTTGGCACGGTAGCGTGGAGTAGCGTAACCAGCAGTCAGAGAGGACCCGCCATGACCGAGTACCAGTGCATTGTGACCGAGACGAAGGGCCGCGTAGCGACCATCACGCTGCGCCGCCCCGAAGCGCTCAACGCGCTCAGCGGCGAGCTCGTGCGTGAACTCATCGAGGCCGCGCTCGCGTTCGACGCTGACTCCGGCATCGGCGCGATCGTGCTCACCGGATCAGAGCGCGCCTTCGCTGCGGGGGCCGATATCAAGGAGATGGCCGAGCTCGGCTACTCAGAGATGTACCTCGGCGGGCCGTTTCCGGCCTGGGGCGGGTTTGAACGGCTGCGCACCCCCGTGATCGCGGCGGTGGCGGGGTTTGCGCTGGGCGGTGGCTGCGAACTCGCGATGATGTGCGACATCATTTTGGCGGCTGACACGGCGAAGTTCGGGCAGCCCGAGATTAATCTCGGAGTGCTGCCCGGCTTCGGCGGCTCGCAGCGGTTGCCGCGCGCGATCGGCAAGTATAAGGCGGCCGAAATGGTGCTCACCGGGCGCATGATGGGGGCAGAAGAAGCCGAGCGCTCGGGTCTTGTGTCACGCGTGGTGCCCGCGGCCGACCTGCTCGAAGAGGCGGCCAAGGTCGCCGAAACGATCGCGTCAAAGTCGCTGCCGGCGGTGTATGCCGCAAAGGACGCGCTGCAGGCGGCACAAGAAATGCCCTTGAGTGAGGGGCTGCGGTTCGAACGCCAAGCGTTCGCGGCCGCGTTCGCAACCGTTGACCAGAAGGAGGGCATGCGCGCCTTCGCAGAGAAGCGCACGCCCAACTTCACGCACCGGTAGGTCTAGGTCCAGTTAGCCGATCTGCAGCTCGCCCATCGCGTCCCAACCTGTTCCTTCAATCTGGCGCGAAATGATCTGCGGCGTTGACACGAGGTGCGGGCGCATCGATTCGAGGCCCTTTGCGAAGTGGTCGCTCTGCACGTGCGGGCCCGCCCCCTCGTCGGTGAATGCCTCAACGAGCACGTACTCGTTTGCGTCTTCGACGCTGCGTGACCAGTCGAACCAGAGATTGCCGGGTTCGGCGCGCGTCGCCTCGGTGAACTCGCGCACAATCTCGGGCCAGGCCTCGGCGCTCTCGGGCTTCACGGCAAACTTAACGGTGATGAAATACATAGTTCTAGTCCCTTCAAAAAACGTGACAATACGTGAATAAGAGCTTGCGCCAATATGATGGATTCGTCATCCTGCGCGACGGAGGAGTCGCAGGATCCACGTACTAGATTCTGCGACTGCGCGCAGAATGACGACCGTCTATGGACGCGACCTCTAAGTCGTGAGTTCAAGCCTAGCCGCGCGAAGGTGCCACAATAGAAGGGTTGCGTGCGCGGGCTGACCCAGGGCCCGCCAGAAAGGTGCGTCGATGACTTACAGCGTTGCAGTTGCCGGAGCCTCGGGCTATGCGGGAGGCGAGCTGCTGCGACTGCTCGCCACGCACCCCGAGTTTGAGATCACGACGGTGACGGGGCACTCGAGCGCGGGCCGCCCGCTCATCGAGTCGCAGCCGCACCTTCGCTCGCTCGCGCACCTCACGCTGCAGGCGACCACGCCCGAGGTTCTCGACGGCCACGACATCGTGTTCTTCGCGCTGCCCCACGGCGCGTCGGGCGCGCTCACCGAGCAGCTAACGAACGTGCGCCTCGCCGTCGACTGCGGCGCCGATCACCGGCTCGAATCGGCCGCTGACTGGGCCGAATTTTACGGCGGCGAACACCACGGTGCCTGGACGTACGGGGTCCCTGAGCTCCTTCGATCCGGATCAAAACAGCGCGACCAGCTTGCGGACGCCACCCACATTGCGGCGCCGGGTTGTAACGCCTCGACCGTGGCACTGTCGCTCGCGCCGGGCATCGCGGCCGGCGTGATCGAGCCCGAAGATATTGTGAGCGTGCTCGCCGTCGGCCCGTCGGGCGCGGGCAAAGCCGCAAAGACCCACCTGCTGGGCGCCGAACTCATGGGCACCGCGAACCCCTACGCCGTGGGCGGCACGCACCGCCACATCCCCGAGATCAAGCAGGGGCTGCGCGGCGCGGGCGCCAAGAGCGAGCCGACGATCAGCTTCACTCCCGTGCTCGTGCCCATGAGCCGCGGCATTCTCGCGACCTCGACCGCGAAGCTCGTGCCCGGCACGAGCGCTGCCGACGTGCGCGCCGCATGGGAGAGTGCATACGCCGACGAACCGTTCGTACACGTGCTGCCCGAGGGGATCTTTCCGCGCACCGCCGACACCCTGGGCGCCAACACCTGCCTCATGGGGCTCGCGGTCGACGAAGCCGCGGGTCGCGTCGTCGTCGTCGCCGCGCTCGATAACCTCGCCAAGGGCACCGCGGGCGCCGCGATTCAGTCGGCGAACATCGCGCTCGGCCTGCCCGAAACGACCGGGCTCAGCGTCAACGGCGTCGCGCCGTAAACGCCCCCAACCTCCCAGACCGCATCGACATACGCAGACTCAAGAAAGAAGCATCGTGACCGTCACCACACCGCAGGGCTTCCGTTCGGCAGGCATCGCCGTAGGACTCAAGAGCACGGGTAAGCCAGACCTGGCGCTCGTCGTCAACGACGGGCCCGCGCCCGCAAGCGCCGTGGTTTTCACCACGAACCGAGCGCAGGCGAACCCCATTCTGTGGAGCCGCAAGGTCGCGCGCGACGGGGCGGCCCGCGCCATCGTGCTCAACTCGGGGGGCGCGAACTGCTTCACCGGTGACTTTGGCTACGAGACCACCCGTCTCACCGCCGAAGCCGTTGCGACGGCCGTCGAAGGTATCGACGGCCTCGACGCAGGCAGCGTGCTCGTGTGCTCGACCGGCCTCATCGGCACCGGCGATCAGACCTTTCGCGACAAGATCGTAAACAACGTGCCCGCGCTCGCGGCAGCGCTCGCGGCAGACGACCAGACCGCCCCCGCCGCGATTCTCACGACCGACTCGGTCGAAAAGACCGCCGTGCACGAGGGGGCAGGCTGGACGATCGGCGCGATGGCGAAGGGCGCGGGCATGCTCGCCCCCGGGCTCGCCACGATGCTTGTTGTCATCACCACCGATGCGGTGCTGAGTAACGAAGCGCTTGACCGGGCGCTGCGTGGCGCGACAGGGGCGAGCTTCGACCGGCTCGACTCAGACGGCTGCATGTCGACGAACGACCAGGTGACACTGTTGGCCAGCGGTGCGTCGGGTGTGACCCCCGACGAGGCCGAATTTGCCGCCGCCCTTGCGGGGGTGTGTGACAGCCTCGCCGCACAGCTGCAGGCCGACGCCGAGGGCGCGAGCCACGACATCGATATCCAGGTACTGGGGGCCGCGTCGGTCGCCGACGCCGTCGAGGTGGGCCGCTCGGTGGCGCGCAACAACCTGTTCAAGGCCGCGATCTTCGGCAACGATCCCAACTGGGGTCGCGTGCTCGCCGCGATCGGCACCACCGATGCTGCCTTCGACCCGTACCAGGTAGACGTGTCGTTCAACGGGGTGCGCCTGTGCCACGCGGGTGCTCCCGACCGGCCCGTGACCGATTGCGACCTGAAGCCGCGCCGCACACACGTCGAGATTAACCTCTTCGCGGGCGAGGCGACCGCGACGATTCGCACGAACGACCTCACGCACGACTACGTGCACGAGAACAGCGCGTACTCGAGCTAAACATGACGACGACGACGCATACCCTCGACCACGCCGAGGCAAAAGCTAAGGCGCGGGTGCTCATCGAGTCGCTGCCGTGGCTCAAGAAGTTTCGTGACCGCATCATGGTCATCAAATTTGGCGGCAACGCCATGGTCGACGAGACGCTTTTGAAGGCCTTCGCCGAAGACGTGGTGTACCTACGGCACACGGGTATTCGCCCCGTCATTGTGCACGGCGGCGGCCCGCAGATCAACGCGATGCTCGCCAGGCTCGGCATCGAGAGCGAGTTTAAGGGCGGCTACCGCGTCACGACCCCCGAGGCGATGGACGTGGTGCGCATGGTCCTTACGGGCAAAGTGAACCCCGAGCTGATCGACGAGATCAACGCCCATGGCCCGCTCGCCGCGGGCACGACGGGCGAAGACGCCGGCCTCTTTATCGGCCGCCGCCGCGACCCCATCGAGGTCGACGGCGAAATGGTCGATCTGGGGCTCGTGGGTGACGTGGTTGACGTGCGCGTCGAACCCGTGCTCGCTTTGCTCGACGCGGGGCTGATTCCCGTCGTCTCGTCGATCGCCCCCGACCGCGACCGCCCTGGCGACTCCCTCAACGTGAACGCCGACGCGGCGGCGGGGGCGCTCGCAGCCGCGCTGGGGGCCGAGAAGCTCGTGATTCTCACCGACGTGGCGGGGCTCTACGCCAACTGGCCCGACCGTGACTCGCTCGTGTCATCGCTCACCACGGCAGAGCTTGAGAATATGCTGCCGAGCCTTGAGTCAGGCATGATCCCCAAGATGCGCGCCTGCCTCGACGCGGTGCGCGGGGGCGTTTCGAAAGCGGCCATCATTGACGGTCGCGAGCCACACTCGGTGCTGCTCGAGATCTTCACCGAGCACGGCATCGGCACCGAAGTAACGCCGTAACCCGTCTCACCCGTTATCTCATCTGAGCGCCTTCTACAAGGGTTGCGAGGCTACGTCGTTGGGGCGTAGCCTCGCAGACAGAGGCAACGCTGCTCGCCACGCGAGGGGAGCACGTAACCAAGCGGCGTCGCTTTGAAGGGGCGAAGCTCCAGCCTTGGCCCCGGATCAGCAGATCAGATGACGGGAGAGCACAATGAGTTTTCAAGGCGTTACTTCGCATCAAGCGCGCCGCCCCCATCGAGGGCGACGAGCGTTACAGGCAGTGGCCGGTGTCGCCGCGGCGGCACTCCTCATCACCGGCTGTTCATCGGGCGGCGGTGATGCCGGCGGCAGCGACACTCCCGCGGGCGGTGACTCGCTGTCGGGCGAAACGCTCGAGGTGGCTGCCGCCTGGTCGGGCGATGAAGAGAAGAACTTCAAGGCGGTGCTCAAGGAGTTCGAGCACGAGACGGGCGCGAAGGTCAACTACACGAGCTTCGGCGACAACGGCCCCACCTACATCAGCGGCCAACTCGAGGGCGGCTCGCCACCCAACGTGGCGATCGTGGGACAGCCCGCCCTCATGCAATCGCTCGCCAAAGAGGGCAGCATCGTACCGGTGGGCGACAGTGTCGCAGACGCAGTCAAGAAGAACTACTCGCAGTCGTGGATCGACCTGGGCACGGTCGACAGCAAGCTTGTCGGCGTGTGGTTCAAGGCGGCCAACAAGTCGACCGTGTGGTACAACGCAGACATCTACGATGAGGCCGGTGCCGAAGCGCCCAAGGACTGGGACGGCTTTCTCGACCAGCTGCAGCTCATCACCGACGCGGGTTACTACGGCGTCTCGGTGGGCGCCGACGTCGGCTGGCCACTCACTGACTGGTTCGAGAACGTCTACCTGCGCTCGGCGGGTACCGAGAAGTACGACCAGCTCACCAACCACGAGATCCCCTGGACCGATGACTCGGTGAAGGACGCGTTGAAGGTGCTTGCCAGCCTGTGGGGCACCGACCTCGTGCAGCCGGGCGGCGATCAGCGTGACTTTCCGACGAGCGTGACTGAAGTGTTTGGCGCAGACCCCAAGGCCGGCACCGTGTTCGAGGGTGACTTCGTCGCCGGCAACATTACGGCAGACGGCAACTCGGTCGTGGGCAAGAACGCACTGTTCTACGATTTCCCGGCCGTCGACGGCTCTGAACCGGCCGTCGTGGGCGGCGGTGACGTCGCCGTGCAGTTCGACGACGGCAAGGCGACCACGGCGCTGATGGAGTTTCTCGCGTCGCCCGCGTCTGCCGAGGTGTGGGTGCCGCTTGGCGGCCTTACCTCGCCAAACAACGCCGTCGACACGTCGCTGTATCCCGATGCCACGGCGAAGCAGATCGCCGAGGCGCTCACCGGCGCCAAGGACTTCAGGTTTGACATGTCTGACCTGACTCCGAGCGCGTTCGGTGGCACCCCAGGCCAGGGCTTCTGGCAAGAAATGATCAAGTTCTACCAGGATCCGGCAGACGTCGACGGCACCGCCGAGCGCCTCGAAGCTGCAGCCAAGGCCGCCTACTAGGCCCGCCATGAGCCGCACCCAGACCGTTCCCATCTCGGTGCGTGGCCGCGCGCGCAGTGTGCGCGGCCACGGCCGGTGGGGGCGGTGGCTGCTGATCGCCTCGTTTCTCGGGCCTGCGCTCGTGTTTCTCGGGGCGTTCGTGGCCTACCCGATCATCTACACCGTGATCCGTTCCTTCTATGACAAGAGCGGCGCCAGCTTCGCGGGGTGGAACAACTATGTAACCATGTTCACGAACGACTCGACGTTCACCGCCATTCGTAACAACCTGATGTGGGTGTTGATCGTGCCGGTGACGGTCACGATCATCGGGCTGCTGCTCGCAGTGCTCGTCGAGAAGCTCGGCTGGAAGACCGCGTTTCGGCTCATCGTCTTCATGCCGATGGCGATCTCGATGCTCGCGGCCGGCGTCATCTTTCGCGGCATGTTTCAAGAGAGCCCCAAGCTCGGCGTCGTGAACGCAGCCATCGTGGGCGTGCAAAGCGCGTTCAGCGAGCAATCGAGCTTTCCCGGCGCCAAAGCGCGCCAGGGCCAGGGGCTCGACGCCGACGGCGGCATTATCTTTGCGTCCGATCCGGTGGCGGCGGGCGGTCAACTGAACTTTCCGCTCACCGGCATCAGGCAAAGCGAAGTGCCGGATCAGGCCACCGACGCACGACCCTCGGCCAAGCCCAGCGATACGCAGGTCACGGGCACCGTGTTTCTTGACGTGGTGCGCGGCGGCGGGGGCACCGATGGCGCGCTCGAAGCGGGCAAGAAGGGGCTGCCCGGGGTGCGCGTCGACGCCGTCGCGGCAGACGGTTCGATTCGGGGCTACGCCACGACCGGGGCGGGCGGGGAATACGTTATCGACGGGCTCGAGCCGGGGGAGAGTTACCGGGTCGCGCTGCCCGCCGCAAACTTTGGCGCTGGGCCGCAGGGAGTGTCGTGGCTCAGCTCGACGTTCATCAACGTCGTCGTGATCCTGTCGTACGTGTGGATCTGGGCGGGGTTTGCGATGGTGATGATCGCGTCTGGGCTGTCGGCGATCGATAGGTCGCTGCAAGAGGCGGCCCGCACCGACGGGGCGAACGAGTGGCAGGTCTTCTCGCGCATCACCGCACCGCTCTTGTCGCCCGTGCTGGTCGTGGTGCTCGTCACGCTGATCATCAATGTGCTCAAGATCTTCGACCTCGTGTACGTGATTCCGCCGGGAGCGTCAAAGCCCGCGGCCAACGTGATCGCGGTTGAGATGTGGACGGTCTCGTTTGGCGGCGGCGCAAACCAGGGGCTCGGCTCCGCGCTCGCGATTCTGCTGCTCATTCTCGTGCTGCCCTCCATGATCATTAATGTGCGCCGGTTTAAAGAGGAGCGATCACGATGACTCATCGCGCGGTGTCAGACCCTCCCGTGAAGCGAAACCCCGTGAAGCGAGACCCTGTCAAGCAGAGCGTCGCTGCTCGTATTGCTGGGCGCCTCAGCCGCGGCGTGGTCAACCTGGTGATGGTGGTCCTTGCCGTGTTTTGGCTCGTGCCTACGCTGGGGCTGCTATTGACCTCGTTTCGCAGCGGCGCAGACAACGCCGCGAGCGGCTGGTGGACGGTGCTCACTAAGCCCGCCGAGCTCACGCTGCAGAACTACGCCAACCTGTTGCATAATCCCACGATCACGGGCTCGTTTTGGAACACGATCGTGATCGCGGTGCCCGCCACCCTGCTCGTGGTGCTCATCGGCTCGCTCGCAGCGTACGCGTTCGCGTGGCTGCATTTTCCCGGCCGCGAATGGCTGTTCATCGCGGTGATCGTGCTGCTCGCGGTGCCCGTGCAGGTCGCTCTGATTCCGCTCGCGCGACTGTTTGGCACGCTCGGAATCTTTGGCAGCGTGCTGGGCGTCGTGCTGTTTCACACCGCGTTTGGGTTGCCGTTTGCGATCTTCTTGCTGCGCAACTTCTTCACGCAGGTGCCCGACGAACTACTCGAAGCGGCGCGCATTGACGGCGCCCCCGAGTGGATCATCTTTGGGCGCATCATGCTGCCGCTCGCGCTACCCGCGATCGCCTCGCTCGCGATTTTCCAGTTTCTGTGGACCTGGAACGACATGCTCGTCGCCCTGATCTTCACGAACTCCGAGTCGCAGCCGCTCACCGTGGCGATTCAGTCTCAGCTGCGCCAGTTCGGTGCCAACATCGATGTGCTCTCGGCGGGGGCGTTTTTGTCGATGGTGGTGCCGCTCATCGTGTTCTTCGCTTTTCAACGCTACTTCGTAAATGCCATGCTCGCGGGCTCACAAAAATAGCCCATGAAAGGACCCTTTCGTGATTGACGGTTTTGACGCTCACCTCTTCGACCTTGACGGGGTGATCACGCCCACGGTTGTGCTGCACCGGCGCGCCTGGCGCGAAACGTTTAATGAGCTGTTTGACGTCTTAGGGCTCGCGCCCTACCGCGACGAAGAATACTTTGCCTACCTTGACGGATTACCCCGCTTTGCGGGGGTGGCGACGCTGCTCGCTGCGCGCGGTATTAGCTTGCCAGACGGTGAGACAGGCGACGTGGGCCTTACGAGCGTCACGGGGGTGGGCAACCTCAAGAACGCGCGTTTCGGTGAGGTGCTCGAGCGCGATGGTATTGAGGCATACCCAGGTTCGCTGCTGCTCATGCATCAGCTTGCCAGGCAGGGCAAGCCGCTCGGTATCGTGTCGAGCTCGCGAAACGCCGAACAGGTGCTCAGGGCAGCGGGAGTGCACGAGCGCTTCGACGCCATCGTCGACGGTGAGCGGGCGGCACTCGAGGGACTGCCGGGAAAACCCGCGCCCGACACGTTTGTGCGCGGCGCCGAGCTCTTAGGCATGCTGCCCGCCCGCACGGTCGTGTACGAAGACGCAGAATCGGGGGTGACGGCGGCACGCGAAGGCGGCTTTGGGTTTGTCGTTGGCGTCGATCGCGGCGCGGGCCGCGCCGCCCTCGAACAGGCGGGCGCCCACCTCGTAGTGGCAGATCTTGAGGAGCTGATCAAATGAACGCAGAGCCGCTCAGTGGTCCTATCAATGAGCTGCGGCGCGATTTCGGTGACGATCCGTGGCGGCTCGTGCTGCAGGGCATTGATCCGGATCTTGCTGGGCAAGATGAGACCCTGCTCTCGCTCGGCAATGGGTACCTGGGCCTGCGAGGCAATCACGAGGAGGGGCTGCCGCTGGGCAGCCACGGCACCTTTATTAACGGGTTTCATGAGACCTGGCGCATTCAGCACGCCGAAAATGCCTACGGGTTTGCCGAGCAGGGCCAGACGATCGTGAACGTGCCCGACGCGAAGACGATGCGCATCTATGTCGATGATGAACGGCTGAACCTGCGCTCAGCCGACATTTTGGACGTCACCCGCATCCTTGACCTGCAGGCCGGCACCCTGACCAGGTCGCTCTTGTGGCTCACGCCCACGGGCAAACGGGTGCGCGTCGAGACGCGGCGCATGGTGTCGTTTGCGTCGCGGCACCTCGTGACGACCGAGATGCGAGTGACCGTGCTTGACGCAGACGCCGACCTCACGGTCTCGAGCCTGCTATTGAACAGACAGGATCTGGGGCGCGTGCGCACCGAGCAGCCCGAGACTGAAGACGGAATCGCTGACCCGCGCAAGACTGAGCAGCTGTCTGAGCGCATTTTGAACGCGGGCCCGGGGTTACACGAGGGCGACTGCAGCATCGTGAGTTACCGGGTGACCGGCTCAGGCATGGGGCTCGGCGTAGGCGTGGAACACGAGTTTGATGCGGGTGTGCCCGAGGAGGCCGGCGAGTGGCGTCGCAGCGTTGAGCGCGCTCCTGACCGGGTACGTCACGTGTTTCAGGGCGTGGCCCGCGCGGGGGTGACGGTCAAGCTTGTGAAGACGGTGGCGTATCACTCGTCATCGACGGCGGCCCTGTCTGAGCTTGTTGACCGATGCGCGCACACGCTCGCGCAGGCGCGGGCTGAAACCCCAGAGAAGCGCTGGGACACGCAGCGCGAGTTTCTTGACGCGTTTTGGCGCCGCAGTGATGTGCGCGTCGACGCCGAGCCAGGAGTGCAACAGGCCATTAGGTGGAATCTGTTTCAACTGGCGCAGTCGGCGGCCCGCGCAGACGGCCGCGGTATCGCCGCCAAGGGGCTTAGCGGATCGGGATACAGCGGGCACTACTTCTGGGACTCAGAAATCTATGTGCTGCCGTTTCTCACGTATACGACACCGCTGTGGGCCCGCAACGCGCTGCGGTCGCGCGAGAAAATGCTGCCGCAGGCGAGGCTGCGCGCGGCGAAGCTGAACGAGCGGGGCGCGCTGTTTCCGTGGCGCACGATCGGCGGTGAAGAGGCGAGCGCCTACTACGCGGCAGGCACGGCGCAATATCACATCAACGCCGACGTGACCTTCGCGCTCGCGCGCTACGTTTCGGCGACCGGCGACCTGGAGTACCTCGTCACGGGTGCCTGCGATATCGCGATTGAAACGGCGCGGCTGTGGTATTCGCTCGGGTTCTGGCGCACCGACCCGGGCGGTGAAGAAGCGTTTCACATTCACGGGGTTACCGGGCCCGACGAGTACACCACCGTCGTGAATGACAACCTATTCACCAACACCATGGCGCGGTTTAACCTGCGTTTCGCAGCCGAAGTCGTGCGCAGGCTCGCCACTGAGCGTCCCGAAGCATACGCTGCGCTCGTCGCGCGGCTCGCGATCGAGCCAGACGAGGCGGTGGCGTGGGAGGAAGCTGCCGAGGCGATGGCGATTCCATACTCGAAAGAGCTCGGCATTCACCCGCAAGACGCGCACTTTCTCGAGCGGGAAGTGTGGGACCTGGCAGCGACGCCGGCAGACCAAAAACCGCTGCTATTGCACTTTCACCCGCTCGTCATTTACCGCTTTCAAGTACTCAAACAGGCAGACGTGGTGCTTGCGCTGCTGCTCGCGAGTGACGAGTTTGGCAGGGCCGAGAAGCAGCGCGACTTTGAATACTACGACGCCCTCACCACGGGTGATTCGACGCTTTCGGGGGTTGTGCAGTCAATTATCGCGGCCGAGGTGGGATACCCCGACCTCGCCTATCGCTACTTCGACCACGCGCTGCGGGTCGACCTTGACGACCTGCACCACAACTCGGCCGATGGTGTGCACGTCGCGTCTGCCGGTGGCGTGTGGATGATGCTCGTGCAGGGGTTTGCGGGCATGCGTGACGCGGGACGGAAACTGAGTTTTGACCCGCGGCTGCCCAGGCACTGGAACTCGCTGACGTTTTCGCTCGCGTGGCGGGGGGCCAGGCTAGGGGTCACACTGGCACGCGAACAAATGTCGTTCGAGATTCTTGAGGGGGACGCGGAGGTGACAGTCACGGTGCGCGGCGAATCGGTGCGCGTGACGCCGGGGCGGCATTCCACCGTCCCCCTCACTGATCAGGGACCCAACCTTGGCCCGTTCACGGGGCTCTCGGCTGGCATGCTGCCGCGCGAGGGGGACACGGGGGTCATCCCCACGCTCACGGCAGAGATCCCGGCGGTGACGACAGTGATTCCGACGCGCCACCCCGACTGAGAAACAGGGTGAGCCGCGAGAGTAGGATGGATGGGCGCGCGGGTGAGGTTCCGCGCATTTAAGTGAAAGGCGGGCGGCATGACCTATGTAATCGCTCTTCCGTGTGTCGACGTAAAAGATAGAGCTTGCGTTGACGAGTGCCCGGTCGACTGCATCTACGAGGGCGAACGTGCGCTGTACATTCACCCAGACGAGTGCGTTGACTGTGGCGCGTGCGAGCCGGTGTGCCCCGTAGAAGCGATCTACTACGAGGATGACCTGCCGAGCGAGTGGGCCGACTACTACAAAGCCAACGTCGAGTTCTTCGACGAGATCGGTTCGCCGGGTGGGGCCGCCAAGGTGGGCCCGTACTCCTTCGACCACCCGGTCGTCGCGGCTCTTCCGCCTCAGGGTGACTAATTTGAGTCAATAGTAGACATCAGGTGTTCTGGCGGCGCGCGTAAGCGCGCCGCCATCGTCATGAAATCGCATTTTGTTTGACGTCAAGATAACCTAGTGTGCGGACGTGCTGAAAATGGGCGCGTCCACGGGCTCCACCGAGAGCCGATAGTGTGTTAGCAAGGCCGCCGTCACACCCGACGGTAGACCAATATGAGACCTCACGAGGAGACGACGTGACTGAATCGACTCAGGGCCAGGGCTCGGCTGCAGCGAAGCTGACGTTTCCTGGCGGCTCGGCCGAGCTGCCGATTGTGCAAGCAGTGGACGGGCCATCGACGATCGATGTTTCGACGCTCACCAGACAGAGCGGCCTCACCGCCCTTGACTACGGGTTTGTGAACACCGCATCTACCAAGTCCAAGATCACCTACATTGATGGTGAGCAGGGGGTGCTGCGCTACCGCGGCTACCCGATCGAAGAGCTCGCGCGGCACTCCACGTTTCTTGAGGTGGCGTACCTGCTGATCTACGGCGAGCTGCCGGGCGAGGCAGAGCTCGAGGCGTTCAACACCGAGATTCGTCGCCACACGCTGCTGCACGAGGATATGCGCTACTACTTCGAGGCGGTGCCACACACGGCACACCCGATGGCGGTGCTCTCGGGCGGCCTGCAGACCATGTCGACCTACTACGAGGACTCGCTCGACACGAACGTGCCCGAGTTTGTCGAGGTGAACACCATTCGACTGCTCGCGAAGCTGCCTGTGCTGGCCGCGTACGCGCACAAGAAGTCGGTCGGTCAGGCCTTCCTGTACCCCGACAACAACCTCAGCTTCGTTGAGAACTTCTTGCGCTTAAACTTCGGCAACATGGCCGAGGACTACGAGATGAACCCGGTGCTCGTCGACGCGCTCGACAAGCTGCTCATTTTGCACGCCGACCACGAGCAGAACGCGTCGACCTCAACAGTGCGACTCGTGGGCTCCACGGGGGCGAACATGTTCTCGTCAATTTCTGCCGGCATTAACGCGCTCTCGGGTCCGCTGCACGGCGGTGCCAACGAGGCCGTGCTCGATATGCTCGCGCAGATTCGCGATTCGGGCCAGAGCGTTGAAACGTTCGTTGAGAAGGTGAAGCGCAAAGAGGACGGTGTGAAGCTCATGGGCTTTGGGCACCGCGTCTATAAGAATTATGACCCCCGTGCGCGCATTGTGCGCGAGAGCGCAGGCAAGGTCCTCGAAGAGCTCGGTGTCAGTGACCCGCTGCTCGGGCTCGCGCAGGAACTTGAGCAGATCGCACTCGAAGACGACTACTTCAAGGAGCGCAAGCTCTACCCCAACGTCGACTTCTACACGGGAGTAATCTACAAAGCTATGGGCTTTCCGACGCGCATGTTTACCGTGCTGTTTGCGATCGGTCGACTGCCCGGCTGGATCGCGCAGTGGCGCGAGGCGAGCCTCGACCCGCAGACCAAGATTGGGCGGCCGCAGCAGCTGTACATCGGCTCGCCCGAGCGTCACCTCGGCCGCTAGCGCCCAGACGCGACGGTCCGCGACGCGACGGGCCGCGGTGCCGGGCGTAGTTTAGCGAAACAGACGCGCCGCCAGTTCGTCGATGCGCTGTTAGCCAGATAAACTGGTGAATGAACCACCAACAATGCGAGGAGGCGTCATGGCTGCAATGAAACCGAGGACCGGGGACGGACCCATGGAAGCGGTGCGTGAGAGCCGGCTGATTGTCGTGCGTGTACCGCTCGAGGGCGGCGGTCGCCTCGTGGTCTCGGTCAACAACGAAGAAGCGGCCGAGCTACGCGACGTACTCGCGGCGGTGCTTGACGGCTAGCACTGCTCGAAGCACTAACAAAGGGCCCGAAACTCGTGTGAGTTTCGGGCCCTTTGTGGTCCGCGCGGTGAGCGTGCCAGCTAGCCGTCGAGCCGTACGAGGGTGAGCAGCCCGTCGCCGGCGGGCGAGAGCGCGGGCGCGATCGCGGGGGAGTCGGCTACGATCGCGAGCAGATCGCGCATGGCCTGCGTGGCAGCGTCACGGGAGGCGGGATCCGGCACCCGACCGTGGGCGAAGGCGCTGGGGATCGCGATGAGACCGCCGGGCCGCACAACCCCGAGGGCGTATTCAAAGTGCTCAAGCATCTGGGTCGGGTTCGCGTCGATGAGCACCAGGTCGTAGGAGGCGAGATTGAGCCGCGGCATAACGTGACGCGCATCGCCTTCAATGAGGCGCAGCCGCGACGCCGTCACTCCCGCGCTCGCAAAGTTTGCACGCGCCTCGCGCAGGTGCTCTGGCTCGAGCTCGATCGAGGTGAGGGTGGCCTGGTGGGCGTGTCGCAGAAGCGATAGCCCGCTCACACCTACGCCGGTGCCGATCTCGCAAATCGCGGCCGCGCGCATCACGGTCGCGTAGCCGGCCAGGTGGGCTGCGACCGAGCGGCTCACGGGCTCGATGCCCAGCTCGAGCGACATGCGGCGCGCGGCGATCACGGCCTCGGTCTCTGCCGGGTACTGCTCGGCAAACTGCCAGTTGCGCTCGATCTTGCTCAATGGTCCTCCGGATCAGGTGCGCGCGGCCCACCCGGGCCGCGCGATACATTCGGTTCTAGCGTAGAGGTTTACGGGCGCGTGCGTGTGGGATTCTCGCTCGCGGGCGCGGCGCGCTACGATGGCATGGTGTTTGGGCTCTCGTTCGAAAAGGTATTGATCATTCTGGTGATCGCCGCGTTTGTGCTGGGCCCCGAGCGCATTCCGCTCTACGCCAAGAAGCTTGGCGAGCTCGTGCGGGGGCTGAAGCGCATGGCGGACGGCGCGAAAGACCGGCTGCGTGACGAGATGGGCCCCGAGTTCGACGAGGTCGACTGGCGTCAGCTCGACCCGCGGCAGTACGATCCGCGCCGGATCATTCGCGACGCGCTCGTCGAAGACGAACGCGAGGCGCGGGCAGCGGCACGCAAGGAGCGGGTGGCTGAGGCCCGCCGCGAGCGCGAGGCGCGGGCGGGCGATGGCACGCTGCGCTTTGACGACGAAGCTACCTAGACGTACCAGGCGTGGTCGTCGCGGTCGCAGAGCTGCTATCGCACAGCCGCTACCGCACGCTGAGGCCGAGCTTGCGCCCGGCGAGGCCGCGCCCCGACACCGCGAGCTGCGCGGCGATCTCTCGTACAGCCTGCGCGGCGGGGTCATGTGCGAGCGTGAGCACCGCCGGATCGCCCGCATCGCCCGCCTCACGAAACGCGGGGCTGAGGGGCACGCTACCCAAGAGCGGCACCTCGGGGTGTTCATCGTCGCGCAGTCGTGAGCAGACCAACCTGCCGCCACCCGATCCAAATACGTCAATGACGCTGCCGTCGGGCTGCACCAGCCCCGCCATATTCTCGATCACGCCGATGACCTTTTGGCCCGTCTGACGGGCGACGAGGGCGCTGCGCACGGCGACGTCTGCCGCGGCCTCCTGCGGAGTGGTGATGACGAGCACCTCAGCCTGAGGCAGCAGTTGGCCCACACTGATTGCGATGTCTCCCGTTCCCGGGGGCAGATCGAGCAGCAGAAGATCCAGGTCACCAAACCACACATCGCGCAAGAACTGCTCAATGGTGCGGTGCAGCATGGGGCCGCGCCACGATACCGCCGTGGTGCGGGGATCGGCGTCCCCCAAGAACATGCCGATCGAGATCACTTTGACGCCGTGCGCCACGGGCGGCACGATCATGTCGTCGACCCGGCTCGGCTGCGCGACCTGCCCGTCGCGGCTGAGCCCCATAATGCCCGGGATCGAGAACCCAAACACATCGGCGTCGACGAGCCCGACGCGCAGCCCCTGGGCCGCGAGCGCGACCGCGAGTCCCGCGGTGAGCGAGGACTTACCTACCCCGCCCTTGCCGCTCGTGACCGCGATCACGCGGGTGAGGGAGTCGGGGCCAAACTGCTGGGGCCGCGTGGCCCGGTCACCGCGCACCAGCTCGACGAAGGCGCGTCGCTCTGCGGGGGTCATCACCCCCACGTCGATGGTGGCCGCCGTCACTCCCGGGGTGCCCGTGACCGCGGCGGTGACGTCGTCTTCGATGCGGCGGGCGGCGGGGCAGCCCGCAATGGTCAGGCTAATCGCGACGCGGGCGCGACCGTCGTCATCGACCGTGATCTCACCGACCATGCCGAGCTCAGTGATCGGGCGCAGAATCTCAGGATCCTGCACGCGCGCGAGCGACGCGAGAATATCGGCCTTAGTGGGGTGTGACATCGGTTCCTTTTTCGGGGGTCGTGGTTGGTTCATCCGCGAGCTCGGCGAGCAGCGCCCGCAGCTCGGCGCGCACAAACTCTCGATCCGGCAGGTCTTTCAGCGCGAGACGCAGCGCGACGACCTCGCGCGCGAGAAATTCGGTGTCGGCCAGGTTGCGTTCGGCACGCTGGCGATCCTGCTCGATCTGCACGCGCTCGCGGTCATCTTGCCGGTTTTGTGCGAGCAGGATCATGGGGGCCGCGTACGAGGCCTGCAGCGAGAGGATCAGGGTGAGGGCCGTGAACCCGAGCGCGGCGGAGTCGAAGCGAAACTCTTCGGGGCCGACCGTGTTCCAGGTGAGCCAGGCCACGCACACGAGCGTGAGCACGAGCAAGAACCAGGGCGTGCCCATGCCGCGTGCAATGCCCTCGGTCCAGCGGCCGAAGCGCTCGTTGTTGCCGTGACCCGTGCCGCCCGTGGCACGTGTGCTGCGGCCGCGCGAGGTGAGCGGCGAGTCGAGCGGGCCGCTGCGTTTGAAAAGCCTCATGGCGTGACCCCCTGCGGTTCGTCGTCGGCGTGCCGCCAGTCGTCAGGCAGCAGGTGATCGAGCACGTCGTCAACGGTCACAACGCCCACGAGACGGCCCTGGTCATCGATGACCGGCATCGCGACGAGGTCATAGCTCGCGAGCCTGCGCGACACCTCGGCGGCGCTCGCGTGCACCGAGACCGCCTCGATCTCGGTGTCGATGAGTGAAGCGAGACGTTCGTGGGGTGGAAATCGCAGCATGCGCTGAAAATGCGCCATGCCGAGGTATTCACCCGTGGGGGTTTCGTAGGGCGGGTGCGTCACATACACCGCCGAGGCCATGGCGGGGGCGATCTCTGCGCGGCGAATCATGGCGAGCCCCTCGGCGACGCTAGATTCCCCCGACAGCACGATAGGTGACGGGCTCATCAGGCCGCCCGCGGTGTCGGCGTCGTACTCGAGCAGGCGCCGTACATCTTCGGCCTCCTCTGGCTCCATCAGGTCGAGCAGCTCCTCGCCCTTGGCGGCGGGCAGCGCCGCAATCAGGTCGGCGGCGTCGTCGGGCTCCATGTGGTCGAGAATGTCGGCGGTGCGGTCTTGTGGCAGCAGCGCGAGCAGGGCGAGCTGGTCTTGTTCGCCCATTTCTTCGAGCGCATCGGCGACGCGGTCGTCGGCGAGTTCGCCGATCACCTCGACCATGCGAGGCTGCTGCAGCTCGAGCAACGCCTCGGCAAGGTCGACGGGTTTCAGATCAACCAGGGTTTGAATCAGCAGCTCGGCCGAACGAGTGCCGGGGGTTGCGCTTGGCAAGCGCGCCTCACTCCACTTCACGATGCGCGACTCTGCGCGTGCGAATGGGGCGGTAGAGCGGTGCAGCTTCACAAACAGTTCGGTGACGAGCCACTCACCGGTGCGCCCACGCTCGATCGCGGCGTCTTCGATGCGCGCCCGCTGGGTAGGTCCCCCCGCGTGCGCCGGGCCCAGATGCACCTCGCGCCCGATGAGCTCGGCGATCATGCGGGTTTCTCCGCCGCGCTGTTCGAACCTGCGCACGTTAATGAGACCGGTCGCGATCACCTGGCCCGAGCCGATTGAAGTGACGCGGCTAATGGGCACGAACACCCTGCGTTTACCAGGAATCTCGACGATGAGACCGACGACGCGGGGTGCGCCTGCGGCACGAAACACCACCAGCACGTCTCTTACCTTGCCGATCCGGTCACCCGCCGGATCAAAGACGCCCCGGCCTGCGAGACGCCCGACAAACACCCTCGAAGTAGTCACCCCTCTAAGTTACCGCGCCGCGCGTGCGTTAGCGCCCCCAGCGATAGTACGGCTGCAGATGTTTTCGAATCAACAGCGGTCGCGCAGGCTCGCACGTCAGAATGGCGGCATGCCAACTCTTAGGTTTATGCGCCGTAGCTTGCTCGCATTACCGCTTCTCGCGGGTCTCGCGCTCGCAGGCTGCGCGGCCGAGCCGACCCCCACCTCGCCGTCAGCTCCGGTGGCGAAACCCCAGGCCGACCCGACGCCTAACGCTCACGCCGACACCGAAGCATCCGAAGAGCTGATCGTCGTCACCCTCGCGCGCGGCGACGAGATCGCACTCGTTGATCCGGCACGTGAAGGGGCCGTGGAGACGGTCACCGTGGGGGCCGCGCCGTGGGGCGTGAGCGTGCACGGTGACACCGCGTACGTCACCACGGCCGAGGGGCTCGCCGTGGTCGACCTTGAGCGGCGCGAGCGCGTAGCGCTTGTGCCGTACCTGCACCCGACGGCCGAGCGGTCGACGGGGGAGTACCGGCCGGGCGGGCTGGGGGTCGCGGCCGCCCCCGATGGCAAGCGGGTCTACGCGGCCGTGACCGCGGGCGACGGTGCGTTCTATCTCGAGGCGTATGACACGGGCACGGGGCAGTTTGTGGGGTCAGTGCCGGTGGGGCTACGCCCCTTCGACGTGCTCGTCGCTCCCGACAACTCGTGGGCGGCGACGGTCGACCACGACGGCTTCACGGTGAATGTTGTCAACGCCCAGACCCTCACAACGAGAGCGTATGAGGTAGCACCGTTTGGCACCGAGGGCGGCTTGGCCTCGTGGGAGAAACCACACTACGGGGCGGTTGACGCTGCAGGCCAGATCCTGTTGCCGTACCAGGGCGAGGTGGTCGTGACGCTCGACCCCGCGACGGGCAAGATGACTGAGCAGGCGAGCGCCGCAAACTCGCACGCTCACGGCACCGCGCTCGCGGGCCGCCGCCTGCTCACCGTCGGCACCGGATCATTTGGTAGTGCGACGGGGCAGTCGAACCTGTCGATTCTCGACCTTGACACGGGCGACGAGCAGCTCGTAGCGCTCGACGTGCCGCACGAGACCGTAGCGGTGTGGAAAGACGCCAGCGGCCGCGAGTTTGCTGCCGTCGCGGGCGGCAACACCCGTGATGCGGGGTGGGACGGCGTGACGCTCGTGGCGCTTGACGACCTGAGCGTGCGTGAGCTCCCGCTGCCGGGGTACCCGCAGGCGATTGCCAGCTACACGCCGCAAGTCTGAGACATGCGGTGTCACAGACCAATTTCGTAACCGCTGTGGAAGAATCAAAACATGAGTAACCCAGTGACACCTTCTTCCCGTCGCCAGCAGATGATGATGCCCGAGCTGCCGACGGGTGAGGTCGTGTCGACCTACGACCGCTACGAAGACGCGAAGCACGCGGTCGACGTGCTCGCGCGCTCGGGGTTTCCGGTGCAGCAGGTGAGCATTCTGGGTAACGACCTGCGCAGCGTTGAGCGTGTCACCGGCCGCCTCACCTACAGCCGTGTCGCCCTGATGGGGGCGCTCTCAGGCGCGTACCTGGGCCTGTTTCTCGGGCTACTGCTGTTCATCTTTCAGCCCGACAACACCGCGATTGTGGGCGTGTTTCTCGCGGCCGTCGTGATTGGTGCAGGCTTTGGCATGCTGTTTGGGGTGCTGTCGTACGCGATGAACCGTAACCGCCGCGACTTCTCGTCGGTGATGCAGATGGTGGCGACTCGCTACGACCTCTTGACCGAGCCTGAGCTGCTGCACGACGCGCGGCGCATTCTCTCGGGCGGTGCTGACGAAGCAGACACCGAGTAGGTTACTCGAACAGCTACGCCAGCGACGGTGGAGCGGTGGGGCGGTGGGGCGAGGGGGCTGGGGCCGCCGCTCTCCGGTCGCGTCGACTTCGTCGCCGCTCCTGCCAGGCCCAACCAACCGGCGGCCCCAGCCCCCTCGCCCCACCGCTATCCCTCGCGTCGGCTTCGCCGCCGCTCTTGCCAGGCCCAGCCAATCGGCGGCCCCAGCCCCTCGCCCCACCGCTCTCCGGTCGCGCAGGCGCAGCCGCCGCTCCTGCCAGGCCCAACCAATCGGCGGCCCCAGTCCCTCACCCCACCGCTATCCCTCGCGCAGCAGTTTCTGAATACGCTGCGCTGAGACAGGCTCGGCGGTGCGCAGCTGCTGCGCGAAGAGGCTTACACGCAGTTCTTCAATGAGCCAGCGCGCGTGCACCAGCTTCGCGGGGGTGCCGCTAGGCAAGGGGATCTTGCCGCCCGAGTCAGAGAACAGGACCAGCATACGGTCGACCTCGTTTTGCCAGGCGCGGTCGCGGCCCGGGTTCTCGGTGAGGCCGCGCATGCGTAGACACAGCGCCTCGAGGTAGACGGGCAGACGCGTGAGCTGCGCAAGCCCCGTGTGCGACACGAAGCCGTCGTACACAAGCCCCTCGACCTGTTTTGCCGCGTCGGCGACCTGGCCAAGCACCTGAATCGACTTCGCCTGATCAATGGCTTTGCGGGCGAGACGCACCCCGTCGAGCGTCTTCGCGGTCAGCGCGATCGCCCCGTACACCGCGTCGATGAGCGACCGCGCATACTCGTTCGCGATGCGCTCAAACTCTTCTTCCGACCAGACGAGCCCGTCGGGTGCGTGTTTACGAATCGCGGCGTCTGCGACCGCGAGCGAAACGTCGGCAATCGCGGCGTCGAGGCTGCGGTAGGGGCCCGCCCCGAGCAGCAGCTTCTCTTGGTTTGAAAGGTGTTCACGAATGTAGCTCGCGGGCGAGGGCGAGCTGAGCACGAGCAGCCGGCGTATGCCTCGCCGCGACACACGCTCCTGCTCTGCCTGGTCGGCAACGAGCACCAGATCGACGCTCGTGCGCCGGTCCACGATCGCCGGGTACGCGCGCACGACGCCCGCCCCCGGCCCCCGGCCCTTTGCGTACGCCGTGTCGACGTGCTTGGGCAGCGTGCCGAACGTCCAAGTCGTGACGTTCTTGCGTTCAAGCTCGCTCTTGGGCAGCGCTGCAGCCGCCACCTTGGCGACGCCCTGCGTCGCCTGCTGCTTGTGCGCGGCCTTCAGGTCGCCCAGGTTCTTGCCGGTGCCGATCGTCTTGCCGCGGCCGTCCACGACCCTGAACGTGGGGGTGAGGTGCGCAGGCAACCGATCCGGATCAAAATCATCTGCGCTCACCGGCACGCTCGTGCGGCGCCGGATCTCTGTCGCGAGGAGCGCCGTGAGCGCGGGCGCCTCAGCACCCTGACCGCGTTCGAGCTGGGGCTCGATTGCGGCGAGCAGCGTGCGCGCCCAGTCGGCCGCGGGTACGACGTGCTTGCGAATCTGCTTGGGCAGCGTCTTGATGAGCGCCGTGACGAGGTCTTGGCGAAGGCCAGGGACAAGCTTCTCGAAGTCGGCCTCGTCGAGGCGTGGCAAGAGCGGCAGCGGCACGTTGACGGTGACCCCGTCGTCTTCGGCTGTCGGATCGAAGCGATATTTGAGGCGAAGTCGCTGGTCGCCGTGCTGCCACTCGCGTGGAAACTCCTGCTCGTCGACCGCCTCGGCTTCGTCTTCGAGGAGGTCCTCGCGCTTCAAGTGCAAGAATTGCGGGTCGGTGAGCCGTTTCTTCTTCCACCAGCCTTCGAAGCTGCGGGTCGAAAAGATGTCTTGGGGGATGCGCTGATCGTAGAACTCAAAGATCGATTCGTCGTCGCTCACGATGTCGCGGCGGCGGGTGCGCTCCTCGAGCTGCTCGAGTTCGCGGCGCAGCTGCCTGTTTGCGCGATCGAAGGCCTGCGGCGAATCCCAGTCGCCGTCAACGAGTGCGTGGCGAATGAACAGTTCGCGCGCGTGCGGCTGATCGAAGCGGGCGAGTTGCACGCGGCGACGCTCGACTATCGCGACGCCGTAGAGCGTGACGCGCTCGTACGCGACCGCGGCGCCCTGGGTCTTTTCCCAGTGCGGCTCAGAGTACTGCCGTTTCGCGAGCGGGCCCGCGAGCTCCTCGGCCCAGGCCGGGTCGACGACGGCGTTACCGCGGGCGAACAGCCTGGACGTCTCGACGAGCTCGACGCTCATCACCACCTCTGGTGGTTTCTTTGCGAGCACCGAGCCGGGGTAGAGCACAAACCGTGTGCCGCGCGAGCCCACGAACTCCTGCGCGGGCTTACGTTTGGTGGCACCACCGACCGCGCTGCGGCCCGCCGGCTGCCTGCGGTCTTGCTTATCGTCTCGCACGCCCAGCTGCGACAGCAGCCCCGCGAGAATGGAACGGTGGATCGCCTCGCTCGAGCCGCCCGACTGGGCGTCGGCCGCAGCGCTAGCGCTCACATCGGGGGAATTTACGGCAGGGCGGTCAGCGTCGCGCTTCACCCCCGCGATGCGCGAGATCTGACGGTAGAGGTCCATCCACTCACGCACACGCAAGAAGTTTAAGTACTCGGCCTTGCACATACGCCGAAACGCGCTCGACGACCGCTCCCGCTGCTGCTCTTGCAGGTAGTTCCAGAGGTTGAGCAGCGACGACAGGTCGCCGTGCGGGTCGTTAAACCGTGCGTGCAGCTCATCGGCGCGACCGCGCTCGGCCTGGGGGCGCTCGCGCACGTCTTGAATGGTGAGGCCCGCCACGATGGCGAGCACCTGGGGCACGACGCCCTGTTTGCGTGCTTCGACCACCATGCGCGCAAACCGCGGCTCGATGGGTAGCCGCGACAGTTCGCGGCCGATTTTCGTGATGCGGTGGGTGGCTCCCGATGCCGGGCGCTTACCGCGAGCCGCCTCGACGGCGCCGAGCTCTGCGAGCAGCCCCAGCCCGTCGGCGATGCCGCGCTGGTCAGGAGGGGTGAGAAACGGGAACGCTGCGACGTCGCCGAGCCCGAGCGACAGCATCTGCAAGATCACCGACGCGAGCCCGGTGCGACGCACCTCCGGCTCGGTGAACTCGGGGCGCGAGAGGTAATCTTCTTCGCTGTACAGTCGCAGAGCGATACCGGGGCTCGTGCGACCCGATCGGCCCGAACGCTGGTTGGCGCTCGCCTGCGAGACCGCCTCGATGGGCAGCCGCTGCACCTTGCTCTTCGCGCTATAGCGCGAGATGCGAGCCGTGCCAGCATCGATCACGTAGCGAATACCGGGCACGGTGAGTGACGTCTCGGCCACGTTCGTGGCGAGCACGAGCCGGCGCGCGCCCTGCGTGCCGCGCTCGAAGACGCGGTGCTGCTCAGCCGCGCTCAGCCGGCCATACAGCGGCAGCACCTCGGTGCGCGCGCCGCGCGCGGTGCGACGCAGGTGGCCCGAGAGAGCATCGGCGGCGTCGCGAATCTCGGCCTCGCCCGAGAGGAACACGAGCACATCGCCGGGAGCCTCGCGGCCAAGCTCATCGACGCCCTGACAGATCGCGTCGAAAAGGTCCCGCTCTTCAGTGCGCGTCTTAGGGGCCCCGCCGCGCGGATCCGGCACCTCGATCTGTTCGATCAGCGGCCGATAGCGCACCTCGACCGGAAAGGTGCGCCCCGAAACCTCGATGATGGGCGCGGGCTCGCCCGTTTTGACGTCGGCAAAATGCTGCGCAAACGACTCGGGGTCGATCGTTGCCGAGGTGATGATCACCTTGAGATCGGGGCGCCGGGGCAGCAGCGTCTTCAGGTAGCCGAGCAGAAAGTCGATGTTGAGCGAGCGCTCGTGCGCCTCATCGATGATGATCGTGTCGTAGCCTGTGAGGTCGCGGTCGCGGTGGATCGCATTCAAGAGGATGCCGTCGGTCATGAGCCGCACGCGGGTGTCGGCCGACACCTTGTCGGTAAATCGCACCTGGTAGCCGACGAGCCCGCCGAGCTCGCTGCCGAGTTCTTCGGCGATGCGCTCGGCGATCGTGCGCGCCGCGATGCGCCGGGGCTGGGTGTGCGCGATGCGTTCGCGGCCGAGCTCGAGTGCGATCTTGGGCAGCTGGGTCGTCTTGCCCGAGCCGGTCTCACCGGCCACAATAACGACCTGGTGATGCTTGATGGCGTCGCGAATCTCGTCGCGCATTTGCGAAACGGGAAGCTCTTCGGGGAACGAGATGTGGGGCAGATGCAGTGACATGTCGTCTCTAGTATCCCAGCGATTGCGCGCTCACACGCGACGTAGACTAAAAGCCGTACCGAATTCAAAGGAGACCGGGTGGCCAAGCTACAGATTCCCAACATCACACTCTTGAATGGAAGCAAGATTCCGCAGCTGGGGGTGGGCACGTACAAGCTTGACCCCGCCCAAACGCAAGAGCTGGTGGAAGACGCGCTCGAGCTTGGGTACCGGCACATCGATACCGCGATGCTGTATCACAATGAGGCAGGGGTGGGTGCTGCGATTGCCGCCAGCGGTGTGCCGCGTGAAGAGCTGTTTGTCACGACCAAACTGTGGAACAGTGACCAGACCAGAGCGGTGGCGGCATTCGAAGAAAGTCTTGAACGACTCGGGCTCGATCGGGTTGACCTGTACCTCATACACTGGCCGCAGCCCATGTACGGTGAGGCGCTGGGCGCGTGGAAAGACCTGATCAAGATCGCCGGCTCCGGTCGCGCCACCGCGATCGGTGTGTCCAACTTCGAGGTGTCAGACCTGCAAGAGCTGCTGAATGAAACAGGGGTCGTGCCAGCGGTGAATCAGATTGAGCTGCATCCCATGCACCAGCGACGCGAACTGCGCGAGTTTTGCGCCCGCTATGACATCGCCATTGAAGCCTGGAGCCCGCTGGCGCGCGGCCTCGAAGAATTGCTTGCCCACCAGGCGATTCAAGGAGCGGCCGAGGCGCTTCAGCGCACACCCGCGCAGGTGATCTTGCGCTGGCACCTGCAGCACAGAAACATTATTTTTCCCAAGACCACGCGTCGTGAGCGGCTCGCAGAGAATGCCAGCCTGTTCGACTTCGAGCTGTCTGAAACGCACATGGCGGCCATTGACGCGCTAGAAGCTGGCAGGAATACGGGATCTGACCCGCGCACCTTTGATAAACGATGATGTCTGGCAAGCATGCCCAAACGCGAAACTGGAGTTCGGATTGTGACCGGGCCGCGTTCGGCGCGAAGCTGATCGCGCCCTAGGATAGGAAGCATGTCCAAGGTTCTTTCTTCTCTTCCCGTGGGCGAGCGCGTCGGCATCGCCTTCTCTGGTGGTCTCGACACCTCGTGTGCGGTGGCCTGGATGCGCGAAAACGGCGCCATCCCCTGCACCTACACGGCCGATCTCGGCCAGTACGACGAGCCCGACCTCGATGGCGTTGCAGACCGCGCCAAAGAGTATGGCGCCGAGCTTGCTCGCCACATCGACGCCAAGCGCGCGCTGGTCGAGGAGGGCTTCGTCGCCCTGCAGACCGGTGCGTTCAACGTGCGCTCGGGCGGCAAGACGTACTTCAACACGACCCCCATCGGTCGCGCGGTCACGGGCACGCTGCTCGTGCGCGCGATGAAGGAAGACGGCGTCGACATTTGGGGCGACGGCTCCACCTACAAGGGCAACGACATCGAGCGGTTCTACCGGTACGGTCTGCTCGCTAACCCGAGCCTGCGCATCTACAAACCGTGGCTCGACAGCCAGTTCGTTGAAGAGCTCGGCGGCCGCCACGAGATGAGCGAGTGGCTCGTCGCACACGGCTACCCCTACCGCGACTCAACCGAGAAGGCGTACTCGACCGACGCCAACATCTGGGGTGCGAGCCACGAGGCCAAGGACCTGGAGTTCTTGAATGCCGGTCTCGATATCGTCGAACCGATCATGGGTGTTGCCGCGTGGCGCGAAGACGTTGAGGTGCTCACCGAAGAGGTGTCGGTGCGCTTCGAGGCGGGCCGCCCCGTCGCCATCAACGGTGAGGTGTTTGACGACCCGGTAGCGCTCGTCTACAAGGCCAACGAGATCGGTGGCCGCCACGGCCTGGGCATCTCTGACCAGATCGAGAACCGCATCATCGAGGCGAAGTCGCGCGGCATCTACGAGGCGCCCGGCATGGCACTGCTGCACATCACGTATGAGCGCCTCGTCAACGCGATTCACAACGAGAACACGCTGGCTTCGTACCACAACGACGGCCGCAAGCTCGGTCGCCTGATGTACGAGGGCCGCTGGCTGGACCCCGAGTCGCTGATGATGCGTGAGGCGCTGCAGCGCTGGGTCGGCTCGGCTGTGACGGGCGAGGTCACCCTGCGCCTGCGCCGCGGCGACGACTACACGATCCTCAACACCGAGGGCCCCAACTTGAGCTACCACCCCGAGAAGCTCTCGATGGAGCGCACCGTGGGGGCGGCGTTTGGTCCCGAGGATCGCATCGGTCAGCTGACCATGCGAAACCTCGACATCGCCGATTCGCGTGCTCGTCTCGAGCAGTACGCTTCGATCGGTCTCGTGGGCGGCCCGGTTGCCGAGCTCGTCGGCAAGCTCGAAGCGGGCGGCGCGGCCGAGATTGCAGACGCGGTCTCGGGCATCAGCGCTGATGGCGATGAGCTCGGCCTTGCGGCCGCGTTCGACGCAGGCACTGACTAGCGAGAACACAACAAGAGCCCCGGATCAATGATCCGGGGCTCTTGTTATACGCAGCTGGTGCGTGTGCAGCGTGCGCTTAGGAGGCGCGGCGTGCGCGTGCGGCGCGACGCTTCAGCGCACGACGCTCATCTTCGCTGAGGCCGCCCCAGACGCCCGAGTCCTGCCCGGTGTCCATCGCGTACTGCAGGCACATCTCGGTGACGGTGCAGCGTGCACAGACCGACTTTGCTCGCTCGATCTGCTCAACCGCCGGGCCGGTGTTTCCCACGGGGAAAAACAGCTCGGGGTCTACCGTGAGACACGCAGCCTCTTCGCGCCAATCCATCTTGATGATCTCCTCTTTTATGCACGCGCACGAGAGAGTTAGGCTAGGTAGCCTAGTACTCGCGCCGTAATTACCTGATACGTGGCTGAGAATGCTCACGTCGGTGTGCGCGAAACTCGACGAAATATATAGTTTCACGGAACCACGCGCAAATCAATAGGTAACTTGTAATTCATGAGAAAGAGAGCCGAAATGGTTTCGTCACCCGATGGACACCCGCGTTCGATCCTGGCGTGGATGGTGCTGAAAACGCTGCTCGCGATCGAAACCCTGGGGCTCGTGGCCGTCGTGGGCTTCACGATCGTGCATTCGATCACCGACGCTGGCGACACCGCGCAGAAAGTGAGCCTGGTGCTCATGAGCGCCGTATCGCTTGCCTGGGTTGCACTGACCTTGGCGGGCGCGGTGCGGGGCCGCGCGAGCTGGGTACGCAGCAGCGCGGTGGCGATTCACGTGCTCACCTTTGCGGGCGGCACGGGGTGCCTGCAGCTCGGCATCGGGCCGTGGTGGCTGGGCCTGGGCATCGTGGCGATCGCGCTGGTCGGGTTTGCCGCGGCGGTAATCGCACGGCCGGCGGTCGTGCACTTCGAAGAGTAGCGGCTGGCGGTCCGCCTACGTGGTGCCCGGGTTACTCGCCTGGCACCACGTAGAGACAAGTATGGTCAGGTTAGGCGTCGAGCCCAAGTAGCTTGCGCACGCGCGCCACGTGGCCTGTCGCCTTCACGTTGTAGAGGGCGTGCGCCACGTTGCCGTCGGCGTCGATGACGAACGTCGAGCGGATCACGCCCTCGATGATGCGGCCGTAGCTGTTCTTCGTTCCGAACGCGCCGTAGGCACGGTGCACGTCGAGCTCGACGTCGCTCAGCAGCGGGTAACCGAGCTCATCGCGGTCGGCAAACTTGCGCTGCTTCTCGATCTTGTCTCGCGAGATGCCGAGCACGCGCACGCCAGCGGCCTGCAGCGCTGCTTCAGCGTCACGAAAATCGCACGCCTCTTTCGTGCAGCCGGGCGTCATGGCGGCCGGGTAAAAGAACAGCACCACGGTCTCGCCGCGGTAGTCTGACAGGCTGCGCGTCACGCCGTCTTGGTCGGGGAGCGCAAACTCCGGGGCGGGCTGACCGGCTTCGAGAATCACACGTTCACTCATGCGGCCAGCCTATCGGCGTTACTTGAGCAGCCGGCGCAGCGACTCTACTCGTGCGGCCCCCGTCGCGTCGAGGTCACCACCTGCAATGGCGATGTTGAGTTCGCAGTCGGGGGCGTCCTCCTGGTGACTGCAACCGCGCGGGCACGCGTCGATAAGCTCTGAGAGGTCGGTGAAGCCGCGCAAGATCGCGTCGCCTGTGACATGGCCGAGGCCAAACGAGCGCACGCCCGGGGTGTCAATCACCCAGCCATGTTCGCCCGCCGCAGCACCCGGGGTGCCTGCCCTGAGCGCCACCGACGACGATGACGTGTGGCGGCCGCGCCCGGTGACCACGTTGACGTGGCCGATCGCGCGTTCGGCCTCGGGCACGAGCGCGTTGATCAGGGTCGATTTGCCGACGCCCGAGTGCCCCACGAACACGGTCGTCTTGCCCGCGAGCACCTCGCGAATCTCGTCGAGTGGCCACTCATCGAGGGCCGAACGAAACACCGGCACTTCGAGGGCCGCGAAGTGAGCGAGAAAGGGATCCGGATCAGCCAGATCGGTTTTCGTGATGCAGATGAGCGGCTGGATTCCGGCGTCATACGCGGCCACGAGATACCGATCGACGAGGCGCACGCGGGGTTCGGGGTTCGCCGCTGCGACGACAATGAGCATCTGGTCGGCGTTTGCGACCATGACGCGCTCGACGCGGTCGGAGTCGTCGGCGCTGCGGCGCAACAGCGTCGCACGCTCGTCGACGCGCACGATGCGTGCGAGGGATCCCTCGGCGCCCGACGTGTCACCCACGATCTGAACGCGGTCACCGATCACGATGGGGGTGCGGTGCAGCTCGCGAGCGCGTGCCGCCGTCACCTCGCGTTCGCTGGGGTTTGCCTGGTCGCTGCCCGCACGCACGAGCACCGCGTAACGCCCGCGATCGACGCCGGTCACCATCGCGGTGACCGACTCGGCGTGCTCGGGGCGGCGCTTAGTGCGCGGCTTGTTGGCCTTCGGGTTGGGGCGTACACGCACCCGGTCGGCATAGTCCTCGTAGGGGTCTACGCCGTCCTCGGGCAACCAGCTCATGCGGTGAAGCCCTGCAGAAACGGGTGCGGGTTGCCGGTGTTGCGGCCGAGCATGGCGTGCCATAGCTCAGGGAACTGGGGCAGCGTTTTCGAGGTGCACGCAATATCTTCGACCTCAATGCCGTCTACGACGAGACCGATAAGGGCGCCGGTGGTGGCAATGCGGTGATCGGCATAGCTGTGCCAGACCCCACCGTGCAGGGTCGCGGGGCGCACCTCAATGCCGTCCTCGAGTTCTTCGGCGTCACCGCCGAGCGCGCGAATCTCGTTCACGAGCGCTTCAAGTCGATTGGTCTCGTGGTGGCGCGTGTGGCCAATACCGGTGATGCGGCTGGTGTGGCCGTGCTGCGCCGCGAGCGCGGCGAGGCCCACGAATGTGGGTGAGAGTTCGCCGGCTTCAGGGATGTGTAGGGTCGCGCCGGTGAGCTCGCCCGTGCGACTCACGGTGAGGGCGCCGTCTGCTGAAAGCTCGACGGTCGCCCCAAACGACGTGAGGAGCGTGCGCAGCTGGTCGCCCACCTGAGTGGTTGCGGCTGGCCAGTCGGTGATCGTGACGCTGCCGCCTGCCGCCACTGCCGCAGACAGAAACGGGGCCGCGTTCGACAGGTCTGGCTCGAGACGCAGGTCATGCGCCGAGATTGGGCCGGGCTCCACACGCCACTCGCCGGTGGCCGGAGAAGAAGCCTGCACGCCGCGGGCGCGCAGCGCCTCGAGCGTCATCTCGATGTGCGGCACGCTCGGCAGGCGCTCGCCCGTGTGCACCACGTGCACGCCATTGGTGAACCGGGGAGCCACGAGCAGCAGCGCTGAGACGAACTGGCTCGAGAGCGAAGCGTCGACCTCGACGCGGCCACCCTCAAGCCCGCCCGCACCGTGCACGGTAAAGGGGAGTGCGCCGCGGCCCTCGTCGGAAATATCTGTGCCGAGCGCGCGCAGCGCGTCGAGCAGGGGCCGCATGGGCCGTTTGCGTGCGTAGGGGTCGCCGTCGAACGCGACGGGCCCGAGCGCGAGGGCTGCCACAGGGGGCACAAACCGCATAACGGTGCCGGCAAGCCCACACTCGATCGTGGTGGAGCCGGTGAGTTCGGTCGCCGGTGTGATGCGCAGGTCAGCGCCGAAAGCGCCTGTGCCCGGCACCTCATCGATGCGTGCGCCCAGCGCGCGCATCGCTTCGACCATGAGGTCGGTGTCGCGTGAGTGCAGCGGTGCGTGAAGTGTGCCGGGTGCGTCAGCGAGCGCCGAGAGAATAAGTTCGCGGCCGGTGAGGGACTTTGATGCTGGCAACTGCAGCCTGCCCGAAATGGGCGCGCTCGCGCGCGGCGCGACCCAGTGGGCTACTTCGCCCGCAAGGCTCTCACCTGACCCGACCTCGTCGCCGTCTTTACCCTGATTCATCTTTGCGATCAACATCACGCCCCAGTCTAGCCCGGCCGGGCTGAGCATGCCCGGCGGCGCTCGGGATAGGATCGCCGTGTGACCCAATCGACCACGCCCAACGAGCTGGAGCGTCGCTTCACGCAAGAGGCACTGCCCCTGCTCGATCAGCTGTACGGTGCCGCGATGAAGATGACGCGAAACCCGCAAGACGCGCAAGACCTGGTGCAAGAGACCTACCTGAAAGCGTTTGCGGCGTTCGAATCGTTCACTGAAGGAACGAACCTGAAAGCGTGGCTGTACCGAATTCTCACGAACAGCTACATCAACACGTACCGTAAGAAGCAGCGCGAACCGTACCTTGGGGTGGTCGAAGAACTCGAGGACTGGCAGCTTGGCGGGGCCGAATCAACGACGGCCATGTCAGCTCGTTCGGCCGAAGCTGAGGCGATCGATCGGGCCCCCGACTCGGTTGTCACGACGGCGCTCAACGCGCTGCCCGAAGACTTTCGCATTGCCGTCTATCTTGCAGACGTTGAGGGTTTTAGCTACCAAGAGATCGCCGACATTGCAGGGGTGCCCATCGGTACGGTGATGAGCCGCCTACACCGGGGCCGCGCGCGGCTGCGCAAAGCGCTGGGGGAATACGCTGCAGAACAGGGCGTTGGTATTGATAGAGACGCGAAGAAAGGAAATACGCGATGAGTGACTGCGACGGCGCCCAGGGAAAGCTCTATGAGCTGCTGCGCGGTGAGCTGTGCGCTGAAGAGTCAGCGCCGATTCGCGAGCACCTCGCGGGCTGCGATGACTGCCGGGGCGAGGAGCACGTGTGTCGCCAACTGACTGACGTTGTGAAGCGCGCCTGCATCGAAGAACGGGACAGCAACTGCCCGCCGAGTGAACTACGCGACGCGATTCTCGCGAATCTGAAGGGCCTCGCTACTTCGTAAAGCGCTGCTCGAGTGCTGCCAGGGTGCGATCGGTCACACCGGCCGTGCGCAAGTAATCGAGCACGCCTCCCCGTGCCTCGACCACCTGTGTGAGGGCGCGGTCAAGGGCGGCGGCGGGCGAAGCGCCCACGAGCCCCGCGATCGTGGGCGTCACGTCAACTCCGTAGCCGCGCAGCGCCTCGAGGTGGCTATCGAGCCACTCGCCGCTCAAGCGCGCCTGTGACTCCTCATAGTTCGTGAGCACGTCGTCACGGTCAACACCGAGCGCGAGCAGAGTGAGGGCTGCGATCGCGCCGGTGCGGTCTTTGCCCGCGGTGCAGTGAAACACCGTGGGGCCGCCCTCGGTGAGCATCGTGATGCCCGACGCGAGGGTGTCGGCGTGCTCCTCGTAGATCAGCTCGGTGAGCGAGTAGATGTCGAGCTTGCGCGTCACATGCGCTGCCGCGCTCGGAAAAATCGGATGCGCAACAAACTCGACACCCTGGGGTAGCGCGTCGGGCTGCGACTGTCGTTCAAGATCGTCACGCAGGTCGATGACGCGCGTCACGCCCAGTTCGGTGAGTTGCGCCCTACCGGTGTCGGTGAGGCGAGTGAGCGAGTCCGAACGAAAGAGCAACCCCACATCGGTGTGCTTGTCACCCGCTCGTAGCCCGCCCAGATCACGAAAGTTGTAGGTGCCCTCGATTGTAAGAACGTCGCTGTGCATAGCTCCCATTCTGGCAGACAGATGTGTCTTGGTGTGGGAGGCTGGCGGCCGGCGGCGG
This sequence comes from Leucobacter faecis, assembly GCF_054456695.2. Classification (NCBI taxonomy): domain Bacteria; kingdom Bacillati; phylum Actinomycetota; class Actinomycetes; order Micrococcales; family Microbacteriaceae; genus Leucobacter; species Leucobacter faecis. Next base: position 45,496 of record NZ_JBTJER020000012.1, read on the forward strand.
CCGCGCGACTACGCGAGCAGTTCGCGCACTGCCCGGGCGAGTTCGACGGGGCATGCCTCGTGCAGGTTGTGCGGGCCGGCAAGGCTCACGACGCGGCTGTCGGGTAGGCGCGTGCGCCACTCGGATTCGAGCTCGCCGGTGACAAGCCCAGATTCGGCCCGCACGAGCGACACGGGCACAGGCAGCTCCTTGAGCACGTCCCACAGGGGCGCGAACGCGTTGTCATCGGGCGACTTCGTGAGACCCGTGAGGTGCGCAAAGTGGTGCGTCCACTCGAGCCTACCGTCGGGCCTGTGGCGCGTATTCAGCGATACTCCGCGGGTGAGGGCGGCACGGTCCGACCCGATACCAAACGCGATTGCGCGCTCTACCATCTCATCCACGCTCTCAAACGACCGCTGCCCCTGAATGAACTCGGTGACACTGCCCGCATCGCGGCCCGGGCGCACTCCGGGCGTCATATCGACCAGGATCAGCTGGGTGACGCGATCCGGAGCTGCCGCGGCGAGCATCACGGCCGCAAGCGCGCCGAGCGAGTGCCCGAGAAGCACGTGGGGCCCCGGTGCGAGCTGGGTGAGCGCCGGGGCAAGGTCGGTCGCGAGCGTCGCCGGGCCGTAGTCGGCGTCTTCGCGCCACGAGCTGCGACCGTGGCCGGGCAGGTCGACCGCGAGGGCGGGCTCGCCGAGCGCGATGAGCATGGGGTCGAAGCTGTGCGCGTTCAGCCCCGCGCCGTGCAGTGCGACGAGGCGAGGCACGCGATCCGGCGCGAGGTGTGATGTGAACTTGATCGCCGCGATGCTGCGGCCGTCGAGCGATGGCGCACAGACGCGCAGCGCCCGGGGCGCCGAACCGCCGAGATCACCGCCAAGCTGGGCGACGCGCGCCGCGTCGGCCGCGAGAAACCGAAACTCATCTTCGAGCGCCGGGTCGTGAGTTGCGTCGGGGGTGTCGCTGGTGGCCATTGTGGCAGTTTAGTGGCCGTTTAGCGGCGCACGTAGCCGCCGTCTTCGAGGCCCGCTTCGATCTCGAAGCGGTTGCGCAGCGGGTTGCGGCCCGCGAGCGCGTAGAGCAGGGGGAGCGCGAGGCCGTAGTGGCGCCACTGAGTAACATGCACGCGCTCGTGCCGCAGCACCGCCGCAGACACGTTGTGACGCGTGAGATAGCAGGCGCCCACGCACGTGCCGCCGCGGCGAAACGCCCACTTGGGCATACCGCGAAACACCCACAGTCCGTCGATGCGCTCGATCTTGCCGGTGCTGAGCAGCGCGCCCCACACAAACCCGACGCAGGTGGCGTAGGCGAAGCCGAGTCGGGCAAGCGGCAGCGGGCGCGCGTTCACAGTGTGTGACCCGAGGTGAGGGCCGCGAGAATGCGCAGCACAGTGGGCAGGTCGTCTCCCGCGGTCTCGGCGTTCGTGGGGGCGAACTCGCAGATCGAGGCGCCCGCGAGGGGCAGCGTGCCGAGCACGTCGCGCAGCACGTGTGTCAGAGCGGCAACCTGCAAGCCAAACGGCACGGGGGCGTGCACCGACCCAAACTCAGACGGGTCGAGCACGTCGAGGTCAATGTGCACGTACACGTGGCTCGCGCCGGTGAGAGCAGCGGAGAGCGCCGCCGCGAGCGCGCCGGCGCGTGCACCGTCGCGCAGCGCTTCGAGCGCCTGCACGCCCACGGGTGAGATGCCCAGCCTGGCGAGCTCGTCGGCCTCTTCGGGGTCGTGGTCGCGGGTGCCCAGCAGCACGAGTCGATCGGTGCTGATCGGGTGGCTCGAACGCAGGTCTTCTGCGCCGTCGCCAAGCGCGTGCCGCAGCGTCATGCCCGACGCTGCGCCCGACGGTGAGGTGCTCGGATGCTGCAGATCTGGGTGCGCGTCAAACCACAGCACGGCAAGGTTCTCGCTGCCGTGCCGCCTCACAGCAGCTTCGAGCCCTGGTAGTGAGGTCGCGCAGTCACCGCCCAAAATAATGGGGGTGCCGGTGGCCTGGGCGAGCAGCTCACGCGCCGCATCGCGGGCGTGCATGAGGCTCGACAGCCTGGCTACGGGCGTTCCGAGGGCGTCGCCAGCCTCGAGCGGCACCGGCACATCAACGCGCGACTTACTGGGCAGGTCTTCGCGCAGCAGCTGCGCGCCCTCGGCCAGCCGCATCGCACGCGATGAGGCCGACCCTTGCCACTCTGGCATCACGAAAAAGACGGGCCTTGACATGAGCTACCTCGCTACGTTCGTTTGCTTGAAGCCGATACCCTTCATGCTACGCCTGAATCGCGCGTCTCAGGGTGCGGTCACGAAATCGATGAGCTGCTCGACACGGCCCACGAGCACCGGCTCGAGGTCACGAAAGTTGCGTACGCGGCCGCGAATGCGCGCCCACGCCTCGGCGATGTCGGCTGGCTCCTCTCCAGACCAGCCGAGCGCCCGGCAGATGCCCGTCTTCCACTCGACTTCGCGCGGAATCGTGGGCCACGCTTCGAGGCCCACCCGCGCGGGCTTCACCGCCTGCCAGATATCGACGTAGGGGTGCCCCACGATCGACACGAAGCCACCGTGCGGCCCGCGCGCGATCGCGTCGGCGATGCGCGTCTCTTTGCTGCCCCGCACGAGGTGGTCAAGCAGCACGCCCGCCTTGCGCCCCGGGCCCGGGCCAAAGTCGGCGAGCACCTCTTCGAGGTTGTCGGCGCCCTGCAACAGCTCGACGACGACGCCCTCGACACGCAGGTCGGCGCCCCACACCTGCTCGACAAGCTGGGCGTCGTGTTTACCCTCCACGAAAATGCGGCTGGGCATCGCGACACGGGCGCGGTCTTGCTTCACCGCGAACGAGCCAGACGCCGTGCGAGCGCGACCCTGCGGCGCCCGCTTCGGCATCACGAGGGTGACGGGCTCCCCGTCGATCAAAAACCCGTCGGTGAGAGCGAACGCGCGCACCTTGCCCCGGTAATCCTCGAGCTGCACGAGACCCTCGCGCACGCCCGTCACGGCCCCGCACCACTCGCTCTCGGTGTGCTCCACCACGAGCCCGCGAGCGAGCGTCACACTGCGCCGCTGCACGGGCCCGCGGCGGGGCTGCATACGGGCGACGGGATCGTGGGCGTAGCGATCATCAAACACGCTTAAAGAGCCTAGATCATGCCGAGGCGACGGGCGACCTGGCCGAGCCCTGGCCGAGCCCTGTCCGAACCCTGCGATAACGTGCTGTGGTGACAGATGAAGAAGCACCCGAAGAAACGCCCGCGCGGCCACACCGCCTGCGCGCCCTGAAAGGGCTGCTTGCCGACACCACCCCGCTGAAGCGCAGCCCCGAGTTTGCGCGGTTGTGGGCGGGCACCTCGGTCGCACAGATCGGGTCGCAGCTCACGATCGTGACGGTCGGGCTGCACGTCTACCATCTCACAGGGTCAACGCTCGCTGTCTCACTCGTCGCCCTGTGGGCGATTGGCCCCATGATTCTTGCAGGCTTTATTGGAGGGGCGCTGGCCGACGCGTTCGACCGCCGCAGGGTCGCGCTTTTCACTGCCTGCACGGCCTGGCTGAGCATCGCGACAATGACCACGATCGCGTTTACCGGCGTCACCGCCACCTGGCCGTACTACGCGCTCGCCGCCGTCAACGCGGCCTCTGCCACGATTATGGGCGCCACCCGCGGCGCGATCGTGCCACAGCTGCTGCCCACGCAGCTGCTGCCCGCCGCCGCGGCGCTCACCGGCATCTCGATGGGGCTCGCCGTCACCGTCGGCCCCGCCGCCGCGGGCGTGCTCGTCGCGGCGGTGGGATATCCGTGGACCTACCTTGCAGACGCGGTGCTCTACACCGGCGCGTTTCTGGGCATCGCGAGCTTGCCGCCCATGCGCCCGGCTGGGCTGGCCGCGGGAGAAAAGCGTCACAGGGCAGGCCCCGGATCGGTGCTTGCGAGCCTCAAATTCTTGCAGACCGCCCCCAACGTGCGGGCCACGTTCGTGTGGGATTTCGTGGCCACTACCCTGGGCAACCCGAAAGTGGTGTTCCCCGCCGCGGGGGCGCTCGTGCTCGGCGGCGGGTCGGTCACCGTCGGCGCGCTCACCGCGGCTTTTGCCGTCGGCGCGCTCACGAGCAGCCTGCTCTCTGGCCCGCTCGGCAGGGTGCGCCGGCAGGGCCGTGCCATCACGTACGCGATCGCCGTGTTTGGTGTGTGCAACGCCCTGTTTGGGCTCGTGCTGCTGATCACCTCGCGCGTCTCGCCGGGTCACAGCGCCACCGACCCGCTGCTGCCCGCGATTGCGCTGGCCGCGCTTGCCCTCGCGGGCGCGGGAGCCGCCGACAACGTCAGCTCGGTGTTTCGCTCCACCATTTTGCAGACCGCGGTACCTGACGAAGTGCGCGGTCGTATGCAGGGCCTCTACTACGTCGTTGTTGCGGGCGGGCCACGCGTGGGCGACCTCTTCGCTGGCACGGTGGCCACCGCGGTGGCACTGTGGGCGCCCGCGATGCTCGGCGGCCTGGTCGTGCTGGGGGTGATGCTCGTGCTCGCACGTACCGCACACGGCTTCATGAACTACGACGCGCACGCGCCCACGCCGTAGCGTCGGGCTTCGTCACTCGAGGCGCTGTGAACCGGGGCTTCGTCACTCGAGGCGCTGTCACTGGTGCCTGCTACGGTGCTGACATGAGCAACGCAACGACGCAGCCCACGACGCAGCCCACGACGCAGCCCACCTCACACGTCACTCCCACACAGCCCGCCGCGCCACTTGTGCTCGTGCGCCGCGAGGGCGCCATCACGCGCATCACACTCAACAGGCCGCGCGCGCTCAACGCCCTCACCCGCGACATGTTTGAACTGATCCGTGACGGCATCGATGCGGCCCAGCAAGACGGCTCACAGGCCATCGTGCTTGACGGCGCTGGCGACCGCGGCTTCTGCGGCGGCGGCGACATCAAACAACTCTCTGGCCCAGACGGCCACGAGATTCTTGCCCTCGAGTACCGCGTCGACTACGCCATTGCCACCTCCCGAGTGCCCGTCGTCGGGTTCATGGACGGTATTACGATGGGCGGCGGCATCGGGCTCACCGGCCACGCCCACCATCGCATCGTCACCGAGCGGTCACGGCTCGCCATGCCCGAAGCGCGCATCGGCATCGCTCCCGACGTCGGCGGGCATCGCCTCCTCGCCCACGCGCCCCAGCTGCTCGGCGAATACCTCGCTGTTACCGCCGCCGAAATGGGGCCGCTCGACGCCATCGCGCTCGGCTTCGCCGACCTCCTCGTGCCGGCTGCTTCGCTCGATGCACTGCGCGAGGCGCTCGCCGCAGGCGAGGATCCGGCGGCAGCGTGCGCAAGGTTTGCTGACGCTGGGATTGCCGGCACCGGGGCGCGTGGCCCGGTGGCCGAGGCGCCGCTTCTCGCGACCGGGGCCTGGTGGGGACCGCTTGCGGGGGAGGCGCTCGGTGACGACTGGCGCGCGATATTTGCCGAGCCCCGCGAGGCCGCGCTGCGCCTGCTCGCGGCGCTCGACGAGGCGGCCGCGGCAGAGCCAGTCGCGGCGCAGGGCGACGCGGTCGAACTGACCGGATCAACGCCGGCCGATGCCCATCGCGCGAAGGCGGCGGGCGAGGCAGCCCGTCAGATTCGGGAGATGTGCCCCACGTCGGTGGCGGTGACGCTCGCGCAGATCGCGCGCACCCGGGCGTTCGACTTCTCGCTCTCAGAAGTGCTGGTCGACGACCTGCGGGTGCTCGGCAGAGTCGCGCCCCGCCCCGACTTTGCCGAGGGAGTGCGCGCGCAGGTGATCGACAAAGACCGAAACCCCGCGTGGTGGCCGGCCACGATTGAACAGCTTGACGACGCCGAGCTCGCGCGCATCCTTGATACGCGCCTGCAGCCCGGCGAATCGCCGCTCGCGCTGTAGCGCCGCTCGCGCTCTGCAGTCGGCATGCCGCACGCCGCACGCCGCACGCCGCACGCCGTGGGCCGTGGGCCTTGCGCCCAGCCCGAGCCCACTACGATTGACGGGTGACTGATCGCTGGGATTCTTTGGGGCCAAACCAGGTATACGCGGGCGACAACCTGCCAATTTTGAGGTCGATGCCCTCGGAATCGTTTCAGCTGATCTACCTGGATCCGCCGTTTAACACCGGGCGTGAGCGGCACACCGAGCGGGTGCGCGGCGTGCGCGCCGACGTCGAAGACGGCGGCCGGCTCGGCTTTCGCGGCCAGGGGTACGCGGTGACGCGTGAGCGCACCATCTCGTTTGACGACCGGTTTCGCGACTACTGGAACTTTCTCGAGCCGCGCATCGAGGAGGCCTGGCGCTTGCTCGCGCAAGACGGCACGCTCTACCTGCACCTCGACTATCGCGAGGTGCACTACGCCAAGGTGATTCTCGACGCCATGTTTGGCCCCGAGTGCTTCATCAACGAAATCATTTGGGCATACGACTACGGTGGCCGCACCAAGAAGCGCTGGCCCACGAAGCACGACAACATTCTGGTCTATGCCAAAGATCCGGATCGCTATTTCTTTAACGCCGAAGCGGTCGACCGCGAGCCCTACATGGCGCCGGGGCTTGTGACGCCCGAGAAGGCGGCGCTCGGTAAGCTGCCGACTGACGTGTGGTGGCACACGATCGTCTCGCCCACGGGCAAGGAGCGCACGGGGTACCCGACGCAGAAGCCGGTGGGCATTATGCGCCGCATCATTCAGGCGTCCAGCCGCCCGGGGGATTGGGTGCTTGACCCGTTTGCGGGCAGCGGTACTACGGGGGCGGCGGCCGAGGAACTGCATCGCCGGTTCGTGTTGATGGACGATAACCCCGAGGCGGCGAAGGTCATGCTGCGACGCTTCACCGACCCCGAGATGCACTTCATCGTGAAGTAGTCGAGCGCGGCGCTGCTCGTCAAGAATATGCGCGACAAGTTCCGCCTTAGAGGGTGTCTAAGACGGAACTTGTCGCGCATATTTTAGTTACCGATGTGGGCTCCGGCTACCAGCCGCGCTCTGCGAGGCGGTGCGGGGCTGGCAGGTCGGCCACGTTAATGCCCACCATCGCCTCGCCGAGGCCGCGCGACGCGTCTGCGATGGTGCCGGGGTTCGTGAAATCGGCGGTGGCGCGCACGACCGCGGCGGCGCGTTTGGCGGGGCTGCCCGACTTGAAAATACCCGAGCCCACAAACACGCCATCGGCGCCCAGCTGCATCATCATCGCTGCGTCTGCCGGGGTCGCCACACCGCCCGCGGTAAACATCGGTACGGGGAGTCGCCCCTCGCGGGCCACACGCTCGACGAGGTCGAGCGGTGCCTGCAGTTCTTTTGCCGCGAGCGGCAACTCGTCGGCGTCTTGTGCGACCAGCTGTGCGATCTCACCGCGAATCGTGCGCAGGTGCTTCGTCGCCTCTGACACGTCGCCCGTGCCGGCTTCACCCTTCGAACGAATCATGGCGGCACCCTCGGCGATGCGCCGTAGCGCTTCGCCCAGGTTGGTGGCACCGCACACGAACGGCGTCTTGAACTGACGCTTGTTGATGTGGTGGGTGTAGTCAGCGGGTGAGAGTACCTCGGACTCGTCGATGAAGTCGACGCCGAGGGCTTCGAGCACCTGCGCTTCGACGAAGTGGCCAATGCGAGCCTTCGCCATCACCGGAATCTGCACGGCCGCGCGAATGCCCTCGATGAGGTCGGGGTCGCTCATACGGGCTACGCCGCCCTGTGCGCGAATGTCGGCGGGCACCCGCTCGAGCGCCATGACGGCGATGGCGCCCGCATCGGCCGCGATGCGGGCCTGCTCGGGGGTGACGACGTCCATGATGACGCCGCCGCCCAGGGCGTGTGCGAGGGCGAGGCCCGCTGCGGCCGACTCGGTCGTGCCAGTGGAGGGAATATTGGTTCGTGTGTTGTTGCTCATGCATCGAGCTTTTCGCACCTCATGGTTTACCTCAAGATCCAAAAAGTTGTAATGTGAATGGACCAGTGGTTTTTATTCTTGGGGGAGATGCAATGGGTATGGCGGGCGAGTTTCCGATCGTACTGGAGCGTGGCGGCAGCGTGACGTTGCCCGCGCAGGTCGCGGCGGCCCTGCGCGACGCGATCGATCGCGACACGCTGCGCCCCGGCGAACCGTTGCCCTCGACGCGTGACCTTGCCGCCCGCGTGGGGGTGGCGCGCGGCGTGATCGTGGCCGCATACGAGCAGTTGGTCGCCGAGGGATACCTGCTCGCGGGCCACGGGCGGGGCACGGTCGTGCACCCGCGGCTCGACCGTGCGCGCACGGCGTCGCAGGGCCCTGATCCGGATCAAGCGAGACCCGAAGCGGCCCAGGTCGCGGGGCCGCTCGCGCCGGGCACACCGCTCGCCGACGCCGTAGATCGGCCCGCGTGGCGATCGGCGTGGCGGCACGCGGCGACGCTCGCGCAGCTGGCCGCGCCCGAGCTGGGCGACCCGCGGCTGCGCGAGGAGATCGCCGATCACCTGCGACAGATGCGTGGCACCCGGCGGGGCGCCGCCGACGTGATTGTGACGGCGGGGGCGCGCGACGGGCTCTCGTTGCTGCTCACCGCGCTCGGCACGACTCGCGGGCGGGCGCTTGTGGTGGGAGTTGAAGACCCGGGCTATCCGTCCCTGCGGCAGGTAGCGGCCCGGCACGGTGCGCGCATCGTTGCGCTGCCGGTGGACGCCGACGGGCTCGTGACGGGGGCGCTGCCCTCGGGGGTGCTCGACGCGGTGGTTGTGACGCCGAGTCACCAGTATCCGCTGGGCGGCTCGCTGCCGCTTGCTAGGCGGCGAGAGCTGCTCGAATGGGCGAACCGCACGGGGGTGGTGATCGTTGAAGACGATTACGACTCTGAGCTGCGGCACGTGGGCAGCCCGCTGCCCACACTCGCGGCGCTCGACGACCCCGATAGCGGTTCGGTCGTGCTGCTGGGCACTTTCTCGAAGACACTGTCGCCCGCCTTGGCGGCGGGGTTCTTGCTGGCGCCAGCAGGGCTGAGGCGACTCATCGAACCGGTGCGGCACGACCTGGGCGGACCGGTCTCAGCGGTGGTGCAGGCGGCGCTCGCGGGGTATTTGGCAGAAGGCGAACTGCGGCGACACATTGCGCGGATGCGCAGGCGGTATGCGCGCCGGCGTGACCTGCTCTCGGAGCGACTCGCGGGGCACGCCGGGTGGCGCGTGCGACCTATGAGCGGAGGGCTGCACGCCGTGATTGAGCTACTACCCGCGAGCGTCGAGCGAGAGTGCCGCGTGCTCGCTCACACCCGTGCCGAAGGGTTGGGGGCGGTGGGTCTGAGCAGCTATTGGGAGACGGGCAGTGCCGCGGGGTCTGCGGGGCTCGTGATTGGCATGGGCGGGCCCGACGAGGAGGGGTTTGATCGGGCGCTCACGCGGCTCCGTGCCGCGCTCAGGGCATGAGCGTGTTGTGTGCTCCTAGTGAGACTTCGCGCGCTCGGTGAGTGCTTCGAGTAGTACGACCGCGTGGTTTACGTGCTCGTCTTTTGCGCCGTACACGAGCGTCAACGATTCGTGCTCCTGTGCGAGTGTGACGAGCTCGTCGAGCGCATCTGAGGCTGGACCGCTCGCGAGCTCCCTGCGGTAATCGCTCGCAAACGCGGCGAAGCGTGCGGGGGCGTGCGCATTGGGGTCGCCGTGCCACTCGCGCCGAAGCGTTGGGGTAGGCGCAACCTCTTTGTCCCACAGGTCGACGCGGGCATGCTCTTTGCTGAGTCCGCGCGGCCAGAGCCTGTCGATGAGCACTCGATAACCATCGCTCTCGCTGGGAGTGTCGTACACGCGCTTGATCTTGACGTCCATGATTCCAGTGTGCTCCTGAAGTGGGCAATGCGCCAGTGCGTAAACTTTTCCGAAACACTTGCCTACCGGTCGGCAGGTAGATAGTCTGATCACGCTCCCTCCAGGAGCTGCTGTCAACGACGACACTAGGCAAGGAACTCATGTATCTTCAGGTATCTGAGGAGATGAGAGAGCTACGCGAAGAGCTACGGCGCTACTTCGCGAATCTCCTCACTCCAGAAATTCGGGCCCAGCTGCGGGCCGAGGGTGAACGAGGCGGCCCCGCACACGATCGCGTGCGCAGGCAGATCGGCTCCGATGGTTGGTTGGGTATAGGGTGGCCCGCCGAGTACGGGGGGCAAGACCGTGGCCCCGCGGCGCAGTTCATCTTCTTCGATGAGGCGTACCGGGCAGAAGCGCCGATTCCCATGATCACGCTCACCACTGTGGGCCCCACCCTCATGGACCACGGCACACCCGAGCAGAAAGCCTATTTTCTGCCGAAGATTCTAGCGGGCGAGCTCGTCGTCTCTATCGGGTATACCGAGCCCTCCTCTGGCACAGACCTCGCATCGCTCAGCACACGTGCGGTGCGTGACGGCGACGACTACGTCATTAACGGTTCAAAGGTCTTCACCTCGGGCGGAGACGGGGCCGACTGGATTTGGCTCGCGGCACGCACTGATCCGGACGCGCCAAAGCACCGCGGCATATCGCTCATCCTCGTGCCCACGAGCGACCCGGGCTTCTCGGCTACACCGATCAAGGCCCTGGGCGGCGTGACCACGACGGCCACCTACTACGACGACGTGCGCGTGCCCGTAACCAACCTTGTGGGCGAAGAAAACAATGGGTGGCGCATGATCACCACCCAGCTCAACCATGAGCGTGTGGGGCTCGCCGCGTACTCGGGTATCTGCGAGGGGCTGCTAGATGAAGTGCGCTCGTGGGCTTGCGGCCAAGAACTTACGACAGGGGAGCGGCTCGTCGACCAGGGATGGGTGCGCACGCTGCTCGCCGAAGCCACCGCGCGATTGCGAGCAATGCGACTGATGAACTGGCGGCTCGTCGAGTCGACGGCAAACGCCGAAGTGCACCCGGGCGACGCCTCAGCAGCGAAGGTGTTTGCGACTGAAACGGTGGTCGACGTCTACCGGCAACTGCTGCAGATCGTCGGAGCGCGCGGCATGCGAGTGACGGGGGCGCCCTGGGCACACGATACTGGCCGGCTCGCGCTGATGAACCTATCAGCGCAAATCAACACATTCGGCGGCGGAGTCGCCGAGATTCAACGAGAAATCGTCGCCTGGACACGTCTAGGCATGGCAAGGAGTGCACGATGAACATGACAACTGGTACGGCAACGGCGCCGTGCATGCAGTTTCGTCTATCCGAAGATCAAGAAGGAATCGTTGAAGCGGCCCAGGGGGTCTTTCAAGAACTCAGCTCTGACGACAGGGTGGTAGCCGGCGAAGAAGCCGTGGACACCTACGATGAGCGGCTCTGGAAAGAAATCGTGCAGAGCGGCCTGATCGAGGCACTGCTGCCAGAATCAGCGGGCGGCGCGGAACTCGGTATGGGTGGGCTCAGCCTGATGCTGCGCGAACAGGGGGCACACCTCGGCCGCATCCCCCTCGCCACGACGGCTGTCACCGCCCTCGCGATCGCCACGCTCGGCGGCCCGGCAGACGTGCTCACCGCCATTACCTCAGGCGCGGCACGTGTAAGCGCCCTCATGCCCGAGTACCTCGATGGTGTCACCGCCAGTAGCGTCGGCGAGAGCTTCGTGCTCACCGGCACGGTGCAGCTCGCATATCTCGCGCCTGCCGCAACCCACTACCTAGTCGTGTTTACGGCCGAAGAACGGCGGCACGTCGCCGTGATTCCCGCCGACCGCGCAGGGGTCAGCGCCGAGGCGTGGGACGGTATGAGTAATCAGCAGCACGCCACGGTGCAGCTCACGGGAGTGTCGGTCGATGAGGGCGAACTCGTGGGCCGCGACACTGACAGCGCGAACTGGGTGCGTGAGCGCCTGCTCGTAGCACTCGGCGCACTGCAGGTGGGTGTGTGCCACGAAGCCGTACGCCGCACCGCCGCCTACACGTCAGAGCGTGAACAGTTTGGCAGGCCGCTCTCTACAAACCAGGGCGTCGCGCTGCGCGCGGCCGATGCGTCGATTGACACCGAAGCGATCGCACTGAGCGTGTACGACGCAGCGTGGCAGCTTGACCACGGGCAGGACGCACGCGAGGTGAGCGAAGCGGTTCTGAGCGCAGCATGGTGGGCCAAGGACGCCGGGTTTCGGGTGGTGCACGCGACGCAGCACCTACACGGCGGCATGGGCGCAGACCTCGACAACCACATTCACCGGTTTTTCCTGTGGGCGCGTGAACTCGATATTTTGTGGGGTTCGGCAGAGCAGCTGCGTGAAGAACTTGGCGCGGTCGTTGTCGCAGGGGCATGCTCATGAGCCTCTCAACGACAAAGAATGCGCTGAAGTACGGCGTGCCCGCCACGCTGTTCGTGCTTGTCATCGCCGAGGTTGTTGCAGCGTTTGAAACGACGATGGCGCTGCAGCTGCTCTACACCCCGGGGGAGTTCTTTACCAAAGACCTAGCCGCGCTGTCGTGGATCGTGACCTCTTACTCGCTCTGTGCGGCACTCGCGACGAGCTTCGTGGGGCGCTTGGGAGACCAGTTTGGGCGGCGCAACATTCTGCTGCTGGTGCTGGCAATCTCACTCGTCGGCTCGGCGATCAGCGCGATGGCCCCCACATTCGGTGTGCTAATTGCGGGGCGTGCCCTCCAGGGTGTGAGCGGGGCCGTGCTGCCGCTGTGCATCGGTATCGTGCGTGCCAGCTTCCCCCAGGGCAAAGTCGCCCTGGGTGTGGCCGTAGTGAGCACCTCGGCGCTGATTGCGGGTGCGGGTGGGTCGCTCGTAGGCGGCGTGATGCTTGACTTCGCAACGTGGCCGTGGATCTTCTGGTCGGCCGTGATTCTCGCGGGCGTCACGATCGTGCTCGTGCGGTTGATGATCAATGCCGACCCTGTGAGCACTCTCTCGGGAGCGCAGAAGATTGACTGGCTCGGAGGCATCCTGTTTGGTGGCGGCATCGCGGCGGCGCTCTTCGGGTTTACCAAGGCGAAAGATCTGGGCTGGGGCGACCCGCAGGTGGCGCTTCCACTCGCAGGCGCGCTGCTCGCGCTCATCGGCTGGTTCTTCTGGGAACGCCGAGTACCCGAACCAATGCTCGACCTTAACCTGTTCAAGAACAAAAAGTTCTCGCTCGGCATGGCCGCCACCGCCCTCATCGCGGTGGGACCCATCGGCATGACGAACATTTTGAGTATCACGCTCTACCGCACGCCGAACAGCATCCCCGGGCCCGACGGCACCATGATTGACCTGCCAGTGGGACTCGGTATGAGCGCCACCATGGCCGGCGTGCTGGCGTGCGTGACCGCCGCCGCATCGTTCGCCACGGCTCCGCTCATCGGCAAAGTGAGCGCCAAGGCCGGCGCACGTATGGCCCTCATGATCGGGGCGATACTCACCATCGTGGGGCTCGGCATCGTGTGCATCGCACCCGCCACCTTCTGGGTCGCCTTCCCCGGCCTCGTCGTGGGCGTGCTGGGCACAGGCTTTTTGTACTCGGGCATGCCGACCGTGCTCGTTGAGTGCGTAGGCGCCTCAGATACCTCGACCGCTACGGGAATGGGCGTCGTGCTGCGCACCACGTTCCAGGCCGTCGCGGCATCGGTCGTCACCGTATTTCTGGTCACCGCTCCCGTCGTTGTGGGCGGCACGACCTTCACCTCAACAACGGGGCTCTACCTCGTTGCGGGCGCTTGTGCGCTCACCTGCGTCTTGACGATCTTCATCGTCGCGCGCATCCCCGCCCCGTCAGTAACCACCCAGCAGCAGGACACCGGAGTCCTGGTTAAGGAAAATTCATGATTGGCAATTTGACCACCCGCGACACCCTCGACCGCCGTGCAGGCGACACCCACCCCGGGCTGATCTTCGAAGATCAGACGTGGAGCTGGGGCGAGGTCGTCGATAACTGCCGCAACCGCGCCAACATGTTGCTCGGGCTTCGCGACGAAGCACAGCCCTTTCACGTTGGCGTGATGCTCGAAAACGACCCCGAGTACCTGTTCATGATCGGAGCGGCAGCATACGCCGCCGCGACCGTGGTGGGTATCAACCTCACCCATCGTGGTGAACAGCTTGCCCGCGCCATTGACCAGGCCGACGTGCAGATTCTCGTTACGACGCGCGCGCTGCTCGAACAGCTCGACGGTGTCGAGAGCGGAATCGACCCGAGTCGGGTGCTGCTCATCGACGAAGCACCCTATGCCCAGCTCGCAGCCCAGTACCCGGCGACCCGACCCGAAATTGCCGCTGCGGGCGACCGCGCGACGACACTGCTACTGCTGTTCACCTCGGGCTCGACGGGCGACCCGAAGGCCGTGATCTGCTCGACAGGCCGTATGGCAGACATCGTGGTGCTTGCTCACATGGACATTCAGCGCGAAGACGTCGCTTACAACTCCATGCCGCTATTTCACGGCAATGCCGTGTTCGCGTGCTGGGCGCCCGCGCTCAATGCTGGCGCAACCTTTGTGCTCGCACGCAAGTTCTCGGCGTCGAGGTTTGTACCCGACCTCCTCCAACACGGGGTGACGTACTTCAACTACGTGGGCCGCGCACTCTCGTACGTGCTCGCCCAGCCCGAGCACGGTTGCGAGAAGGTCACCCGCATCAAGAGCTGCTTCGGCACCGAAGCGAGCGACATCGACCGGCGCGAGTTTCACCGCCGCTTTGGGGTGTGGCCCTCAGAGTCATACGGCGCGAGCGAGGGCGGCCTCACGATCCGCCGCACCGAAGACACGCCCCCCGGCTCGCTGGGGCTGCCCCCCGAGGGACTCGCCGCGGCCGTGGTCAACCCAGACACCCTCGAGGAATGCCCGCCCGCCCACTTCGACGAGCTCGGCCGCATCATAAACTCCGATGAAGCCGTAGGCGAACTGGTAAACCTCAAGGGCGCGGCCTCGTTTGAGGGCTACTACAAGCACCCCCAAGCGACCGCCGAGCGCATTCGTGGCGACGTGTTCTTCACGGGAGACCTCGGGTACCGCGACGCGGCCGGGTTCTTCTACTTCGCGGGCCGAGGCAGCGACAGGCTGCGCGTCGACAGTGAAAACTTCTCCGCCGCCCCCGTCGAACGCATCCTCGAACGCTACGACGGTGTCGCCGTCGCAATCGTTTACCCCGTGCCAGATGAGCGCACGGGCGATCAGGTGATGGCAACACTGCAAATCAACGACCCCGACGGTTTTGATCCCGCACGATTTAGTGAGTTCCTGACACAGCAACCAGACCTTGGCACCAAGTGGGCGCCGCGATACCTGCGCATCGTCGCCGATGCCCCCGTAACAGCCACAGGCAAGGTCAACAAACCGGTGTTGCGCGCCGAAGGGTGGGACGTGGCAGGCCAGGTGTATTACCGGCCCACCGCCAGCATTAGCTACGAGCCGCTCGAGGCCAGCACTCGTGACGAGATTGCACAACGATTCACCGACAACCTCCGCGCACATCTGATGCCGGTGGGCCAAGTAAAGGAGACAGCATGAGCGCCGACCCCACAGCGACCATCGCCGCGATCATCGACCGTCAACACGAACGCGTCACCGTTGCGCGTGACCCAATCAACAGACCGATGATTCACCACCTGGCCGATGTGATGGGCGACACTAACCCGCTCTTCCTCGACCCCGAAGCCGCCCGCGCCGCAGGGCACCCCGACGTGATCGCGCCAGCATCATCGTTGCAGGTATGGAACATGACGAACCCGTCCGACCCCAAACTCGACAGTGACGTCGACGCAGCCTACGCCGAAATGGCGAAGGCAGGCTACCCCAAAGTGGTCGCCGTCAACTGTGACCAAGAGTACGACCGCCCGCTCTACCCGGATGACGTCCTAACCGCGGCAGAACGCGTCGAAACGCTCACCGGGCCCAAACAGACCGGGCTTGGCGAAGGCTACTTCTTGACCACTCTCACCACCTACACCGACCAGGCCGGCGAACGCGTCGGCACGATGCGCTTTCGCACACTCTGGTACGACCCCAGCAAAAGGAGCAACTCATGACACAGGCACTGCGGCCCCGCCCGCCCCGCAACCGCGACAACGACTTCTACTTCGAGGCGCTCGAAGACGGAAACCTCGCGATTCAACAGTGTGATGGCTGCCACGAGCTGCGCCACCCACCCGTACCAATGTGCCCCACGTGTCACAGCCTCGAATGGCACCCCGAGCACATGTCAGGTAGGGGCACAGTCTTCAGCTTTGTCGTGCTCCACCACCCGGTCGTGCCACCGTTTGAACCGGGCTACATCGTGGCCGTGATCGAGCTCGACGAGGGGCCGCGCGTGGTCATGAACCTCGAAGACATCGCCAAAGAAGACGTCGAAATCGGCATGCCCGTCGAAATCACCCCCGAGCGCATGGACGAGGGCCTCGTGCTCCCGGTCGCTCGTGCGCTCGTACCGGCGCTCGCCTTCGCACACGCTTCACCACAGCAGGAGGAGGCACTGTGACTCAGACAATCACCCCGACTCAGACAATCACCCCGACTCAGATAATCACCCCGCCCCGCACCGCAGTGCGCGCGGTAGGTACCCAGATTGCACCGCTCGAGGTGCCCATCACCGCGACTCTGGTCGCGGCGGGCGCGATCGCAACGCGTGACTTCTCGCTCGTGCACCACGACCAACCGGTCGCGCTCGCCGCGGGGGCGAAAGACATTTTCATGAACATTCTCACCACAAACGCGCTCGTGAACAGGTTTGTGGGGGAATGGGCGGGGCCGAACGCGCGCATCACCCGCATCAATATTCGTCTCGGCGCCACCAACTTTCCCGGTGACGTGATGACGCTCAAGGGTGAGGTGACCGAGAGCGAGGGCGAGCGGGTAACCGTCGCCGTGACGGGCACAAACTCCATCGGCTCCCATGTCACGGGCACCGTCTCACTCGAATTCAACGACTTCAACGACACGACCGCACAGGAGCAGCAGTGAACTTCATTACCGACCAGGCCGCCATCGTCGGCATTGGTGCCACCGAGTTTTCTAAAGAGTCGGGCCGGTCAGAGCTGCAGCTCGCGCTCGAAGCGAGTCTCGCCGCCTGCAAGGATGCGGGTGTAGACCCTAAATCGATCGACGGCATGGTGACCTATTCAATGGACACTTCACCCGCCATCGATATTGCGCGCGGACTGGGGTGCGAAAAGCTCGACTTCTTTAGCCTCGTCGACTTTGGCGGCGGCGCGGCGGCCGGCACCATCGCCCACGCCGCTATGGCGGTGGCGACAGGGCAGGCAACGACTGTGCTGTGCTACCGCGCTTTCAACGAGCGATCGGGTAACCGATTCGGTCAGGCTATGAGCGTTGACGGCTGGGGTGTCGACGCGCGAGCCGCGAACTACGCCTGGTACTTGCCGCACGGGCTGATGACACCGGCGTCGTGGGTCGCGATGTTCGCACAGCGCTACGCCCACGTTTCGGGCGCCACGAGTGAAGACTTCGGCCGCGTAGCGGTGGCGTCGCGCAAGCACGCCGCTACCAACCCCAAAGCGTGGTTCTATGAGCGGCCGATCACGCTCGAGGAGCACCAGGCTTCGCGGTGGATCGCTGAGCCGTTGCACCTGCTCGACTGCTGCCAGGAGTCCGATGGCGGGCAGGCGTTCATTGTGACAACGCGCGAGCGCGCACGCGATCTCGCCGGTGACTCGGTTGTCGTGCGTGCGGCCACGCAGGGCGTAGCGTACGACCAGCACTCGATGACCAGCTTCTACCGCAAAGACGGTAACCGTGCGCTGCCTGAAATGGGTAATGTCGCCGATCGGCTGTGGGAGCGCACCGGGCTCAAGACCCACGACATTGACATGGCGGTGCTCTACGACCACTTCACGCCGTTCGTGCTCGCCCAGCTTGAGGAGTTTGGTTTTTGCGAGCGGGGCGAGGCGAAGGAGTTCATTAAGAACGGTAACATCGAGCTTGGTGGATCGCTGCCGATCAACACGCACGGTGGGCAACTGGGCGAGGCGTACATTCACGGGATGAATGGCATCGCCGAGGGCGTACGCCAGGTTCGCGGCACCGCCATTAACCAGGTCAATAACGCCCAAAACGTGCTCGTGACGGCTGGCACAGGCGTGCCCACGAGTGCGCTCATCTTGGGCGCCGAAGATTAAGAGAGCACCGCACCCCTCATGAACACCCCTCTGGTCCAAGCTGCTGCGCACGCGCGCGAACTCATCGATGTGCTCGTGCGCCTCGACGAACAAACGCCGATCGCGGCGGAGCTTGCCGCTCGGCTCGAAGCGCTCGTGCAGGAGGCCCGACCGCACGCGGCGGCGGGCGAAGAAATCGTGCTCGCCGCGGGGCACGATCGCAGCGGGTTCTTGGACCGGTCACCCGTGACGGGGGCCCTGAACCCGCAGGCGCCCCCGCTCACGACAGTCACGGGAGAGGGCCGTGCTTCGGCGAAGGTGACCCTCGGGCTCGCGTACCAGGGGCCTCCCGGCCGAGTGCACGGCGGCTGGGTCGCGACGCTGCTCGATCATCTCATGGGCACGGCCGCTGGCACGGTCGCAACTTCGTGGATCTTCACGCGCTCGCTCACGGTCGACTACGACCACGGCACACCGCTGTTCACCGAACTCGATGTGCAGGCGTGGGTGGCTGAGAACGACGGCCGCAAAATGTGGGTCGAGGGCAGCATCGCCGCAGAGGGCAAGATCGTGGTGCGTGCGCGCGGACTCTGGTTGGGGCCCCGTGAATAGCGCGATCCGGATCAGGGAGCTGGGCCCGGTTCTATGCCGGGCTCAGGTCCCCCTGGATCAGGGACCTTGCCACGTCGAGCGCGATCTCTTGGCGGTTGGCGATCGGAATATCGCCGAGCAGCGGGCGTTCGGTCTCGAACATGATCAGCTCGCGGTGGATCAGGTCCATGCCAAGCAGCGCACGGACGCGCTGCGCATCGCTCGCTGCCGGGGGAGTCGCCAGTTCGATCGTGCGGTCGCGATGGTACAGCACGCGGTCGTGCACGCTCGAGCTGTCGGCTGCCCACGGCCGCCTGCTGAGCGCTGCGACTCCGCGTGGATCGGCGCGCAACACATCGATGTACCGCAGCATGAACTGCCACCGCGCGGTGGCGTCGTCAAACTGCGGCGGCGTCTGTGCAAGCAGCGCATCGACCTCGTCGAGCAGCGGGTTCACGAGCGCCTCCATGATGCTTTCCTTGCTCGGAAAGTGGTAGTAGAGGGACGCCTTGGTGATGCCCACCTCGTGGGCAATCGCACTCAGCGGGGCGGCGGCGTAGCCGCGCTCGGTAAACAGCTTGGCGGCGACGTCGAGGATCGAGTCGCGCGTGCTCAGTTCGTTCACAGTTCAGAAGCTCATTTCCTCACTCGTCCGTCGAGTGTGATGCTTCCATGCTAGTCGGGTGACTCGCACCCATTTTTGAAGCCGAGATCGGAGAAACAATGAAGTTAATCGTTCTAGTCAAAGAAGTGCCCGACACCTTTGGTGATCGCAAACTCGACCTGGAAACGGGTTTGGCTGACCGGGCGGCGTCAGAGAAGGTGCTCGACGAGATCTCAGAGCGCGCGCTCGAAGTGGCGCTGCGCTATGCCGATGAGCACCCGGGCACCGAGATCACAGCGCTAGCGCTCGCACCGGCTGACGCGACGACGACCGTGCGCAAGGCACTCGCGATGGGCGCGGATCGGGCCATTCACGTGGTTGACGACGAGCTCAGCGGCGCAGATATCACCCTCACCGCCGAGACGCTGGCGGCCGCGATCCGGCGAGAAGAGTTTGATGTGGTGATCGCAGGTAGCGCTTCGACAGACGGTGCGAGCGGCATGTTGCCCTCAGCGTTGGCCGAATACCTGGGCGTGGCGTGCCTGTCGGGGTTGTCTGCTGTTGAGGTTGATGAAGACAGCGTGCGTGGCACCCGCATCGTCGACACGGGGGTGCAGCAGGTGAGCGCGGCCCTGCCCGCGGTGATCACGATCACCGAGGCGCTACCAGACCCGCGGTTTCCGAACTTTAAGGGGATCATGGCAGCGAAGAAGAAGCCGCTTGACGTCGTAGGGCTCGGTGATTTGCAGGTCGAGGCGCTGCGGCCTGACGCCGCTCGCTCGATCATGCTGAACATCGCCGAGCGCCCGCCGCGTAGTGCGGGCATCAAGATATCTGACGAGGGCAACGCTGGGTCACAGCTAGCGCAGTACCTCATTGAGAACCGACTGGTGTAGGAGAAATCATGTCTGAGTTTGCACACAACTCTGTATTGGTCGTCGCCGAAACAACGCCGGCGGGCGCGCTCACCAGCAGCGCGGCTGAACTGCTGGGAGCAGCGAGTCTCGTGGGAGAGCCGGTAGCGCTGCTGCTCGGCCACGCGACTCTGGCTGCTAGCCTCGCTCAGTTGGGAGCGGCGCGCGTGCTCATCGCTGAAGAGGCTGCGCCGGTAGCGGGTGCTGCGCTGAACGCGGCGGCCATCGACGCCGTGTCGGCAGCGGCTGAGCTCGTTGCCCCCGACGCGATTCTTATCGCCCACTCGCGCGACGGCGCCGATATTGCCGGGGCAGTCGCTGTGCGCACGCGACGCGCGATCTCAGCAGATGTCGTCGGTGTTGAACGCGATGAGCTCGGCGTCGTGGGCGTGCACTCCGTGTACGGCGGCGCCTACAACCTGGTCTCGACCGCCACCATCGGAGCCCCGATCATTACGGTGCGAGAGGGGGCGGTTGACGCGCGCGCCACGGCTGCGCCGCTGCACGAGGTGCCACTGACACTCGCCAGTTCTGATCGCCCCGCTGGAGTGATCGACGAATTTGTACCCGGGGCACAAGCGTCCTCGCGGCCCGAGCTGCGCAGCGCCGCACGAGTGGTGTCAGGTGGGCGCGGGCTCGGGTCGAAAGAGAAATTTACGCTCGTTGAAGAGCTCGCTGACCTGCTTGACGCCGGGATCGGCGCGTCTCGCGCTGCCGTCGACGCGGGTTACGTGGCGGCTAACCACCAGGTGGGGCAAACGGGGGTCACCGTGTCACCGCAGCTGTATGTGGCGCTGGGCATTTCAGGGGCGATTCAACACCGAGCCGGCATGCAGACCGCGAAATCGATTGTGGCGATCAACAAAGACGGTGATGCACCAATTTTCGATGTCGCAGACTTTGGCATTGTGGGCGACGTGTTCGAGGTTGTGCCGCAGCTGATGAGCGCCCTCGAAGAACGAAAGGGATAGCCATGGCGACATTTACTGCCGTGCCACGCCAGGGGCTGCCGCGCACACCGGGTGGGGCACCGTGGCCCGAGTACCTGGCTGGTGAGCATGTACCTGTTGAACATGTGCCTGTTGAACATGCGCCTGTCGAGCACGTGCTTATAGAATGCGTTGCTGAGACGAGCGTGATCGAACCGCACACAGTGATCCGCCCGCGCCAGGGGCTTCCGCGTGTGGCAGGAGGGGCACCCTGGCCTCCTGTCCAGCAAGAAGCTGTGGCATCCGAAGAGACGATCAGTGCACCGCCCGAGAGCGCGATCCTGACAGAGCCGGAGCCGGTTGTGCCGGAGCCGGTTGCGCCGGAGCCCGCAGATCCGGAGCTCACAGATCCGGAGCCCGCAGATCCGGTGCTGCCGGAGCCAACACAGGCAGCCGTGGCGCCTAAAACAGTGGCGCCTAAGACAGCGGCGCCCGCTGTGGCGGCGCCTGTTCCTCCGGCACCGAAAGCGCCCGCGGGGCAGTACAAGCCGAGCGGTCGAGCGCGGCAGGTCGTGCTGTGGGCGTTGGGGCTCATCGCAGCGGCGGGCGTGTTCGTGCTCGCCGCGCGCGGGGTCACAACGCTGCCGGGCGTGCCCGAGTGGCTTGCCAGGTACCCGGGCGAATATGCTCCGGCGGTTGAGGCCACGCCGGGCTTCCCCGCGTGGGCGCGCTGGAGCCACTTTTTGAACTTCTTCTTTATGGCTCTGATCGTGCGCTCGGGGTTGCTCGTGCGTACCCAACAAAAACCGCCAGCGTTTTGGACTCCCCGTGCGGGCGGCAAGAAGGTGAGCATTTACCTGTGGCTGCACACATCGCTCGACGTGCTGTGGGTGGTCAACGGGCTCGCGTTTGTGGTGCTTTTGTTTGTGTCGGGGCACTGGGCCCGCATCGTGCCGACGAGCTGGGAAGTGATTCCAAATGCGGCGTCGGCCGCCCTGCAGTACGCGACGCTCGACTGGCCGACAGATGACGGCTGGGTCAACTACAACAGCCTGCAGCAGCTGATGTATTTTGCCGTCGTGTTTATCGCGGCGCCGCTCGCGGTCATAAGTGGGGTGCGCATGAGTGAGTGGTGGTCTGACAAGTGGGAACGAATCAACCGAGCCTACCCGGCGCCTGTTGCGCGCGCCGTGCACTTTCCGGTGATGCTGTTCTTTGTGCTGTTTGTGATTGCGCACGTCACACTCGTGCTTGCGACGGGTGCTCTGCGCAACCTCAACCACATGTTTGCCGGCAGCGATGCCATCAACTGGGTTGGCTTCACCTGGTTTGTGATCGGCGTGCTCGTTACGGCGGGGGCTGTCGCCGCAGCGCGCCCACTCGTGCTCGCACCGATTGCGGGGCTCTTCGGGCGGGTGAGTAACCGCTAACCGGCGGGGTGCGTATGCCGCAGCACACGGCGGGCAGTGGTCGGGCCCGCCGTGTCAGGGCATGCAGAGCAGGGCACGCCCCGATAACCTTGAGTCGTGAGCGTCGACAACATCTCCCCGAGCATGCAGAACTACCTGAAGGTGATTTGGGGGCTGCAGGAGTGGTCTGATGCACCCGTATCGAACTCGGCGATTGCCGAGGCCGCGGGCGTGCGACTTTCAACAGTGTCTGATGCGTTGCGCAAGCTTTCTGATCTCGAGTTCATTGGGCACGCGCGCTACGGCAGCGTTACGCTCACCGAAGAGGGGCGGCAGCACGCGGTGTCGATGATTCGTCGCCACCGTCTGCTCGAAACATTTTTGGTGGAGACGCTCGGGTACGAGTGGGACGAGGTGCACGATGAAGCTGACCGCCTCGAGCACGCCGTGTCAGATCAGCTCATCGACCGGGTAGATCGGGCGCTGGGTTACCCCACGCGCGACCCGCACGGTGACCCCATTCCAAGCGCCGCAGGGCGCGTGCACCGGCCCGACGCTGTGCAGCTGACAGGTGCGCAGGCGCCGTGCCGGGTGCGGGTCGAGCGCATCTCTGACTCAGACAATGAGATGCTGCAGTACTTCGCGAGCCGCGCACTGGTCGTCGACACCGAACTGGCGGTGCTGCCGGGTGAGCCCTACTCTGAAACAGTCACGGTGCAGGTCGACGGCGCAGAGCCGGTGCGGCTTGGCGCGGCGGCGGCGGCGGCGATCTGGGTCTCGCGCATCGACTAGCGGGCTACCCGGCCGCCTTGGTGCGCTCTGGGTCGCGCGTGAATTTGAGTCCGATCACGCAACCGATGATGCCTGCGAGAAACAGCAGCTTGAGCACCGACGGTGACTCGCTGCCGGTGAGCATTGACACGAATACGGTGAGCGCCGCGCCCGCCCCCGTCCAGATCGCGTATGCCACGCTCACCGGCAGACCGCGCATGGCGTAGCCGAGCCCTACCAGGCTCAGCGGGTTCGCAATCAAGAAGACGACGGTTGGTGCGAGCACAGTGAACCCCGCCGAAGCGTCGAGCGCGAGCGCCCACACCGCTTCGAGAACCGAGCTCGCCAACAACACGAGCCAGTGCCTCGTGCGCGGCACCTTCGCAGCCGGTGAAATCTTTGCAGCCACAGGCACTTCAGCTCACCACTTTCAAGCCAGCGACGCATGCCACAAGCCCCGCGAGCAGCAGTACGCGTGCGACTGTGACGCGGTCGGCTCCCGTCGCGAACGCCCACACCGTGGTGAGCACCGCGCCGATCCCCACCCACACGGCATATGCGGTGCCCACGGGAATCTGGTGCAGCGCGAACGAGAGCCCCACCATACTCGCGACCATCGACGTGACGAACGTTACGGTCGGCCACAGCCTACGAAACCCCTGTGACGCATCGAGCGCGGTGGCCCACACCGCCTCAAGCATGCCGCTCAGAATAAGAACAACCCAAGCCAAAGCCACGGCTACTTCTTTCTGGCAGTCGTCAGTGTGCGGGTACTGCTCCCTCGTCCGCACCCCAGCCGCGGGGTCAGAGCCAGTCTGACACATTTCGGTTGTTCTCTGCGCGCGTTTGCGCGAATCTCGGCGGCATCAGAGATAATGGAGGGGTGCGCCAGCGGCGCGAGAAGGGAGCGCGGTGTTCGGTAAATGGAAGAAGCGCGAACGTAGTACCTCACGGGGGCTACGCAGGCTTCCCAAACGCGTGCTCGCTCCCGTCGAGGAGATCGTCGAACAGGGCCTACTCGTGGCCGATGTGGCCGTGCGCATGCAGGTTAAGAACGACATCATTATGAACGCGCTGAAGCGGCAGGTCGACTACGACGCCGGGCAGATTCGCGAGATGGTGCGAAGCGCGTGCGAAGATCTTGCCGTCGAGCGCGAGAAAGATGCGCGCCACATTTCACGCATGCGTAATGAGATTCGAGACACGGGCCGCAGCTCGTGGAGTGAGTCTGACTACGGCAATGATGACAATCGCACGCTGCGACACCGTCAAGAGGTGTACGAACAGGTCGCCCAAGAACTGCACAAGCGTGCGGCAGACCCCGAGTACCTAGAGTCCACGGCAGAGCGTGCGCGCCTGGCGGCCTGGCACGAAATCGGCGATTCACTGGCCGACCGTGCGACACACCCCTACTACAGCGGCGGCGACAACGACGAGTATCGCAGCGAGCGCGACAGCCGCATTCAGCAGCTCATCGCGAAAGACTTGACGTCGCTGATTCGCGAACAGACCGCCAAGAACGAAGCGGGCGGAGGCGGCGACGCGTCAGACGCCCCCAAGAAGCGCATCTTTAAGCGCAAGGAGCGCAGCTAGCGCGATCGTGGCTAGCACTGAGCGGAGCTAGCGCGACCGCAGCTCGGGGTGCTTGTCGAGGAAGCCTGCGATAAACCAGCACGAGGCTGCGATGCGTTTGCCGACCGTCACATCACCGGTCAGTGCGTGCCGGGCGAGCAGCCCTGCGAGCCCGGTGCCGCGCAGGGTGGGGCTCACGACCGTGTGATCGAAGTCGATCGCCTCACTGCCCACGAGTGTGTAGTGCGCTTCGCCGACTAACTCGCGCGCATCGCCCACACCGCGATACACCGCATACCGTGAGGCAGCTGGCTCGTGCACGATGTGAAAACCATCGGCCGCTGCTTGTGCTTCATCGATATATCTAGCCATACCCACACCCTACGCGTGCACGCACCACCTGCATACCCCTGCACCTGGCGCTCAGCTGTCGTCGGCAAAGCCCGCTCACCGCGACTATCCTCGAACGTGTGGTTATAAAGTTTCGATCAGGCGCCCCCGTCGGTAAAGCCGGCGCGGTGGGCGTAACAGTCGTCGCGGCCGCGCTGCTTCTCACGGGTTGCAGCGGCGGTGCAGGCAACGCAGGCGGCGGGCCCGCAGCGGCCCCCGAGCCCGAGGTGCTCTCGGCCACCGAAGCTGGCGGTATTTACCTCGACGCGGTGTGCCCGGTGAACGCGGCGTGGGACGACGTCGACGTCGAACTCGAACGACTGCGACTCACCGTCTCGCGCGGTGAAGATGACACGAGACGCTTCGCGGCTGCAATGGAGAAGGTCGCCCAGCAGAGCAAGGCCGCGGCGCGTGCGCTCGACCCACGGGTGCTCGATAAGGGTGGGCATGCCTGGCCCGACTCCGCCCTCGACGAGATCGAGGCGGTGCAAGAGACCCTCGAGGCCGATGAGAAACAGGCCACGAAGGTATCAAAACTCGATGCCGCCGAGATTCTGGCATACGCCTGGCAGGGCAGCACCGAGCTCGGCACCGCCGCGAGCGAGGCACGCTCCGTGCTCAGCCTGCCCGCTGACGGCGAGAGCGCGTGCGCGCAGTGGGCAGAGCAGGCCGCGGCTGAGGCGGCGGCGAAGAAAGCTGCCGCAGAAGAAGCGGCTCAGCAGGCTGAGGAAGACGCGAGGAAACAAGCAGGCTCCGACAAGCAATCAGACTCCGATACGCCCGCTGAGAAACCGAAGGTGAAACAGTGACGCACGAACTGCTCAACAACTCACCCGCGCCCGCAGACGGCGCGCGTGCAACGGCGCTCGCGGTCGAACGCGCGGTGCGTGCGGCGGCGCGGGCGGGCAACAGGCTGCTGGCCGCGGGCACTGCCCGCGTGCTCGTCGAGCACGACGCCTCGAGACGCGCGCTGCTTAGCACCCTCGCGCGCATGGGGGTACGCGAGGCTCGCTCCGGATCCCCGGTAGATTTCATCTTTGTCGATGGCGGGGCCACCACGTTCGACGCGGCCGAAACGGTACCGGCAGCGGGCGTTCGCCCCGAGGCTCAGGCCCGGCTACCCGCCGTTGTCGTGGGGCTCGACGGCTCAGTCGCTTCACCGCGCGGGGCGAGCCCGGCAGCGCGCATCGACTGGGCCGAGCGCGGCATGCCCGCCACCGCCGTGCTCGCGCAAGAGCTCGCACGCGGCGTGGGCGCGGGCGTGGGCACAGCCCTGGTCGCAAGCGATCGGGGAGCCGCGAGCACCGCGCCCAAAGTCGCGGTGAGTTTGGTACTCGAACCCAAAACGGCCGCATTTACGCGCACGCTCGTCACGGCGGGGTGCGAGGTGGCAGTGTTTAGCGCGGTGTCTGAGACTGACCCCGAGATCGCGCGTGAGCTTGCGGGCGGCGGCCAGGTGACCGTGTTTGCCCCGCAAACACACACCCCAGAAGACGCCGTACGCGATGTCGATGCGCGCCACGCTGCGGGCATATTGGACTGGGCACCCGACTACCTGATCGATGACGGCGCGCACCTGATTCGGCTCGCGCACACCGAACGCCCCCGGGCGCTCGAGCAGCTGCGGGGCGCGGCCGAAGAGACGACGAGCGGGGTGCGGCCGCTGAGGGAAATGGCGGCGGCGGGCGCGCTGCGGATTCCCGTGATCGCGGTGAACGATGCGCGCACAAAAACCGGGTTTGACAACCTGATTGGTACGGGCCAGTCGTGCGTGTTTGCGATCTGTGACCTGCTTGACGACAACCGAGCAAACCTGCCCTACACCGGAGCCTTCGGCACCCACTGGGTCGTCGTGGGCTACGGACCCGTGGGCGTGGGCACCGCACGGTTCGCGGCGGCGCTCGGCGCGCGGGTGACGGTCGTTGAGCATGACTCTGTACGTGCGCTTGCCGCGCTGCACGACGGGTTTGAAGCGTGCGGCATGGCAGAGGCGATCAGGGATGCCGACGTTGTCGTGAGCGCGACGGGCGTGTGGCACACGATCACCGCGGCGCACTTCGCGGCAATGCGCCCCGGCACCGCCGTCGCTGTGGCGGGCGGCATTGACGATGAGCTCGCGCTCGACGAGCTGCGGGCCCGCGGCTGGGCCGAGACCGTGGTGAGTCCTGGCGCGCCTGTGTGCAGCTTGGCCGAGTGGCGTGCACCAGGCGCCGCGCGGGGGCCGATCGTGCTCGCGGGCGGCGGCGGCATCAATTACACGGCCGCTGAGGGCAACCCGATCGAGGTGATGGACCTGTCATTTGCCACGCAGGTGGCAGCGCTCATTCGGCTCATGCGTGAGCGCACGCCGCCCGGTGTGCACGCGCTGTCGGCGGCCGAAGAAACGCGGGTCGCGCGCGCGGCGCTCGCCGCGCGCGGCGGTGGGGCTGATCCGGCGCCAGAAGTGATGCGTGCCGGGGGAGCCGCGCAGCCGTGGCCGGTGCACCGGTACCGTACCCAGGCTGGGGCGGGCGAGACGGCTTAGACTCGTCTGGTGAGTTCCCAGCAAGAAATCGTCGTTTACAGCGCCGCCCTCGTTTTTCCCGTCACCAGCCCGCGCATCGCAGACGGTGCGGTCGCGGTGCAAGGCGACCGCATCTTGCACGTGGGTGACCGCCGCTGGGTGATCGAGGCGCTCGCCGATCGAGGCGCTCGCTACCGCGAAGAACGGTGGGACGGCGTGCTCGCGCCGGGCCTCGTGAACGCGCACACCCACCTGCAGTACACGCACATGGCAGAGGTGGCGACGCGCAGCTACAACGGATTCGATGACTGGGGCGACGCCTTCGACGTCGTGTACGACCGGGTGGGGCACGACTGGGCGACCGCCGCGGCAGATGGCGCCGCGATGAGCCTTGCGGCGGGCGTGACCGCCGCCGCAGACGTCGTGACCGACCGCGAAGCGCTGTCGGCGCTGCATGACGCTGGCATGCACGGCATCGCCTACTGGGAGGTGTACGGCGCAAACAACGCCGGCTGGACCCCCGAAGCAAAAGACGCGGTGCGCGAGCAGATTCGGCAGATCCCGGCACCCCCCGGGGCGGGCGTCTCGCCGCACGCCCCCTACTCGCTCGACGTGCAGCCGCTGCTTGAGCTGCCCGACATTGTGCGCGAAGAGGGGCTCCGGCTACACATTCACCTTGCCGAGGCGCACATGGAGCGTGAATTTGACGGCATCGACGGGTATGCGGGCCCGGGCGGGCACGGCTCGTGGCCTGAGCTTGGCGCCGACAGCTTCAGGGCGCTTCGCTCGCACGGCATCGGTGTCTCGTCGACACAGTTCGTCGACCACCTGGGCGTGCTCGGCCCCGACTGTCACATTGCGCACGGCGTGTACGTGAGCGCCGAAGACCGCGCGCTGCTGCGTGCCCGGGGCACGAGCGTGGCGCTGTGCCCCCGCTCAAACGAGGTCATTGGGCTCGACATGCCGCCCGTCGCCGCGTACTTGCGCGAGGGCAACCAGATCGCGGTGGGCACCGACTCGCTGTCGTCGTCGCCGTCGCTCGACCTGCTCGCCGACGTCGCGAAGCTCTATCGTGTGGCCCGCGACCAGGGGTACCGCGGCGACGACCTGCACCAGCGGCTCTTTGGGGCGGCGACGCTCGGCGGGGCCGAGGCGCTCGGGCTGCACGTCGGCAAGAACCGGATCGGGCAGCTCGGCGTGGGGGCGATGGCCGACCTTGCGTTCTTCAGCGTGCCCACGCACAACCCCGACGTCGCGCTCGCAGAGCTCGTTGAAGCAGGCTCAGGCCGCGCCCGGCGCACCATCGTGGCGGGCGTCGAGAAGTTCAACGCCGCGACCCAGTAGTGGTCTGTGTCAGCCACTCGCCCCAATTCGTGCTAGTCGTAACCGGAGTGTTACGCGCAAAGGTCAGACGTCGCCGCGCGGTCTCGTAGACTAGCTGATGGTCTTCGGCGCCGTAGCCCCGCGCTCGCGTCCACAGGTTTCGCACCATCTCGTTCACCTATCTAGGAGTTCTCGTATGTCTCGCACGTCACGTGCCCTCGCCACCGTCGCTGCCGGTGCCGCCGCCCTGCTTGCCCTCACCGCCTGCTCATCTGGCGCTGCCGACACCGCGACCGGTGTGGGCCCGGTCACCGAGGGCAAACTCACGATTGCGACGGGCGAGCCCGCGTACGCGCCCTGGGTGATCGACAACAACCCCGAGTCGGGTGAGGGCTTTGAGGCGTCCGTGGCCTACGCCGTAGCAGACGAGATGGGTTACGCTCACGACGACGTCGTGTGGGTGCGCACCCCCTTTGAAGCGGCCATCGCGCCGGGCCCCAAAGATTTTGACATGAACATTCAGCAGTTCTCGGCCACCCCCGAGCGCGAGAACGCGGTCGACTTCTCGAGCCCGTACTACGTCACCACCCAGGCAATCGTCGCGACCGAGGGCACGAAGGCCGCGACGGCGAAATCGCTGAAGGATCTCGACGGCACCGTGTTTGGTGTCGCTTCGGGCAGCACCTCGTTCACCGTCGCTGAGAAGGTGTTTGGTGACAGCGCCGAGGTGCGGGTGTTCAACAACCTTGACGACGTCGTCGCTGCGCTCAAGAGCGGCACGATCGACGCGCTCGTGACCGACCTGCCAGGCGCCTTCATTGTGCGCGATACGCAGCTCGACAACGGTGTGATCGTTGGCCAGCTCGCCGACGAGGCCGGCGATGAGTTGGCCTTCCTGCTTCCCAAGGGCTCAGACCTCACGGCAGACGTTTCGAAGGCCGTCGATGCGCTGCGTGACAACGGCACGCTCGACAAGCTTGCTGCCGAGTGGATCGCCGACCAGGGCGCCCCGGTTCTCAAGTAGCGTTTCGCTCAAGTAGCGTCTCGCGTTTGCGGCTCCTCAGGCCTCGCGTAGCCGCCCTCCACACAACGACAGGATCCCAAGTTGGCCCACACCGTCAGCGCTATCGAGCTTGACCGCCGCGCGTACCGTCGCGCGCGCGGTCGCCGCTCGGTGTTCGTGAGCCTCGCGAGCACCCTCGTGTTCGCCGCCGTCTTAGTCATCGGGCTGATGTCGAGCCCGGGCTGGGCGCGCGTGCAAGAGACCTTCTTCGCCTGGGATGTCGCGGTGCAGTCGTTTCCGCGCATCATCGAGGGACTGTGGCTCAACATTCAGGTGCTCGCCATTGCGGGCGTAGGCGTCGCCGTCTTGGGCACGCTACTCGCGGTGGCGCGCACACTTAAGGGCGCGGTGTTCACGCCGATCCGGCTGCTGGCGGCGGGCTACACCGACCTGTTTCGCGGTATTCCGGTGCTGCTCGTGCTGTACCTCGTCGGGTACGGAATCCCGGGGCTTCAGCTCACGGCCAAAATGCCACCGCAGTTCTGGGGCACAATCGCGCTGATCCTGTGCTACTCGGCCTATGTCGCAGAGGTGCTGCGCGCCGGCATCGACGCGGTGCACCCGTCGCAGCGTCTCGCGGCGCGGTCGCTGGGCTTAAGCCACGGCAAAACGCTGCGCATTGTGGTGCTGCCGCAGGCGGTGCGCAAGGTGACGCCCGCGCTCATGAACGACTTCGTGTCGATGCAGAAAGACGTGGGCCTCATCTCGGTGCTCGGCGCCATCGACGCGGTTCGTGCCGCACAGATCGAGACCGCGATGGCCTACAACTTCACGCCCTATGTGGTCGCGGGGTTGCTGTTCGTACTGCTGTCGCTGCCGTTCATTCGCATCACAGACATGCTGACGACTCGCGCCCAGAAGCGCGAACAGATCGGAGGTGTCGTGTGAGCGACGCAACGCAGGCTGGCGAGACTCAGGCAGCCAAGACCAGCACCCCCGTGCTCGATGTGCGGGGCGTCTACAAGAAGTTTGGCGACCGGCCGGTGCTGCAGGGCATCGACCTCGCCGTCGAAGCGCACGAGGTCGTCGTGCTCATCGGCGCGTCTGGCTCGGGCAAATCGACGCTGCTCAAGACGATCAACCTGCTCGAGCAGATCGACGACGGCCAGATCATGCTCGGCGACACCGACATCTCTGACCCGGCGGTCAACACCGACAGGGTGCGCGCCCGCATCGGCGTCGTGTTTCAGCACTACAACCTGTTTCCACACCTAAACGTGCTCGATAACGTGACGCTCGCGGCGCGCAAGGTGTTTGGCACCCCGCGCGCGAAGGCCGAGGCGCGCGGCCACGAGCTGCTCACGCGCATTGGGCTCGGGGACAAGGCAAAGGAATTTCCGGATCGCCTCTCGGGCGGCCAGCAGCAGCGCGTCGCGATCGCCCGTGCGATCGCGACCGATCCGGAGCTGCTCTTGCTTGATGAGATCACGAGCGCGCTCGACCCGCAGCTGGTGGGCGAGGTGCTCGACCTCGTGAAGGAACTCAAGGCGGCGGGCTCCACGATCGTGATGGCGACGCACGAGATGTCCTTTGCGCGCCGCGTGGCCGACCGCGTGGTGTACCTGAAGGACGGTGTGCTCATCGAATCGGGCACCCCCGAGCAAATCTTTGAGCACCCCGAGCGTGAAGAGACGCGCGAGTTTCTGGCGCGCCTGCGCGACCCCTTCGAGCAGTAACCCGTCAGCGGGCTCACCCGCCAGCGGGCATTCTGCGCGACGGCCTCTCCACGTCGTTCTGCGCGACTGTTTCACCACGTCATTCTGCGCGACGGTTTCACCCCGTCATTCTGCGCGACTGTTTCACCACGTCATTCTGCGCGACGCAGGAGTCGCTGTGAGTATTAAGT
This sequence comes from Leucobacter faecis, assembly GCF_054456695.2. Classification (NCBI taxonomy): domain Bacteria; kingdom Bacillati; phylum Actinomycetota; class Actinomycetes; order Micrococcales; family Microbacteriaceae; genus Leucobacter; species Leucobacter faecis. Next base: position 77,409 of record NZ_JBTJER020000012.1, read on the forward strand.
TGGCTGGTCTGGGACTGGCTGGCAGGCTAGGCACTGGCCGTTGATTCTCACTCCCGA
>NZ_JBTJER020000013.1:0-69480 GCF_054456695.2 Leucobacter faecis
GATTCCGCGGCGCTCAATCGCAATATTGCTTGGTGCTCACTCGCAATATCGCCGGTGCTGAAGCCTTCGAATACTCAACATACGACGTGGTCGCTGTGACGCGTGGCCTGGGTCGTCGCCAGTAACGTAGGTCCAGATGTCGCGTCCGGCCCTGTTATGACGCCGTATCGAACCTGCTGGTTAGATAATGTCGGCATCATGAGGATTGCTACTGCTTCTCGGGGGCAGGAAAGGGAGCTACTTGGTTAATGCGCGAGCTTCGCGGAGTTCGTCCAAGTGGGTTGTCGCGCGTCGCATGTTCCAAGTCGGGGCTGACTTGAGACCACCCAAGCAGACACCGAACCGTAACTCGTATTGCCAGCGCAATGGGTTTTGACGGAGCCGCCAATGTCGAACCGATCGCTCGGCGCCTCGACTTAGCACACGTTGTGATTTCCCGCGGACGCCTAAACACCTTCCGCCACTACGCCCTTGAGAAATACCTCACCATGGATTGGCAGAACGCGTAGCGGTCTGGGCGTCTGGCCTGAACGAGCTAAACCTTTTAGCAGGGTTACCGATTGCTGCGGAGGTGTCGGCGGCCTGCGAGAAGTCCGCCCCCGCCCGCTAGCAGAAGAAGAAAGCTTGAGCAGAGCATTGAGATATGGCTTGAGCCAGTCTTGGCCAGCTCAGTCGGGATGACTGGTGCAGGTGGCGTTCCTGTGGGTGGCACGGTAACTGGAGGTGTCGTGACAGGTGGCTTAATGGCCGGTGGTTTTGGGGCATTGTCACCTAGAACTAAAAATTCTTGAGAAGCAGATCCGAACACAGCATCGCCAGACAAGCACATGAGAAAAGCGTCATACGCCCCTGAATAGGCATTCATGGGGATCTGGACTTCACCGGTCACCAGACCGTCTATATCGACGGATGTAGAGATGGGTATGTTGTACGAAGTAGCCCCATCGTCCTCGATATACATCATGCTCGAATATGCGTCTGTAGGTCGCCCGCCAAACAGGCACTTTCCAGTGACCTGGACCACGGCCCCGGGGGCGGCTTCCACCACTGAAAGCTCGAACTCAAATACGTTTCCCGAGCCTTCAGGCTCGACAGCAACCTCATCGGCCGCTGCCTCACCCTGTGTTGCAGGATCAGGGTCATTGCGGTTCGCAGGGCTATCAGTAACCTCTGGTCCTTGGCCTAGCGCCTGGTCACCCTCGCTTTGAAGGAGACCAGGATTGAAGTGTGCATCCGGTTTTGCGGCGTCTGAATCTTTGAGTTTGGGCGCCTCAATCGTGTCAGTAATTGACTCAATCTGGGACTCTTCCATCGCCCAAGAAGCCGAGGCTAGGAAGAAAAAAGGAATTCCGGATAGGAATAGCCCAGCGCAAGAAATCGCCAGTATTCGGCTGATTCTTCTTGAACATAGTCCCTTTGCCATACACCCAATCTTAGGGCTAAGAGGGGCAGCTTGATCACTTATGGAACAAGTGATTATTAGATAACTTAGGCAAATGGGGTGGACTGACTTGAAAGAGAGAACATGAAAAAACTTCATAGCCCACTGGCAATTGGTGGCAGCTTTGTGCTCGCCTTAACGCTGCTTGTTGGCCCATCAGCACACGCCGAAAACACCAACAGCTCATCTGAAACCATCAGCGAGGAGCAGGAGGCGCCCAGATCCGAGGTGCCCACACCCGAGGTGCCTGATGAGGCACCCAGCCGCGAGGTGGTGCCGACGCGCGGCACGGGTGAGGTTGAGACACAGCCAGAAGTTGAGCCTCCGGCGGAACTAGGACCAGTGCCAGAGCTGGCCGAGGGTTCAGCCGAGTCGGCATGGTTTCTGGATGACTCAGAAGAGTCAAACGATCACCAGTCTCGTTCTAAATCTTCGAACTCTCGCTTAACTGAGTTCGATGCAGATCTGGCAGTAAATTCTGTGGTAGGTCTGAACACGCTTTTGAGTGTCGAGCCGGGCCAGCGAGCATCTATTCCCACTGAGCAGATTATCCAGGTATCCACGCTGGATAGCGAAGTAGTGTCAGTTCAACTTTCCGAGATCGGAGTCAGCACAGCCGCTGATGACGATCTTCCCACAGTGGAGGCATTGGGATCTGTCCTGTCTGAGGAGGGCACCCCAGAAGGCCAAGCTTCCTTCGCTTTCGTGGTGGATGAAGATGGGCAGTATGTAGCTGGCGCAGTGCTTGAACTGACGGAGACGGCACCAATCAGCATTACTTCTGTTGGGGGAGATAGGTACATCATTGAGCCCACCAGTCCGCCCGCTGAAGGGGAGATGATCGCATTGTCAGAGTCGCCCGGTAATGACTCCCTTGTGGCTCCAGCAGAATCCTACGATCCGGTAGATGAGCGCACTGACTGCGGCGGAACTGCCTGCGCGGCTGCTTCTGAGCAGACACTTGTGACGGTGCTTGTAGGGCACACCAACGGCACGGGGGACACTACGGCGATGAAGTCTCTCATGGCCACGTACATCGGCGTGACCAACAATGCTTTTGCAACTTCAAAGATGAAGACCCGACTTTCACTGCTCGACACGATCAAGCTCGATTGGAATCACTCCACGGTGGACATGGAGATTGACTTGAGAGCTGCTACCAATGGAACCGCCAAGACGATGCGGAAGCTGTCTGACCGCCGGGATGAAATTGGAGCTGACCTGGTGGCCGTCATTACTCCGAGTGCCGCGGATAACGCTTGCGGAATTGGGTGGCTAGCCAACAAGAATTCGGGTCCGGGGTCTGGGTTCTCAGTCACCGCCCGGTCATGCCTTAGCGGTATGACTTTGCAGCACGAAATTGGTCACAACCTTGGATCGGGGCACGATTATGAAAGCTCTGACGCGGACTCGAGAGCAGCAGTTCCTAGCTATGCCTTTGGTTACCGCATCCCTGGACTGGCGCGGGACATCATGGCCTACCCGTGCAGTGGAAATGACTGCCCGCGGCAGAATCAATACGCTACCCCCAGTAAGACATTCATCAACGCACCGACCGTTCCGTCCGGAACTACGAATCGAAACGCAGCACGAGTGATTGACGAGCAGGCGGTGCGGGCCTCGAAATACCGAGCTGCGCAGGTCGCGTTCGATGTCCCGAAGTCACATAAGTTCTACAAGGAGATCACTTGGCTGGTGAATCGTGGGATCACCACAGGGTACGCAGACGGTACATTCCGGCCCGCCTCACCACTGGTACGTGAGGCTATGGCAGCGTTTCTATACCGATTTGCGGGCAAGCCGGGCTACACTCCGCCGGCCTTGTCACCTTTTGTGGATGTTCCGAAGACGCACAAGTTCTACAAGGAAATTTCGTGGATGAGAGCTAAAGGCATCACCACTGGTAATTCTTCCGGCCAATATCAACCGCTGAGCAGTGTGACTCGTGAGGCAATGGCTGCGTTTCTATTCCGCTACAACAATGTAATTGGGTAAACCCATCCCAAAACGGCACCGCTCTTCTGAGTCCAGAGGGCGGTGCCTTCTTCGAAGGGTACGGATGAGGACGGGATCGGCAGCGAATGACTCGCTCCGTGACATGATCCAGTGGCTCACGTCTGCGGTGGACGTGTACAACGATCTCCCGGCCCCGTTGCAGGATGCCGCGTTGGGGGTTGGGATACTGACGGCTGGTGTTGGGCTGCTGGGTGGCGGTATGGCTATAGCTCTGCCGAAGTTCGTGGACTTCATGGGGCACCTGAACACGTTGAACATCACGTCGAAGATCGCAGCTCAGGCACTGTCTGGGTTGACGGGGTTTCTGACGGGGCCGTGGGGAGTCGCAATCATGGGCGCTGTAGCGATCACAGCGGTACTGCTAGGCGAGAAACAGAAGATGGTCTCGAACTCGAAGGAGCTCGCACAAACCCTTGACGGGGAGACGGGCGCGGTCACAGAGAACTCGACGGCGTGGGCAGCGAACAAGCTCGAGCAGGAAGGCATCCTCGAGATGGCAAAGCGGCTCGGCATTAGCTCGAAGGACATGACTGATGCCTGGCTGGGTAACGCTGACGCTCTCGAACGCGTGAATGAGCGGCTCGACCTGTTCAAGTCCAATTCTGAGTTCCGAGTGGAGAACGCAGATTGGAAGGGCTGGTCAAAGGATCTTGCCCTGGTAGATATGGCGCTCGATGGCAGCAATGAGATGCTGACCTCCGCAAAGGAGAAGCACGACCGTCTGCGGGAAGCCACTGAGGGGAGTGGTGACGCTGCGTCTGATGCTGCCGGAAAGACTGGCACGCAGGCTGACGCACTCGTGCTGCTGGGGGATGCCGCTAGCGAAACGTCTGAGCAGGTGGCTGACTTGTCGGATCAGATCAAGAACTTCGGGTCGGCTCAGTTCGATATGGAGTCTTCTGCGGTCAGGCTGCAAGACGAGTATCGGAAGCTCGCGGGCATTCTCAACGAGGGTGGCGCTTCGCTTGAGATCACTACTGAGGCAGGCAGCAACACGGTCAAGGCGCTGCTCGATGTAGCGTCGGCGGCGAACGAGTCTGCTGGTGCGACGATGCTGATGACGGGCGATCAGGAGGCGGCGAACGCGATCCTTGACGAGGGTCGGCAACGGATCATCGATATGCGGGCCGCGTTGGGTGAGGATCCTGAGGTGGCTGCGCGGTGGGCTGATGGGCTGGTGTCGTCGTCTGCTGAGGTGGAGGCGGCGATGCAGCAGGTTCAACGCCGCGGTGGAGGGGATCGCGCCGGAGAAGATCGTGCAGGTCGACGCGGATACGGCGTCTGCGCTCGAGAACATTGACGGTGTGAACGTCGTGAAGATCGATGACAAGACTTCGTACGTGTACGGCGATAACGCTGATGCTCAAGCGAAGATCGATGCGGTGGTGGCGAAGACTATCCCAGGTAAGACTTCAACGATCGATGCGAACGACGACAACTTCTGGTCGGCATGGTTTGAGATCCAGAACGCACAGATGGCCGCAAAGGTCATCAACATCGTGCAGAACGTCACCGAGACGTTCTCGAGCCTGGGCACACCGAAGTCTGCGAACGGCAACCTGTTTGAGTTCGCGAACGGTGGTGGCCTCGATACTGGCATCTATGCGGGCGGGCCTCCGATCAAACGGTTTGCTGAGCCCGAGACCAATTGGGAAGCGTTCATTAGTGGGAAGACCGATCAGCGTGACCGTAACCGGCAGATCTGGGTCGAGACAGGCAACCGGCTGGATGCGTTCGCTGGCCTCGAGGCCCGTGTCGCTGAGATCGTGGCAAACCAGGGGATGCCGTCAACGCTGGTCGTGAGAGATGTGAACAATCATTTGATTGGAACAATGAAAGTTGTCGCTGACAGGCAAATCGATCAGCTTGTGGAAGCCCGAATGCAAGAGCGACGTAGAGCCGGCTTGTAGCAATGTCGTAAGACAGGTATACGATGCGGAGCATGGGAATCATGCAGGAGCTTACCGGCCAAGGCAAAGTCATCGCAGGACATCTATCTAACGGATCGGTCACTGCGGCACGACATGGTCTTGTTGTCCAGTCGATTGTCACGCGCCAAAAAGTGAACTCGGAAACAGTTCTGAGCTGGGAAGAAATCGTACCCGAGCCTGGAATGGTCGGTAAGTTCGGCGCCTCTGCAATAGGAAATGTCCTGCCTGGTGCATTAGGGAAATCACTTCAAGCCGCTGTTGGAGCTTCCGCCCAGACTGGGCACACTGTGCACGTGGAGTGGGCGAATGGCAAGAGCTCGGTACTTGAACTGCCGAACAAGCTGTATATGGTCCTATCGACGCTGCTCAAGGAACGCGAGCTCCGGCAAGAGCCTGTCGCTCAACCGCATTCACCTGAAGATGAGTCTCCCGCTCTGGTCGAACGTGTTCTGGACAAAGCGGCAGACCTGTTCCAGAAGGGAAGGCCAGCCGATGATCCTGACTTGGTGACCCTGCTTTCAAGGCTGGCTGAGTTGCGTGAGAGCGGGGTTCTATCGGAAAAAGAGTTCGCGGCGAAGAAAGCCGAGTTGCTTAGTAAGCTCTAAATCGACTGGTCTAAGTGTCAAGTATTGTCCCTCTCTGGTTTCGGCCAAAGAGGGGCAATAGCTGTGTCATTAGTTGAGAGAGCAAGGTGGGCAATTATGAGTAGCCCCACATCGCAGCGAGAAGCTGCGAACAGTCGCATCTGGCTACGGCTCGTTGTCCGTGAACTCGCGTAGTTTGGGCAGGTTGCTTCAGCGTCGAGGAATGCACCATTTGCCAATGGGGAGCGCTGATAGAAAATGTGATCAGGTTATAGACTTTCGAAGTCTATGTAATAGGTCAATCAAAGGGCAAAGTGGGGAACAGGAAAAAGCAAGACGAGAAATTGCAGTTCTCGTTCAAGGATGGGGACTGGAGATTCTTTCTCCCCCCGGTGTGGTGGGCTTCAATACTCAGTATTGTGGGCTTGGCTGTTATTGGTGCCCCAGATTTGCGAGCGAAGCTCAAGTCCGTCGTGCCGGCAGATATTTGGGATCTTTGCCGTGATTGGGCTTTGCTGCTTGTCGTTTTCCTTGCTATAGCATCGCTGCTTCCCACTGCAATCGCACAAGGGCGAGGGCATCTCAGGCAGAGGCAGCGGGATCTGAAAAAGAACACAGCGCTGAAAGCAGCAGCAATGAGTTTCTCGGCGCGAACCGCGAATCTGATCACAAAAGTTGATGATGTCATTAACGGGGAACTCGACAAGAGATATCTGGCCCACACGTTGTCTGAATGCGCGGGCTATTTCCGGACGCGTGCAATGCAAGTTATTGGGCTAGAAGCAGACTCGCAGATGCACGCAAAGCTGTTTCGGGTTGTCAGGAGCGGCAACGGGTCAACAAAGCTCGAACAGATTGTGGGAACGCACACAACCGCAGGAGAGTTCAATGTGTCTCTTACCTCGCACAAGAACCCTGAAGCGGCCCGAATCATTTCTCGCATCGCTGATGAGTGCAAGTATTATTTTGTGTCCAAAGTGGGAGATGTCGCTGCTTTTGAAAGGCTCCTTAAGCTCAAGGGACCTAAATACAAGGAGTACATGCTTGTCCCCATGTATCGTGACGGCAAAGCCACAGGCCCTGAAGCGGTGGTTGGAGCTCTAATGCTTATGGCGGAGCACGCAGGCTCAATCAGGGAAGCCGATGCAGAAGTGCTACAGACATACGCATGGTATTGCTCTGCAGCGCTCGCTGCGGACAAGCTGCGTAAAAAGCCAATTGTTACGCCAGCACTCGAGAATGACGTAGTGTAGTTCTTACCAACGGAAGGAGAAGCCATGGGAATTGGTTTCATACCTAATGGAGAACCGTTCGGCTCTGATGCTGTAAGAGACGAAGCAGAGATCAAAGAGATTGATTTTGCGAAGATCTGGCAACATGAGCTTGAGCGTGATTCCAACGCGTCACGTGAAGCGTCAGCCGAGTATTTTCGGTTCCTTCACTCAAAGTAACTTTCCATTTCGAAACCCTCTATTGCATTCATGTTGGAATGCAATAGAGGGTTTTTTAATGCTTCAGCTCTGACACTCAATGAATCATCACTCCGGCACAGCTAGGACACTCCCACCAGCACTTCCAGGGGATCATGCACCAGAGCCAGCAGCGTGGGCAGGTTGGTGCATTGAGTGGGATCGGGTCAGCCCACTATTGGCTTGCGGCTAGGATCATGCTCATGCCCGCAAATAGGACACGCAAGTCTGAATTCTGGTCTTGGATAGGCGCAATTTCTGTGTTTGCCATTGGCTGTGGTGTGTTCGTTCTGGGGGCCGGCTCTTCGGACTACGGAGAGAAGCCAGTGAAGCATAATCTTGTTGGATCGTTCCCGGAAGGCTTGAGTGTTTCATGGGCAGTGTTAGAAACATCCCATCACCGGAGTTGGTTTGACTGGACCACGGAAACGCATCTTGCTGTGTTGTTTGAGCGAGATCACAAGGACATCCCGGCTATACCGTCTGCGTCGGTGACTATCTCTAGTAGCGACGGTATGCAGCTAACTTGCCGTTCGCGTCCCGAGGTGTCATTTCACACGCTCGCATACAAGAAGGACTATCGCTTCCAGTGCTCTGAGGTTGGTATCGATGACCTGTCGCGATGGGTTGAAGTAACAATCACCTTAGGCGTCGATGCGTAAGAGGGGCATAAATTCCTCAAGTCTGCTAATTAGGTGGCCGAAAGGATGACCTCTGTAACGGAACGTGTGATGCCGATCTCATGGGGCAAACGATGGGGCACCGGCTAGGTGTCTTCGTGTTTCTCGGTGCAGATGTTAGAAATCTAACACCCCGGCATCGTTGATCTCATGCGGCTAGATGCGTCTTGGTGCCTAGTGATGTTTCTGCTCAGTTAGGAGTTCGAATCCCTCCGGGGGCACGGCGACAAAAGCGGGTCTGAATTGCTTAAAGCAGTTCAGGCCCGTTTTTTATTGCGTCGTGCCCGCCGTGAGCATCAATGAGCACAACTGGGCATTCCGTCTCGTCAGCGACTCAAGTTCGGCACACTCGGAGTTAGTCAGGCCCTGTCTTTCACAAGGAGACAGCGGCAGCTTGGCTAACACGCTACGTCCAGGTGTCATGTAAACGCCAGGACACCTGGCCCAGACGGCCTTGTGAAAGGAACATGCAGTCATGTCAACAATGAAGAGCGCTACTTCGGGGCGCAAGCGAATCATTCTGGCCAGCGGTGGCCTGCTCGTTGTGGCGGGCCTTGCCACCGCTGCGGCGTTTACGGACTTCGCGAACCTCAACCTTGGAAGCGGTACGGACGATTCGGGTATTGGTGGTAACAACCGCTTCAACATCCAGGTCGTTAAGACCGACCCGCTCGGTAACCCTGTTCCCGGCGCATGGCAGGAAGCAAATACCCCCGAGGGCGTATCTATCAACATTCCGGGTGCTGACACGATCACCCCAGGCGACACCATCAGCGTCGATATTCCGTTCCGCAACGAGAGCCCCGTCCTCTCTGCCGATATTGACTTCAAGCTGCAGGATCGCCCTAACCATGTGTCGAGCCCTGAGATGCGAAACGCTCTCGATTACACCGTCACACTCGACGGCACGGAGCTCGTCACGAACGTTTCGCAGGACGAGGTCAACGACCTCGACCTCGGCACATACACGTCGGCAAAGGAAAGCGTGTTGAAGCTGACCATCACGCTGCCTGACCAGGGGTCCGAAGAAGCCAACAATGCTCTGATGGAGAAGGTCTCTTACGTCCAGGCGAACTTCCACGCTTCGTCGGTCAAGCCGTAAGTTCCATTTCGAGGTGGGGTAGCCGATCGGGTTGCCCCACCTTGCTCTTGATGGGAGTGAATCATGAAACGCAGCGGTTCTGCTCGGCTTGTGTTCGCTGCAGGTCTCTTTTTGGGGGCCGGCTCGTTGCTCACTGCCGCTGTGATCCTTGACGTAGAAGATAGCTCAGTGTTTCTGGATGGAAGCAACAACCGGCTGAACATTCTCACGGCTGGCTCACCCGGACACAACTGGCAACCCGGGGCTGCGAGCTGGGTGGAAGGTAACCCCGCTCCGTTCCAAATCTCCTTGACTGCCGACGGATCAGACTTCGTAGCGATCCCCGGTGAGACGATCGAGCTCACCGTCGCGGTGAAGAACGCGAGCCCAAAACTGGCTGGCAAGGTGGACCTCAAGATCAGCGATCCGCACGATCGAAGTCACGAACTTGATCCGGAGACGGGAAATTTTGTTGACCTCTTCCCGGCTCTGTCTTTCTCGGTGAGTGAAGACGGTCGCAACCTCATCAAGGACGTGCCAGCGACTGAACTGCAGGATATTCCACTCGAGGAACCTATTGCAGCGGGGGGATACCGGGTGTTCGACGTCACGATAGACATCCCTGAATCCCTCGATAACCGGTGGCAGCTTGCCAGCACGGACGTTCGTTTTGGTTTTGAGGGGGAAAGCCTGTGAGAATCGCGCCTCGACGAATGACAGAATTGCTCGCAGCCTGCTCTGTGATTGGCCTGGTGGGTTTCACCGTAGTCGCGGGTACGAGCGCAGCGTATATCGATCACGCCAACCTGAACCTCGGCGGCGAAGCGATCGGCAACCCGAACGAGTTTGAGGTGCAGGTGGCCGACGGATCCAATTGGGCCGATGCCGACGACGAAGCTTCGGCCGTGGTCTATCCGACGACGCCTGACGCAGTGATATCGGTAAACAACCCGATCGAATACGAAGCGACCGTACGGATCGAACCGGGTGGCCCGAGCGGCGATGTGAGCCCCAAATTGGTGCTGCGTGAAGACTGCAAAAGTGCATGCGCTGCGTTATTCGAGCAAATGCGCTTCGACGTTTCGTTAGATGGCACCCTGGTGGCATCGGCGGTGTCGTCAGAGATGTTTAATCAGCTTCCCGACGCCGAGTTTCTCGGAGTAGCGCCGGGTGACACTCACTCGGTCAAGTTGTCCGTGCGACTCGATCCTTCGACGAGCTTCATGCTCTCGGGTAAAGAAACCATGATCGGCTTGAGGTTCGAAGGGGTATCAACACCGTGAAGACAATCCTTCTCGCGGTCGCAGTCGTACTGTTCGTTGCTCCGTTCGCGTCGACACCCGCTCTCGCGCAGGATTCTGACCTGATCAGTGTGTCGCCAGCGTCGAGCCACATTTCAATGCCGGCGCCCGGACACACGGAAACCTGGAGCACGGAAGTGCGGAATGTAGCGAAGCACCCGGTGGACGTGGATCTGTCGACGGTCAACGAGCTGGACGAAGTCCTGCGATCGGGGAGCACCCCCGCACGAATCACAATCGTTGATTCAGCGGGCCGCACGCTGCTCGATGATCTCAGCGTCACACAGCTACAGCCGCAGATTCCCGTACTTGGTCAGCTAGATCCCGGGGAGTCAATCTCCCTCACGGGCACGGTGTCGCTGCCCGCAGAAGCTGGCAACGAGTACCAGGGGGCATCGGGAAACCTGCAGTTCACGTTCGTTGCACAGACGAGTGACACCCACGGGGTTACAGATGCCTTGGCTGAAACAGGCGCCCCGCTCGCTGCGGCGGGTATCGCCGCAGCGCTACTTATTGGAACTGGTGCAGTAATTATGAGACGAAAGACGGTGCAGAAATGACGACGTCGGGTACGGTGCGACGGCGCGGCCGGATCTCGCGTGGTGTCGGAGGCTTTACCCTCACTGCCTTGGTCGTGGGCGCGCTGGCGGTTGCAGGTGCTACCGCTGCCGCCTATGTGGATCAGGCAAACGCGAGGTCTGAGCCGCTCACGGCCCACGTGCCGCCTCCGTTTCTGACCGGGCTCACCTCCGCACGCAGCGTCGACACCGGCGTCGGGCTGGGAACGGACAACACCGTCTACGTCTGGGGAAACACCAACGACGCCAAAGCCGGATCGACTCGCGGCGGCCTGTGGCAGAAAGCCACTCCCGTCGGAGGCCTCCCCATAGGGGAAATGTCGTCTGTCGCAGGCGGCATCTATAACTACAATGCGCTGCAATCCTCCGGTCACGTATGGGGCTGGGGCACCATCCCCGCACGCGATGGCACTGGCAACCAGCGCCCCGACAATCGGCCCGCCCAGATCCGGATCGGATCTCACTGGAACGGTGCGGGCCCCCTACTCGAGAACATTGGAATGATCTCGAGCTCTGAGCAGGCAGGAGCCGCCGTGCGCAACGATGGCACAGTGTGGGCCTGGGGTGAAGCGGGCTATGGCGGGATGAGCGGGAGAGGCGCTACCCAAGTGCCAGGTCTTCCCGATCCGAGCTCGGGTGATGCATTTCCGATGTACCTCAACGGCGCCTACAACAACTTCTGGGTGATCCTGAGTAATGGTGAAGTTTGGTATTGGGGGAGCCAAGGCTCAATGCCGCGCGCAGACCAGGCAAGTCTGAACCAGGCGCGGCAATCGAAAGCGTTGAGCCCGTGGTTCAAGAACAATGTGGGCCAGGGAGAACCGTACATCGTGCAGGTGGCGGGCGGGATCGACATGGGCCACGCTGTGCTGTCGAACGGCCGAGTGCTGACCTGGGGTGGCAATGACACCCGTATTGGCGGCAGGCCGAGCGGGGGAGGCAACCCCGCCCCGCACAACCCCGGTCTGGTGCCCGAATCTTCGCTCGCCAACATCACATCTACGGCAGCGGGGTTCACCGGGACGATCTTGCTCGACGCCAACCACAACCTGTATGGCTACGGTGCCAGCGATGACTATGGCAAGTTTCCGCAGTCCCCAGTGCTTGTGAGCTCTGACGTCGTCGATTTCAGTGCGGGGCAGGGGTTCTATATCTGGCGACTTTCGAGCGGTGAGAACTGGGGTCAGGGATACAACGCCCAAGGTGTCTTGGGTAAGCCAGTAGGCGCAAGTAAGCGGTTGATTACTGATATTGGACTCGGCGTCTTCGGTTAGAGCCGCCAATTGAAGATAAGCGAAAAGGATACGGAAGTTATGAAACGCCTACACCGCCTCACTGGCAAAAAGCGGCTGTTGCTGGCTACCGGAACGTTGTTGCTCACGGGCGCGCTCGCAACAGCGGCAGTCCTCACCGACTGGGCGAACCTGAACCTGGGGGGCACTGGCATCGGTAGCGCCAACAAGTTCGATATAGGTGTGGTCATTCCGGCAGGAACCGTCGAACAAGCCGACACCGACAAAGGTTTTGACTGGCGAATTAAGGACTCAGATGCCCTTGTGCCGGGTGGCACGATCGAAACCGAAATTCCCGTCTTTAACAACACCCCGAAGATTGATGCTGTAGTCGACTTTCGGTTGCTTCTGAAAGGCAATCAAGGTGCAGTACCGGGGAAGCCAAACATCACTGAATTTTTGCGGTTCTCAGCCAAGCTGGACGGCGTTGAACTGTTTGCAGACAAGCCCTGGGAGGAAGCGGTGGGCACCTTAGGGAAGCTGGAGCCCCGTGGGAAAGCGCCGCTTGCTCACGGCGATGTGTTCGTCGACGGAGACAGCGGAAGCCGCCAGAACCTCGTGCTCACGATTACCTACCTTGACGACCCGCAGACTGTCGATTTCAACGGTGGCCAATCGGCACTCGCGATCCGATTTGACGCGCAATCGGTCGCTCCCTAGGCGCGTTCACGCTACTTCGACCACAAAACAAGAAACCAAGGAACCCTATGATCAACACAATCTATACACACTTTCGCTCGGGCGTTCTTACGCTTGCGGCGGTGATGGGTGTACTTTCGATCGTGGTCTTCTTATCGGCGATGTTCTTCGGGGTGAAGGCACTCAATGTCATGTCCGGATCGATGGAGCCCGGGATTCCGACAGGCTCGATGATTTTCACGACGAAGATCGACGCTAAAGACATTACACCTGGCGACGTCATTACCACGGAGCGAACACAGGGAGAAGGCCTCATCACCCACCGGGTGCTCGAGATCTCACCCGTCGATGGTAGCCCCACCGCTTTTGAGATGCGCATGCGGGGTGATGCGAACGCGACCGAGGATCCTCAACCCTATGTGATCACCGAAGCAGATAAGTACTTCTTCCACGCGCCATTCGTCGGGTTAGTATCAAGCCTCCTCAAAACGAGTACGGGGCTGTACGTAGGAGTCGCCGTGGTGGCACTTTTGCTCTTCATCTTTATTGTTCCAGGCAAGCGACGCGCAGAAACGGTGGAAGACGCTACCGAGAAGTTGGAGGCGGATACTGAAGCCACAGGCCAGGTGACCGAGCGCAAAGACTCGACACCGGCGACTGTTTAGCCGATTCTCTTCGACCCACCAAAGCAATTCGATACCCCAAAGCATCGAATGCGTCATCACGAAAGGAATATGCCCGTGCCTAAACGTATTGGTGTGCTTGCCTCAGGACTCATGGCGGGAGCTATGCTGCTCCCACTCGGAACATCGCCCGCCCTAGCGGCCATTCCGGAGTACAACGAGGTTGCGAAATTTTCGCCGGCTGACGGCATCCGTGCTGGCTACAGCGTGGATTTCTCAGGAGACTTTGCGGCGTACACGCGTGTCCAAGGACAATCGGTTGACTTTGCACAGTTCGTTGGGCCAACTCCCCAAGACTGGTCGACCAGCACGGTAGCCGCTCCCGAGCCGGATACCGAATTTGGGGCTGCCGTTGTGTTTAATGATGATGCTTCAGCGGCTTATGTGTCTGCGCCGAAAGCTCAGACCGTCTACGAGTATCTCCGTGATGCAGCGGGGCAGTGGTCTCTCGCAAGATCGCTTACGCCCGACGTGAAGCCGTCGCGCGTAACGGACTATGGAGCCTCCATTGGTGAGTCCCTGTCCTACTCCGCGGGCAAACTCGTTGTTGGGGTGCCGAATGCGCGAGTTGATGATCTACGAAACGCAGGGTTCGCGTTTGCCGTAGATGTATCGGCTCCGAATGAAACCTGGACTCCACTTATTGCGGCAACACCTCTTGCGCACAGCGTGACGGGTCAATCTGTGGCAATTTCTGGGACGAAGGCTGCCGTCAGCGCAGTGCAGTTCAGGGACGGCGCGAATAAACCAGTTGGAGGGGTGTATCTCTGGGATCTCGCCACGGGCGCTGAACCACTCTTCACCAGCCAGCCAATGAATGACCCGAAGACGTGCCTGAATTCTGCTGGCGGCGGCCCGGCATTTGGAATGTCGCTCTCGTTCTTCGGCGACTACCTCGCTGTCGGCTCACCCATTGAGCTGAACTACAACGCGGATACCCCCGAAATCGGCTGCACATCAGAAGCGGTAGCCGCGGGAGACACCACGCAGGGGGCTGTGTATCTGTTCGACGCCGCCCTCACACAAACAGGAGGAAAGCTCACACCGCCGCCCTTCACCACTGGCTTCGGCTACTCGCTGGATGCTGACGGCGAGGTGCTGCTCACCAATGGTGATCATGGACCCGATTACGCGGGTGAGGTGTACGTGTACGCCATGGACACGATTGATCGAGTGGGCAGCGGCGACACGAACGGCCGCCAGTCGCCAGCACCGATACAGGTACTGACAGCCTCAGACGCCCAGCCGGGCGACTATTTCGGGCAGCAGATCTACGGTCGGGGACTCAGCATCAGCGGCGACCGCGCACTCATCGCGAGTCCTCTGGCACGTGCAAAGAGCGGTTCTGTATACGTCTTTCAGTCGGTTGGTGTCACAACTGATCCCACCACGGTTGTGAACGACGTACAAGTGACGTACGGGCAGGATGTGACGCTCACAGGAACGATCACCAAGGGGTCCTTCGACCCTGCCACTGCGACTTTCATGGTTAATGGAGTGGAAACCTCTGTGCTCGACGTAACGGGCATTGCCGACGGTGAAGTCCTCGAAGCTTTAGTTCCTGCAGCGACACAGAGCGCGGGATCTTACGAAGTGGAGCTGCAGTTGAAAGACGCTGCCGGCGGCAGTATCACTGCGGTCGGAACGCCTGGCACCCTTACGGTGGCTCCGGCGACGACCGAGCTCTCGATCCAACTGGAAACTGACGACGAGGGGACGATCCTCTCGGCTGTAGGCGAAGTGATGACGCAATTTGGCACGATGGCTACGGGCACGGTGACGCTGACCCACGGTGACAAGACGCTCGGGACTGTAGAGCTACAGGCGGGTGACAGCTCATGGCAGCTCGACGCCCTGCAAGACTCGCTTCCTTCGCCGGTAGTGGCGACATACTCGGGCGACACTAATCACCTCACTTCGAGCGCACAGGCTACCCACGACGTTTCGACAGGGGTCGATCCTGAGCCTCCTGTAGAGAAAGAAACAGATCCGCTCGCCGAAACGGGGGCGGGGAATCTTACGGCGCCGTTGACGCTGGCAGGGTTGCTCGCTCTCGTAGGCGTGGGTCTGCTCGTGCGACGACGGATCAAGGCCTGATATTTAAGCGCGAACTGGTCGTGAAAGCTCGCGGGTATGGGAGGATGAGCAAATTAGACCTGAGAGGATCGCGTGACGAACCAGGCGCAGTGGGCACCGCTCGATATTGGCAGCCGTCAACGCTGGGCCATCGTTCTTATACAGTGTGCGATCGTGTTGGTAGTGGTGATCGTTTCTGCTGGTGTCGCAGTGGCAGTGCAAGACCATTCGCTGCGAAAACTGGCTGAAGAACGAGTCTTGAACGCCGCTGAGGGACTCGCCAAGATGGATCGCGTCAGGGACGCAATGCAGTTGGACTTTGCCGGGGCTTCGGCAGACCTCCAACCTCTGGCCGACGCGATCCTTCAAGCGTCCGGGTTCACTTTTGTCGTGTTTGCGAACGATGAAGGGATTCGACTCACACATCCAATAGTGAGTGAACGAGGTAAGCCGCTCTCGACCGACCACTCTGCAGTGCTGGCTGGAGAACCGTTCGTCGGGGTCGAACAAGGCGAGCTCGTACCGACGCTGCGTGCCAAAACCCGTATCTTGGTCGCAGGGGAGGCCGCAGGCACGGTGTCGGTAGGAGTGCCGATCTCAGATATCGACGAAGACTTTCATACGGCGGTGTTTGAGACGCTGCCGTGGATCGGTCTTGCGGCGATTATGGGGACGCTTGGTGCGGCCGCGATAGCAACGCGACTCAACAGGCGACTAAGGTTGCTCGCTATTCAGGCGCACAGTGCCAGAGTACGGGCTAAATTGGTTGATGGGTTGAAAGAGCAGACGCATGAGTTCCGCACGCAACTGCACATCACCCAGGGGTATCTGTCATCGGGCAAATATGCTGAGGCGGAAGCATTTCTCACAAATCTCATTGCGAATGCGTCAGCGGATCAGGACGACAACGATAGAAAACGCCGTGACGCATCTGGATCAAAAACTACGCACACCGTTCGGCGAAGGAGCGAGCACGACGAATACTTGATTCCTGCGAGCGAACTTCAGGGACTGCTAGATAGCCTTTCGCGTGAGGCTGTTCGCAAGGGTGTGTGCCTGAGCACGGGCCAATTTCCCAACCTCATTACAGCGCCCAGAGCTTTTTCGACGACCGTCTCAAATCTGGTGTACAACGCGGTCGAAGCGGGGGCGCACAACATTGAAACGAAATGGGCGGTGGGCGCTGACGAGATCACACTGACCGTTGAAGACGATGGTCCAGGGATTCCCGCACACCTTCGGAATGTCGTGTTCGATAGTGGGATCTCAACCAAATCGACGCCCAACGGGCAGCGGCGAGGCGTTGGGCTCTCCCTCGTGCTGCAGGAGGTAGTCGACGCTGGCGGGTCGATCGAAGTGGGAGAAGCCGCACTGGGTGGCGCACGATTCGAAGTAGTTCTGCCACAAAGGAGAACGCGTGATTAGTGGCCAGATTCGAGTGCTCGTTGTCGACGATGACGCGGCGGCTCGAGCGCTGCACAAAGAGTATCTATCCCGGATTCAAGGGTTTCATGTAGTGGCCGCCGTTGGCACAGGCGAGAATGCCGTGATTGCCGCTGACCGACTTGCGATCGATCTCATCTTGCTCGATATCCATTTGCCGGGTTTTAGCGGTATCGAAGTGCTGCACCAGATCCGTGCTGCGCATGGGCTTGACGTCGACATTTTTATTGTCAGTTCATCACGCGATCGGCGAACTGTGCGTCAATCTCTATCTGCGCGGGTCTCGGGGTACCTGCTGAAACCTTTTTCTGAGGAAACGTTCCGGGCGCGAATGACCGAGTACTCCGACTGGCGTGCTACCGCACGGGTAGCGCAGGACGAGGCTGACGTGCCGCTGGGACAGGGAGAGATCGACCAGCTGTTGGCGGTGCTGTCAAAACCCAGGCGTCGCCAGACTGATGAGACCCAGCTTGAAGATGCGCCGTTACCGAAGGGGGTGTCTCCGGCAACCCTCCAGAAAGTGCGACACTCGCTGTCGTCCTGGCAAGCAATGACCGCGAGTGACGTCGGTGGGCTCACTGGTGCATCCCGTGCAACCGTGCGCCGCTACTTGGACTATCTCGTGCGAGTTGGCGAAGTTGACACGTCGCACAGGTTTGGGAGAAAGGGGCGCCCTGAAGTTCTCTATCGGCTCGCTCCTGTCAACGGAAATTCGTGACCGAGGATGCGAGTAGACTTGTTCCTTGTGACGCCACAAGAACTCTCTGCAGCAATCAACCGTATTCTGACCGACATCGTCGAAGCCCGAGGGGCTGAGATTGAGGTCACCGAGCTTGATACGCAGGTGGAGCGACCCAAAAACCGTGCACACGGCGACTGGGCCTCGAACGTCGCGATGAAGTTCGCCAAGAAGCTCGGTGTCAACCCGCGCGAGCTTGCCCAAGAGGTTGTGGCGCAGGCAGCAGTCATCGACGGTGTAGCCAAGGCAGAGATCGCTGGTCCAGGCTTCATTAACATCACGCTTGACGCAGCGAGTGCCGGCGAGACCGCCCGTCGTGTCGTCGAGCAGGGCTACGATTACGGCCGCAGCGACACGCTCAACGGTGAAAACATCAACCTTGAGTACGTCTCGGCGAACCCCACCGGGCCACTGCACATGGGGCATACCCGCTGGGCCGCGCTGGGTGATTCGACTGCACGGGTGCTGCGCGCCGCCGGTGCCACGGTGACGACCGAGTACTACATCAACGACGCTGGCGCGCAGATGGACAAGTTCGGTCGCTCTGTGCTGGCCGCCGCCCTCGGCGAAGACGCCCCAGAAGACGCGTACCCCGGTGCCTACATTCAGGCCCTTGGCGCGCAGATTATTGAGCAGCTACCAGGGCTCGCAGCACTCGCCGCTACCGATCGCGGTGCAGCACTCGAACAGGCCGAAGAGCTCGGCTATCAGCTGCAGCTTGCCGAGATCCAAGACTCGCTCGAGCGCTTTAACGTGCACTTCGACGTGTTTTTCTCGGAGCGCACGCTGCACGCCAAGGGCGAGAATGGCGAAGCGAGCGCGATCGAAGCAGCGATTGATCGTCTGCGCGAACAGGGTCATGTCTATGACGAAGATGGTGCGACCTGGGTGCGCACGACCGACTTTGGTGATGACAAGGACCGTGTCTTTACGCGCGGCAATGGCATCTACACGTATTTCGCGGCTGATGCCGCCTACTACCTGTCGAAGAAGGACCGCGGCTTCGGCGAGAAAATCTACCTTCTCGGCGCTGACCACCACGGCTACATCGGGCGTCTCACCGCTATCGCGGGCGCTGCGGGCGACAACATCGAAACCGACGTGACGGTGCTCATCGGCCAGCTCGTCAACTTGAACGGTGCGAAGCTGTCGAAGCGCGCAGGCAACATTATCGAGCTCAACGACCTGCTCGAGTGGCTCGGATCAGATGCGCTTCGCTACTGGCTCGCACGCTACCCGGCCGACTCGCCGCTCGCGCTCGATGGTGAGAAGGTACGTAGCCGTTCGAACGATAACCCCGTGTTTTATGTGCAGTACGCGCACGCGCGCACCTGCGCGGTCGATCGCAACGCCGAGGCAGCCGGAATCGACCGCAGCACGTTCGCGCCTGAACTGCTCACACACGAGACGGAGACTGAGCTGCTCGGCAAGCTGCAGCAGTACCCCGGCATTGTCGCGGGCGCGGCTGAGCTGCGCGAGCCGCACCGCATCGCGCGATTCCTCGAAGAGCTCGCCTCCGCATACCACTCCTGGTACGACGCCTGCCGTGTGCTGCCATTAGGCGAAGAAGCGATCGGTGACCTGCACCGCACGCGCCTGTGGCTCAACGACGCTGCTGGCCAGGTGCTGCGTAACGGACTCGACCTCATCGGTGTCTCGGCACCCGAGCGGCTCTAGTACGGGCTCCGCTCCCATGTCACCGCGTAAAACGAACTGGTGGCTACGGTCACTCGTGGTCGTGGTCGTGCTCGGTCTTTTGGCGGGCGCCGCAGAGGTGGCCCTCAGGCTCATTGTGCCCGGCGTGATCGCCGGTGCGATTCGCAGTGAAATGAAACTCAGCGATGACCACCCCGTCGAAGTTGAGATGGGCGGTTCTGCTCTCATCAATGCCCTGCGCGGGGGCATTGGTGACGTCACAGTATCGTCGCCGGGTGTGCCCATCATCGATGGGCTCTCCGTCGACGCGAAGGTTCACGCAGCCTTCTCACCCTTCGACCCCTCGAAGGGTGAGATTCGGGGTGGCACGGCCGCGCTTACGGTGCCGAAGGACGAGTTGGGTGCCACGATCGAGATGCTTACCCAGGGAATCGCGCAGTCGGGTGAGGTGCGCGGCGATGACCTAGTTGTAGGGCGCTCGCTCGAGATATTCGGTCAGAACGTCGGGCTCTCAGCGTCCCTGCACTTGGGTGTCAAAGACGGTGAGGTAACCGTCGAGCCCACGGGGGTGAAGGCCGCCGGGTTTGATCTCTCGGCTGAGCAGTTGGGCAAGGCTACCGGTAGTCTGCTCGACCCGATCTTGAAGCCGCAGCAGGTGTGCATCTCAGACCGCCTACCGAAGGGCGTCGAATTGACGGCAATTGATATGTCATCGACGGGATCGGTCACGATTCGTGCGGCGCTGGCGCCCACGATCCTGTCAGACCCGGCCGAGCAGCAGCCGGGCAGCTGCAAGTAATCGTGCCACGCTCGCAGCACGCGCGTCATATGACGCGTGCGTGGTGCGGCGGGCATGCGCATCACGCTAAGCTTGAGGGGTTCGTTCTGAGACCTTAAGTCTCCGTTCGCACGGCTTCAGGGACCAAGCCGGGTCCGCTCGCCACGCGCTGCCCTGGGCAGCCGCTGCGAGCGCGTTCTCGACCACGATTGACCCCTCCAGGAGCTGTGATGACCGCTGCCCCCCAGCCGGCCGACCTGAACGCCATCGACACCCGCGTGTTTCCGCCCTCGGCGCGCCGCGGTAACCAGTGCCGAGAGCTCAAAATTGGCGAGATTCGGGCCACCGATCTGACCAAACAGTTTGGTTCACCGCTCTACGTTATTGACGAGGGCGCTGCTCGCGCGAAAGCGCGTGAGGTGCGCCAAGCGCTCACGAGTGAGGCCGAGCGCATCGGCACCTCAGCCACCGTCTACTACGCCGGCAAAGCATTCTTGTGCGTCGAGGTTGCGCAGTGGATGGCCGAGGAGGGCCTCGCGGTCGACGTTGCCAGCGGTGGTGAGCTTGCGGTTGCGCTTGCCGCGGGCGTCGCACCCGAGGCCATCGGCTTCCACGGCAATAACAAGTCGATCGGCGAGATTGAGCTTGCCGTGGCTGCCGGGGTTGGCACCATTATTATCGATAGCGCTATCGAGACCGAGCGTATCGCGCGCGTGGCCGCGGCACAGGGCCGTGTGCAGCGTGTGCGCCTGCGCGTCAACAGCGGCGTACACGCCTCGACCCACGACTACCTCGCCACCTCTCACGAGGACCAAAAGTTTGGCAACCCGCTGGCAGACGCGCCCCGTCTCGTCGAACAGATCCTCGGCCACGAGTCGCTCGACTTCGTCGGTCTCCACTGCCACATCGGGTCGCAAATTTTCGCGACCGAGGGTTTTCGAGAGTCGGCACGCCGCCTGCTCGGCGTGTATCCCGAGCTCGCAAAGCTGGCGGGGCGCGAGATTCCCGAGCTCAACCTCGGCGGTGGTTTTGGTATTGCTTACACACCCGCCCAGGCAGAGCAGGCACCCGAGGTGGCGACGATTGCGCGTGAGCTCGCCGATATCGTCGCTGCAAGCTGCGAAGAAGTAGGAATCCCGGTGCCCAAGCTCGCGTTCGAGCCCGGTCGCTCTGTCATCGGTCAGGCGGGTGTCACGATCTACACAGTCGGTACGACAAAGACGGTGCAACTTGCGGGTAGCGATGCAGCGGCAGACCCGGCAGACCTCGGCTACAGCGAACGACTATACGTGAGCGTCGACGGCGGTATGAGCGACAACGCCCGCCCCGCACTCTATGACTCTGACTACCACGTGGTGCTCGCAAACCGCGAGAGCCAGGCTGCGCCTGCGCTGGCCCGCGTGGTCGGCAAGCACTGCGAATCGGGTGACATCGTCGTGCCGCGAGACCTACTGCCCAGCGACGTGCGTCCGGGGGACACACTCGCCGTCGCCGCGACTGGGGCGTACTGCTGGTCACTTGCGAGTAACTACAACTACGTGCCCAGGCCCCCTGTCGTAGCAGTGCAGGGCGGTAGCGCGCGCCTCATTGTGGCGGGCGAGACCGAAGAACAGTTGCTCGCGAAAAGCGTGACCGGCGCGCCTGCGTGGCAGCCCGCGCCCCGCGCGGCGGCCTGCGACCTGCCGCCCGCAGGGCTCTAAGCTTCGTCGCCGTCGCCCGCGTTTACGGGCGACGGCGCGCAAACCTGCCGCACCACACGGTGTGTGCGGCGCAACACACACGATGATCGGAGACAGTGAAGTGAACGGATACCGTGACCTACGCGTCGCCCTGCTGGGCTGCGGCTCGGTGGGCGCCCAGACCGCCAGGCTCATTCTCGAGCACGGCGACGAGCTCGCAGCGCGCATTGGCGCACGCCTCACCCTCGCTGGCATTGCCGTGCGCGACGTGAACGCGAAGCGCGACGTAGACCTGCCCCAGGAGCTCTTCACAAACGACGCTGAGCGTCTCGTGCAGGGCGCCGATATTGTGATCGAGCTGATGGGCGGCATTGAACCCGCGAAGACGCTCATTCTGCAGGCGCTGCAGGGTGGCGCCGACGTGGTGACCGCCAACAAGGCGCTCATCGCGGCACACGGGCCCGAGCTCGCAGAAGCCGCAGAGCAGGTGGGCGCGCAGCTGTCATACGAGGCAGCCGTTGCCGCCGCAATCCCTATCTTGCGCCCGCTGCGCGAGAGCCTCGCAGGCGATCACATCACGCGCGTGATGGGCATTGTGAACGGCTCAACAAACTACATTCTCGACCGCATGGATCGCTTTGGCGACAGCGCCGAGGATGCGATGCGTGTCGCGAGCGAGCTCGGCTATCTTGAGGCAGACCCGACGCTCGACGTCGAGGGTTACGACGCAGCGCAGAAGGCTACGATTCTCGCGTCGATCGCGTTTCACACCGAGGTGCCGGTGGAAGCCGTGTACCGCGAGGGCATCTCGAGCATCACGCTCGAGCAAATCGAGACCGCCAAGAAGGCTGGCTTCGTAATCAAGCTGCTCGCGATCGCTGAGCGGCTCACCGCCGCCGACGGCACGCAGGGTGTCTCTGCTCGCGTCTACCCGGCACTGATTCGCCGCGATCACCCACTCGCGGCGGTCTACGGTGGCAAGAACGCGGTGTTCGTCGAAGCCGAGGCCGCTGGCGAACTGATGTTCTACGGTGCGGGCGCTGGCGGCTCTGAGACCGCATCGGCGGTGCTCGGTGACCTGGTGTCAGCGGCGCGCCGCCACGTCGTGGGCGGCCCCGGCATCGCCGGATCCCTGCACGCCGAGCTGCCGATCCTGCCCGTGGGCGCGGTCAGCACCGCCTACCAGGTGATGCTCGAAGTGCGCGACCAGCCCGGTGTGCTCGCGCGCATCGCGGGCCTCCTCGCAGAGCACGGCGTTTCAGCGGCGAGTGTCGAGCAGAACATCGCCGACGGCGCGCCCGGTCGCGCACTGCTCGTGATCGGAACGCACGTCGCCCGCGAGGCAGACCTCGCCGCGATGGTCGACGCGCTGCGCGCTACCGATCTGGTGCACGAGGTCACGAGCGTGCTGCGGCTCGAGGGCAACGCGTGAGCGCCGGATCAGCGGCGGGCCTAACGGTGCACCGCGCGGTGCGGGTGCGTGTGCCCGCCACTAGCGCGAACCTGGGCCCCGGATTCGACACGCTCGGCATCGCTCTGGCGTACGGCGATGAGCTCACCGCGGTGACCCGCGACGAGCCAGGCGCGCTCGTACACGTCACGGGCGTCGGCGCGGGCGAAGTGCCCACCGACGCTACGAACCTGGTCGTGCGCTCGGCCGCTCACGTTTTCGAGCGCCTGGGCCGCAACATCCCTGGCATCGAACTTTCTGCTCACAACCGCATTCCTCACGGTCGCGGCATGGGCTCCTCCGGATCTGCCATTGTCGCCGGAGTGATGATCGCCGCGGGGCTCCTTGAGAGCGATCCGGTGTCGCCTCTTGCCCTCAGCGAGACCCAGCTGCTCGCGTTCGCAACTGAGCTTGAAGGGCACCCCGATAACGTGGCGCCGGCGCTTTTTGGCGGGCTCACGATCGCTTGGACCACCGCCGACGGGCCGAAGTTTAAGAAACTGATGGTGCACCGGGGTGTGGCGCCGCTGGTGCTCGTGCCGAGCTTTACGATGTCGACCGAGCTTGCGCGCAGCCTGCAGCCGCAGCAGGTGCCGCACGAGGACGCGGTGTTTAACGTGTCGCGCTCGGCCCTGCTCATTGCCGCGCTCACGCAGAGCCCTGAGCTGTTGTTTGAAGCGACCGAGGATCGACTGCATCAGAACTACCGCGGGGCTGCGATGCCGGGCACGCGCGACTTGATCGCCGAGCTGCGTGCCGCGGGTCATCCGGCCGTCGTATCGGGGGCGGGGCCGTCGGTGCTCGTACTGTCAAACGGGCCCCTGGAGCGCATGGCCGCCGCCGATTTGGTCGCTGAGAAGCACCCCGATTGGCGCGTGCTTACTCTCGCGGTTGACACGAAGGGTGCTACAGTGGAGCCGATCCCCGCGCATTCTGCGCGCGTTTCCCAGTAGCGTTCCCGCGCGGCCGAGTGTTTCGGTGCACGGTGTTTGTGCCGCTGTGGAGGGGTGGATCATTTCTTCGTCAGGGCGACTGCCCGTCGATCCAATCGCACACAACGTGCAATTTTGCGGTGGTGCGCTTCGCGCCAGCTACGCAACATTCCGAGAGGAACACACTGTGGAGGACAACACTGTGAACGATAACGTGACCGAAACTCAGGCCAGCGCTGTTGCGGCTGAGACCGCCCCCGAGAAGCCCGTGCGCAAGCGCGCCTCGCGCCGTGTCACGGCTCCTGCTGGCGAAGCCGCAGCAGCCGTGACGGTTTCGGCGCCCGCGGCCGAGGCGGCGCCCGCTGTGGACGCTGCGCCCGCCGCTGCACCGGCAGCAGAGCCCGCTGAAGCGCCGAAGAAGCGAGTAAGCCGCGCCCGTAAGAAGCCCGTCACCGAGGCGGCTGACAGTGCAGCCGAGGCCGCAGAGGCAGCGCCCGCAGCTACACATGCCGCAGATACTGCAGCAGCAGACCAAGCGGCTGACGCACCCGTGGCGGACGCGCCGGTTGCGGACGCACCGAAGAAGCGCGTGACGCGTGCGCGCAAGAAGGTTGCTGAAGCCCCCGCCGCAGATGCCGCTACGGCAGATGCGCCTGCAGCCGCTGAAGCTCCCACGGCCGCGGAATCTGCCTCCGGTGCAGACGATGCAACAACGGAACCTGAACCCGTGAAGAAGACGCGTCGTGCGCGCGTCACGAAGGCAGCGAAGGCAGAAGCCGATGCCGCTCAGCAGGCCGCCACTGCAGATGCGGGTGCCACGGGCGCACCCGAGTCTGTCGCAGCCGCAATCGAGGCGAAACTTGATGAAGCTGCAGCCTCGTCGACTACGCCCGAAGCGCCCCAGGGGGCAGAAGAGACTCCCGGGCAGCCGGCTGCCGAAACGGCCGATTCAGACAAACCCGCTCGCTCACGCAAGCGCCGTGGCCAGAAGCAAGATCAGGCTGACGCCAAGAACGGTGACGCCAAGAACGCTGACGCCAAGAGCGCCGACGCGAAGAACACCGAATCGAAGAACACTGACGCGAAGAACGGCGAATCGAAGAACGGCGACGCGAAGGCCAGCGACGGCGGTAACAACGGTAACGACCAGCACAAGCAGAACGATAAGAACAACGATTCTCGTTCAAGCCGAACGCGCCAGCGTGACCGCAAGCGTCGCGGCCAGGGCGACGATTTCGAACCCGAGATCACTGAAGATGATGTCTTGCTACCCATCGCCGGCATTCTCGACGTGCTCGATAACTACGCATTCGTGCGCACCACCGGCTACCTCCCCGGCACGAGTGACGTCTACGTTTCGCTCGGGCAGGTCAAGAAGTACGGCATGAAGCGCGGCGATGCTATCGTCGGCGCCATTCGCCAGCCCCGCGAGGGCGAGCAGGCGGGCCGTCAGAAGTACAACGCGATCGTCAAGGTCGACTCCATCAACGGGCGCTCACTCGAAGAGAACGAAAATCGTGAAGAGTTCTCAGAGCTCGCTGCTATCTACCCTGAGCGCCAGCTTAAGCTCGCCCAGGGGGCGGGTCTTGGGGCCGAGATCGACGCCGCCGCTCCCGTAGGCTTGGGCCAGCGAGGTCTGCTCGTAGTACCTAAGCCCGCACGCGGTGTAGAGGTGCTGAGCCAGATTGCCGCCGGTGTCAGCGCGAATGCGCCCGACGCGCACCTGATGCTGCTGCTCACAAACGCGCAGCCCGAGGACATTACGCACCTCACGCGCACGGTAAACGGCGAGGTCGTCGCGGCGTCGTTCGAACGCCCGGCAGAAGATCAGGCCACCGTCGCCGAACTGGGTATCGACCGCGCACGCCGCTTGGCCGAGCTGGGGCATGACGTCGTTGTGCTGGTGGACTCGGTGGGTGACCTGGCACGGGCCTACGCTCAGGCACAGCCCGTTTCGGCACGCCCCGCTCACGGCGCGATCGACGATTTTGCGATCACCCAGGTGCGACGCGTTCTTGGTGCGGCACGCAACGCCGAGAACGCCGGATCGCTGACCGTGCTCGTCACGGCCGCTACGAAGACCGGTGTCGCAGCAGATAAGCAGCTGCTGCGCGAGCTACGCACGGTCGCAAACTGCGAGATTCGTTTCGCGCAGGCGACCGGCGCGCAGCTCGTCGTTGACGCGGAGCGTTCACGCACCCGCGGCGCCGCAGCCCTTCAGCCCACCTCCGCGGCCTAGCGCGTAAGCGCCCACGGTCACGCATACGCAACACACTCTCGGAGGAAACATGTTCGAACAGGTTGAGACGCTGCTCAAGGAGCACGAATCCCTGCAGGAGGCCCTGGCCGATCCGGCGTTGCACGCCGATGCGACACGCGCCAAGAAGGTTAACCGGCGATACGCCGAACTCAACAAGATCAAGGTCGCATACGAGCACTGGCAGCACCTGGGGGAGGACCTTCAGGCCGCGCGCGAGCTCGCGAAAGAGGACGACGCATTCGCTGAAGAGATCCCCGAGCTCGAGGCGGGGCTCGCTGAAGCGCAAGAAAAGGTGCGCAGGCTCTTGATTCCGCGTGACCCAGACGATGCGCGTGACGTGATTCTTGAGATCAAGGGTGGCGAGGGCGGCGCTGAATCTGCGCTGTTCGGCGCTGACCTGCTGCGCATGTACATGCACTATGCAGAGTCAAAGGGGTGGAAGACCGAGATCCTCGAGAAAGACGAGAGCGATCTTGGCGGCTACAAGAACGTGCAGGTTGCGATCAAGGCCAACCCGTCTGACCCTTCGCAGGGCGCATGGGCGCACCTGAAGTACGAGGGTGGTGTGCACCGCGTGCAGCGTGTGCCCGTTACCGAGTCGCAGGGCCGCATCCACACGTCAACCACTGGGGTGCTGGTGTACCCGGAGGTTGACGAGCCAGAAGAGGTCGAGATCGCACAGAACGACCTCAAGATTGACGTCTACCGCTCGAGCGGTCCGGGCGGCCAGTCGGTGAACACGACGGACTCCGCCGTGCGCATCACGCACATTCCCACCGGTATTGTCGTTGCGATGCAGAACGAGAAGAGCCAGCTGCAGAACCGCGATGCGGGCATGCGAGTGCTTCGCGCCAGGCTGCTCGCGCGTAAGCAGGAGGAAGCCGCGGCCGAGGCCAGCGCACACCGTTCGAGCCAGATTCGCACCATGGATCGCTCGGAGCGTATTCGCACGTACAACTTCCCCGAGAACCGCATTGCCGATCACCGCACCGGGTACAAGGCCTACAACCTTGACCACGTCATGAACGGCGCGCTCGACGCGGTCATCGAGTCGTGCATTCGCATGGACGAAGAAGACCGCCTGGCGAGCCTCGGCGAGTAACGCCAGACGCCCAAGGTCACAGAGAGGCGCCAAGACATCGTGTGGCCAAAAGTGGGTGTTATCAGGACCGATAACACCCACTTTTGGCCGCACGCCCTCTTTGCCGGGCTGCAACACACCTATTCCCCATAGGAATCGATCTTTGGTGCATTGGATGCGGGGTAAAACCGCATTCGCCTGGGCTGTTGCCACAAAAGCCTCGACATGTGCACTGCGCGCCAGCAGTACAGTGGCACGAGTCAGGTAACGTCAGACGCCCAAGGTATACAAACGGCCCCGCTCACACGAGCGGGGCCGTTTGCGTGAGCGGGCCCTAGACCATGAGCGCCCAGAGCGGGTAGAAGACCAAGCTGTAGAGGATCGCGCTTGCAACGCCCACAACGAGCATGAAGTAACCGATGATGAGCCCGGCGATCGCGAGACCCCGGCCGCTCTCACCCGTGCGGGCAATCTGTGCCAGCGCTACGTGACCCATCACGATGGCGGGTAGCGCCATGAGCACCGAGAACACGAGCGAAAGCACCGCGAGTGTGTTGTTGCGTGGCGGACGCTGGAGCTCGGCCAATGCCCACATGCTCGTTTGCGCGTCTCCTGCGCCAGCAACAGTCTGCGCGAGTAGTGCTTCTCGCTCAGCTCTCTGCTGTGCCCATGCAGCATCGCGCGCGGCGATGCGCCGTACAGCGCCCCTGCTCAAAGCTTCCGCCATAAATACCCCGAGCGCAGTCACCGCCATCAGGATCCCCCAGTGCATTAAGACTGCCAGTACAGGGCTGGGGCTGTTATAGAGCCACCCGAAGTCCATTAGCAGTACGGGGAGGACTCCCGCCCCGATAAATACGGGTAGCGCAGCCCAGCCTGCACCACGTATCGGTCGCGCGACGAAGTAAGCAAGGGCGAGGAAGAATGTCATGCCGGTGAACATGCCTACGAAGGGCAACCAGACCTGGAGCAGAGACAAGACTACAAAGATAGGCGATATGGCCTTGCGCCAGCCGCGCGGTGCGGCGATCATGCAGTGTGCCGCAAACAGCACGGCGAACACGAGAGAGAGGCCGCGGTATTCAAGAAACGCGAAGATCGGGTAGGGCAGCGTCCCGTCCGTCAGAAAACTCTCGAACCTATACCGAGCCTCAAAGAGCGCACTGGCTAGGACTCCCACGGCGTAGATCCCCGCGAGGGTCCACCAGAGCACCCGCTTGCGCCGCGCGGCGTGATCCGGAGCTTGAGACGGGGCGACGGGCGGGGGAGCCCCAAAACCCGTACCGGCCATGGGCGGCGCGAACATGGGCCCGCTGGCGCCGCCGCCGGGGGCCAGCGTGAATCTCGTGCCCGCGGGCGTGGGGGCGATGAGCAGCGCTTGCGGGGTTGTCGCCGCGAGCACAGCCGCGCCCGCAGGCGCAAGGCGGCGCGAGGCCGTGGCATCTGGATCTTGAGACATTGAGCGAGCCCAGTCACGCAGCTCAGGGTAGGCGCTCGGGTGCGTGGCGATGGTCGACGCAAACTCGGGGTAGCGGCCCGCGATATCGGCGAGATCTTGCGCGGTGGTGCGCGTGTGATGCAGGGCCGCCCACGCGAGCTCCCTCGTATCGAACGCGCTCACAAGTGCTCCTCACTGTAATGCATATGTGCCACCTGTAGCCAGGCAATGAAACTTATCTCTGTGGGTGAATTCTAAGCCCGAATGCGGCGATAGGCTGTAAGGCATGCGCACTGCCCGCCACCCAATGCTCCCGTGGATCGTTTGGGGTGTCGCGGCCATAGCGTACGCGGTGGCCGTGATCAACCGATCGTCGCTCGCGGCGCTCGGCCCAGCAACACAAGAACACTTCGGCATTGACGCGACCACGCTCGCAGCGTTTCCGGTGATTCAGCTGGTCGTGTATGCGGGATTGCAGATTCCCGTTGGCCTGCTGCTTGACCGCGTCGGCACCACAGCGATGGTGCTGGGCGGTGGGGTTCTCATGATCATTGGGCAGGTCGCCATGGCGACCGTGCCCGAGGTGTCGCTCGCGATTCTTGCGCGCGTGCTCGTGGGGGCGGGCGATGCCTGCACCTTCATCAGCGTAATGCGACTCTTGCCCGAGTGGTTCGCGGTGCGCCAGCTGCCCACCGTGAGCCAGCTCACGGGGCTCATAGGTCAAGCCGGTCAGCTCGTATCGGTCACCCCGCTCGCGCTGCTCGTGGGTGCCGCGGGCTGGACGAACGGGTTTTTGGGGCTCGCCGCGGCCGGGCTGGTGGTCACTATCGTCGGCGCCGCTGTGCTGCGCGACAAGCCCGGCGCGCCTACACTGTTCGAGCGCATCACCGGTCGGCCGGGGCAGCTCACGCGCAATGCGCGGTCGCTCGCGGGCGAACCGGAGGTGATCACCACCTCCATCGCTCCGCCCGCTACTTCGTCGATTCCCGTCGTTGGCGCTGGGCGTGGCCCCGCATTTTTCGCGCAGGCCAGGCGCATGCTGCAGATCCCCGGTGTGCGGCTTGCATTCTGGGTTCATTTCACCTCGCCCTTCGCGCTCAACACCTTTTTGCTCCTGTGGGGTACGCCGTTTCTCACCGGCGGGGTGGGCCTCAATACCACCGAGTCGGCGGGGCTTTTGAGCCTCACCGTGCTCTCCTCGATGTTCGCGGGGCTCATGCTGGGCCCGATTAGCTCACGCTTCGTCGAGCGACGCGTCTGGATCAACTTTGGCATCACTGTCGCAATCGCCTGTACGTGGAGCTTGGTGCTGCTGTGGCCCGGCGCACCGCCGATGTGGCTGCTCATTGCCCTGATCCTCGTGATGCCGCTGGGTGGGCCGGCGTCGATGATCGCGTTCGAAGTGCTGAGATCGCACGCGCCGCGCAGCTTCGCTGGCTTTGCGACCGGGTTCGTCAACACCGGCGGGTTCATTGCGACCCTGGTGGTCATGCTGCTCTTGGGGCTCTCGCTCGACGCTCAGGGCGCCGGATCCCCCGAAGACTATTCCCTCGAAGCCTTTAAATGGGCGTTCGCGGTGCAGGCACCGCTGTGGCTGCTGGGGCTCACGATGATCATTGTGGAGAGTCGCCGGACGAAGCGTTGGATGGCGGAGCACGGCCGCCGCTTGCGGTGAGACTAGATCACGTAGAAGTCCGCCATGTCGGGCTGTTCTGCGTGCGGCGCCCCGCGGCGTGGCCGCGCCGCTGCCGGAATGCCAGTGAGCGTGGTCCAGGGTGGGGCAGAGCGCACCACGACGGCGTTTGAGCCCACCGCACTGTCGTGGCCCAGGTCGATTGCGCCAAGCAGCTTTGCGCCGGCCCCAACGACGACGCGGTCGCCCAGTGTGGGGTGACGCTTGCCCCGCCCGTGGCCCGTGCCGCCAAGTGTCACCCCGTGATAGATGAGCACGTCGTCACCTACGACAGCGGTTTCACCGATCACGACACCCATGCCGTGATCGATGAAGAGTCGCCTACCGATGGTGGCACCGGGATGAATCTCGATGCCGGTGAAAAACCGGGCACCCTGCGAGATAGCGCGCGGCAGAAACCGTGCGCCTCGGCGCCACAGCGAGTGTGACACCCTGTGCCACCACACCGCGTGTAGCCCCGAATACACGAAAAAGACCTCGACGGCGCCGCGGGCGGCGGGGTCGTGGGCGCGCGCCGAACGCACATCTTCGCGAATTCTCGACAGGATGCTCATGGGTCTTAGTTATACCTCGAGGTCTGCGAACAGGAGTGTTGAGAAGTAGCGCTCGCCCGAATCGGGAATGATCGCCACAATCTTCTTGCCTGCGCTCTCTGGGCGACGCGCCACCTCGACGGCTGCGGCGATGGCCGCGCCGCCCGAGATTCCCACAAGGATTCCCTCTTTGGTGGCGAGGTCGCGTGCAAAGCGCAACGAGTCGTCCAGCTCAACATCGACGACCTCATCATAGAGGTCTGTGTCGAGCACATCTGGCACGAAGTTTGCGCCGAGTCCCTGAATCTTATGGGGGCCTGCCTGACCGCCCGTGAGAATGGGGGAGTCCTTCGGTTCGACCGCTACGACGCGCACGCCAGGGTTCTGCTCCTTCAGGTAGCGACCTGCGCCGGTGATGGTGCCGCCTGTGCCGATACCAGCGACAAAAACGTCGACCGAACCGTCAGTGTCGGCCCAGATCTCGGGGCCGGTCGTCTTGTAGTGCACCTGCGGGTTCGCGTCGTTGCCGAACTGGTTGGCGAGAATCGAGCCGGGTGTGTCCGAAACGATCTCTCTCGCTTTCTCGACCGCACCGCTCATGCCTGCCGCACCGGGTGTGAGCACAATGTCGGCGCCAAAGGCTTTGAGGAACTTGCGGCGTTCAATGCTCATCGTCTCGGGCATTACGAGAATAACGCGGTAGCCTCGGGCAGCGCCGACGAACGCGAGCGCAATACCTGTGTTACCGCTCGTGCCCTCGACGATCGTGCCGCCGGGCTTCAGCGCCCCCGACTTCTCTGCCGCATCGATGATCGCGATGCCGATGCGGTCCTTCACCGAACCTGCCGGGTTGTAGAACTCGAGCTTCGCGTAAACTTCTGCGCCAGCGCCCTCGGTGACGCGCCCCAGCCGCACGAGCGGCGTGTTACCAAATGCCTGGGTGATGTTGTCGTAGATCCGTGCCATGGGTGCTTCCTCCTGCGTGTGTTGAACGTCGCTTACTATAGTCCCACCTTATTGGAGGGGTAGTCATAAGTTATGAAAGGTGTCGCTCTGTTACGCGCGTTACCTGCGGTGTGGGAAGGTTGACGCATGGCATCAGATCCACGCTCGCTGCAGTATATGCTCGCCGCACTGTGCGACCAGTTCTCCCAGGCAGGCATCGACACGCCCGAGGCCGACGCCGAACTGCTTGCGGGGCACGTGCTGGGGGTTTCGCGTGGGCGCGTGCAGGCCCTTGCCATCATGGGCAGCACACTGGAAGGCGACGACGCTGCACGACTCGAAGCGCTCGCAGCGCAGCGCGCCGACCGTGTGCCGCTGCAGCACCTGACCGGCCGGGCCGCGTTTCGCACGCTCGAGCTCCAAGTCGGCCCGGGAGTCTTCGTGCCGCGGCCCGAGACCGAGCTGCTCGCGCAGCTCGCCATCGATGAGCTCCGTGGTGCGAACGATGCGGTCGCACTTGACCTGTGCACGGGTAGTGGAGCCGTTGCCCTGGCGCTTGCACAAGAGGTGCCCGGCGCCCGCGTGTGGGCTGTCGAGAAGAGCGTCGAAGCGCACGCCTGGGCGACGCGTAACGTGGCCGAGTGGGGCGACGGCCGGGTGACGCTGCTGCTCGGGGACGTGGCAGAGCTCGACCCCAAGCAACCCGCCGGGCCCGTCGTTGCGCCCGCCAGTGTGGTTGCGCGGGCCATATTGCCGTTGGCGGGGCGCGTCACCGTGCTGGCCTCGAATCCACCCTATGTGCCGGCGGCCGCCATTCCCCGCGACCCCGAAGTGCGCGAGCACGATCCGGATCTCGCGCTGTACGGGGGCGAGGACGGCCTCGACGTCATTCGAGTTCTGAGCAGGGTGGGGCGTCACCTGGTGGCCCCCGGGGGGCTCATTGCGCTCGAGCACGCGGAGGAGCAGGGGGCGGCGATCCGGCGCTTGCTTGAGCGAGATGGCTGGACCCTGGCGCAGACCCACCTCGATCTGACGGGCCGAGACCGGGTGACGACGGCGCGGGCCGTGAGCTAACCGGAGTAAGCTGGGGGGCTATGGCAGAGGTCTTTGATTGCAGCGACACCACACAGCTTCTATCGGCGATGCGCGCGGCGCGCAGGTCGCTCGGCAGCGGGCAGCTCGCGGTGCTGCCGACCGACACCGTCTACGGAGTCGCGGCCGATGCGTTTACGCCCGAAGCGGTGCAGCGGCTGCTCGACGCCAAGGGCCGCACACGGCAGTCGCCGCCGCCCGTGTTGATTCCCAACGTCGCCACGCTCGGAGCGCTCGCGGCTGAGGTGCCGAGCACGCTGCGCACGCTCGCCGAGACGTTTTGGCCGGGCGCGCTGACCATTGTTACGAACGCTAACTCCGCCCTCAGCTGGGACCTGGGAGAGACAGGCGGCACCGTCGCACTGCGCATTCCCAACCACCCGCTCACGCTGGAGCTACTGCAAGAAACCGGCCCGCTCGCTGTGTCGTCGGCGAACAAGACCGGTGAGCCCGCGGCGCGTACCGCTGCCGAGGCGCAGGTCATGCTTGCCGACTCGGTCGAGGTGTACCTGGAGTATGGCGAGGTTCCGGATCAGCCCCCGGCGTCGACCATCATTGACGCGACGGGGCTCACAGAAGACGGGGGCACCCTGCGTATTCTGCGGCAGGGTGGCGTGACACGTGAAGCCCTCGCCGAGGCGCTGCCTCGGGTAACGTTCGAGGACTGAGATGCTCCCGTACCTGATCGTGGCAGGGGTGGCCGTCGTGGTCACCGCGATCGCGTCGTACGTCGTGTTGCTGCTGAGTCGCAGGTTTAACCTCGCGCCCGCAGTGCGCGCGCGCGATGTGCACAAGACGCCAACGCCACGCCTGGGCGGTGTAGCAATGTTTGTCGGGCTGCTCTCGGCCTTCGGCGTTGGTGCGATGGTGCCTGAGTTTCAGTCGATCTATACCGAAAGCACCGAAATGTGGGCGTTGGCGGGCGCCTGTATCATCATCGCCGCCGTGGGGATCCTCGACGATCTCCTCGACCTCGACTGGATGATCAAGCTGGGGGCACAGTTCGCCGCGACAGGTCTGCTTGCGTGGAACGGGCTACAGATTGTGTCATTGCCGGTGGGCAACACGCTATTTGTGGGCTCGTCGGTGCTCAACTTTGGGATTACCGTGTTCTTCATGACCCTGGTGATGAACGCGGTCAACTTTGTCGACGGGCTCGACGGCTTGGTTGCAGGGGTAGCGATCATCTCGAACTCGGTCTTCTTTGTGTACACGCTGCTGCTGCACGAGCGCATAGGCAGGGTTGACGCGGTCACGCTCGCGAGCTTCATCGCGTGCATAGTGGTGGCGGTGTGCGTGGGGTTCATTCCTTATAACTGGAACCCCGCGAAAATGTTTATGGGTGACACCGGCGCACTGCTCGTCGGGCTGCTGATGGCGGCGAGCACCATGAGCGTGACGGGTAAACTGAACCCCGCTGCGCTCGACCAGAAGCTCGTGATCGCAAGCTACATTCCGATTCTGTTGCCCGTGGCCGTGTTCGCGCTGCCGCTCGCAGATTTTGCACTCGCCGTGTTCCGGCGCCTCAAGGCCGGTCAAAGCCCGTTTACCGCCGATAGGCTTCACCTGCACCACCGCCTGCTCAACATGGGCCATTCACCCGTGCAGGCCGTCATTATCTTCTACCTGGGTTCGGCTGTGCTCTCGACCGCGGCGCTGCTCGTGTTTACGCTGCAGAGCTACACGGTGCCACTCACGGTACTGATCATCGGTGGCACCGTGTGTGTGCTGGTGCTCCTGTTCCCGGTTAATCGAGTGCGCTCAGCGATCGCACGACGGAGCTTGCTACCTTAGGTCGAACGTGTGCCTACTGACAGGAGAACCGAGTGACAGAACACGAACCAACGCCGGGTGCAGACCGGGCCGACACCGCCAACTACGACGACGAGGCCATTGATCTGATGCCCACCTCGCAGCCGGTGCTGCTGCGTGCGGTGCGCTGGGGGATAGTCGTATCGCTGCTGCTCGTGGTGGTGTTCGCCGGAATTGGGTGGCTCGTCTCAGGGCTCACAGGGGTAGCAGGCGGTGCGATTGGCGCAGGCATTGCCGGCCTCTTCATTACGCTCACTGCTGGGAGTATTGCGTTTGCGAACAGGTTCTCTTCGAGCCCGATCTTTATTCAGATCTTTTTCAGCATTGTGATGGGCGCCTGGCTACTCAAGATCGTTGTCTTCCTTGTCGCAGCTCTCCTGCTACGGGAGCAGCCATGGCTCAATCCGACCATGATGTTTATTGGAATCATTGTCGGTGTGGTGGTTTCACTCACCGTAAACGCGGTGGTCTTTGCGCGCGGGCGCATACCGATCGCTAATCTGCCAGGCTAGCGAACGGGCACCAGACGCTGCGCCCATCGCAACTGTTTTTTTGGCCGTTCAGTTTCACTGAGCGCGAAAATATTGTTACACTGGTCGAGTCCCTGCCGGGCGCCACTTGTCGTGCGCGCAATAAGTGCTGGGGGCTCGTCCATCGTTCGAAGCCGTGCGGCTTCTTCCGCACCCCGAATACAGGAGAATGGCGCTGTTCCCAAACGCTATGCACCTCGTTGCCCCCGGACTTTTTGGTTCTGAATCGGGTGGCTTTCACGGCCCTACCCTTGACGACTTCTTCCCGGCGGCGGTGCTCTTTGAAGGTACGCCGTTCGAGATGAACCGCATCATGATCCTTCGTGTGGTCATGCTCGTGGTACTGCTGATTCTGTTCTGGGCAGGTACGCGCAACCTCAGGGTTGTTCCGAACCGCGCTCAGGGCGTTCTTGAGTTTGCGCTCGACTTCGTGCGCAAGAACATCATTGAAGAGCAGCTCGGCGCAAAGGAGGGGCGTCGTTTCGCGCCCCTGCTCATGTCGATGTTCTTCTTGATCTTCGCGTTTAACGCTACGGCGGTGATTCCGGGTGTCAACATCTCGGCGTCGTCGGTTGTGGGCTTCCCGCTCGTTATGGCGGTCGTTGCTTACATCGCGTTCATTTACGCTGGCCTGCGCAAGCACCCGGGTCGCTTCCTCAAGAACTCACTGTTCCCCGCAGGCGTTCCCAAGATCATGTACCTGCTCGTGACTCCCGTTGAGTTCCTCTCGACGTTCATCATGCGCCCTGTGACCTTGGCACTGCGACTGCTGATGAACATGCTCGTGGGCCACATGATCATGGTGCTGCTGTTCTCGGCCACCAACTTCTTCATCCTGTCTGCCGGGGGCTTCTTCCCCGCCGTCGGCGCTGTCACCTTCGGGTTCAGCATCGCGTTCACGCTCTTCGAGCTGTTCGTTGCCGGCCTGCAGGCTTACGTCTTCACTTTGCTCACCGCGCTTTACATCCAGCTCGCGCTGGCTGAAGAGCACTAAAACCCCCACCGGGTGCCGGCGACCGCCGCACTCACATACGGAAGGAAACACATACTGTGTCTGTTCTCGCTGCAATCTCGGGTAACATCGCGACCGTAGGCTACGGCCTCGCAGCCATCGGCCCCGCAATTGGCGTGGCAATCGTCGTTGGCAAGACCATTGAGAGCACCGCTCGTCAGCCCGAGCTCGCAGGTAAGCTCCAGGGCATGATGTGGATCGGTATCGCGTTCACCGAGATGCTCGCGCTCATCGGTGTTGCTACCTACTTCATCTTCGTTTAATAGACCACTCTTTCCCTAGTCTCGAAAGGGAGGCACGATGAACCCCGCATCGCTGTTCGTCGCCGCAGAAGCACCCCGTAACCCGCTGCTTCCGGCTACGTACGACATGGTCTGGTCAGCGATTGTATTCCTCATCCTCTTCGTGGCCTTCTGGAAGGTTTTCCTTCCGAAGGTCCAGGTGATGCTGGACGCTCGCGCCGAGGCAATCGAAGGCAACATCGCGAAGGCTGATGAAGCTCAGGCTAAGGCGGAGGCCGCGCTGCAGGAGTACACCGCGCAGCTCGCAAGCGCCCGCCAGGAAGCTGGCGAGATCCGCGACGCTGCACGTGCAGACGGCGCGAAGATTGTCTCAAAGGCCAAGGAAGACGCCGTCACCGAGCAGGCACGCATCACGCAGGCCGCTCAGGCTCAGATCGAGGCAGAGCGTCAGAGCGCCGTTGTCTCGCTGCGCAAGGACGTTGGTTCGCTCGCGATCGATCTCGCCTCGAGCGTGGTCGGCGAGAGCCTGACCGATGACCAGAAGGCATCGGCTCTGGTCGATCGCTTCCTCGCTGACCTTGAGGCGTCAGAGAAGGCGGCCAAGTAATGGGCAGCGCGTCACGCGAAGCACTTGCGCAGGCACGTACCGCACTCCGGGACGGCCTGGCCACAAGCGTTGGCACCGAGTTGCTTGAGGTCTCGGGCACTATCGCCTCGAACCTCGCACTCGCATCCGCGCTCGGAGACCATTCCGCAGCGGCCGAGGCGAAGAGCGCTGTGATCTCACAGCTCTTCGGCGCGCTCTCCGCTGACGCGCTCGCGGTCCTTGGCGCCGCGGTCTCCGGCCGCTGGTCGAGCCCAGACGAGTTCGCTGCAGGCATCGAGGAGCTCGGCATTCGTGCTACGGGCGTCTCGCAGCCCGCGCTCTCAGACGAGCTGCTGTCGGTTGCCGATCTGGTCGCACGTAACCACGAGCTGCAGCTCACGCTTGGCAGCAAGCTCGTGGCCGCGGCCGGTAAGGTGTCGCTCCTTGAGCGCCTCCTGACCGGCAAGGTCTCGGCTGCTGCGATTACGGTCGCAAACCAGCTGGTGTCGTACCCTCGCGGTCGTCGTTTCGAATCTGCGCTGCGCGAAGCAGCTCGGATCAGCGCTGACCAGATTGGCTGCGATCTCGCCACCGTCACCGTCGCTGCGCCGCTTTCGGCGCAGCAGCAGGCCCGACTCGCGAGCGCTCTCGAGCGCACAGCGGGTCGCACCGTGAAGATCACCACCGTCATTGATCCTTCGGTCATTGGCGGGATCCGCGTGCAGATCGCGGACGATGTGATCGACGGCAGCATCCGTTCCCGACTGGACGACCTGCGCACGCAGCTCGCAGCTTAGGGCACCACTTTTTATCCCGGGGGCCTAGGCTTTCCGGAACAGACAGAGGAATCGAAATGGCAGAACTCTCCATCAGCCCTGATGAGGTTCGTAACGCGCTGAAGGATTTCGCAGCGTCGTACGAGCCGTCGCAGGCAGAGAAGACCGAGGTCGGCACCGTCGTAGACGCAGCCGATGGCATTGCACACGTCGCGGGTCTCCCCGGCGTTATGGCTAACGAGCTCGTTCGCTTCGCGGACGGCACTCTGGGCCTTGCTCAGAACCTTGAAGAAGACGAGATCGGCGTTGTCGTTCTCGGCGAATTCACCGACATTGCAGAGGGTCAGCCCGTTACCCGCACGGGCGAGGTGCTCTCGGTACCCGTGGGCGAGGGCTACCTCGGCCGCGTTGTCGACCCGCTCGGCGCACCGATTGATGGTCTCGGCGAGATCACTGGCATCGAGGGCCGGCGCGCACTTGAGCTCCAGGCTCCCGGTGTGATGCAGCGTAAGTCGGTTCACGAGCCGCTGCAGACCGGCATCAAGGCGATTGACGCGATGATCCCTGTTGGCCGTGGCCAGCGTCAGCTCATCATTGGCGATCGCCAGACCGGCAAGACCGCTCTCGCGATCGACACGATCATCAACCAGAAGGCTAACTGGGAGT
Source organism: Leucobacter faecis (assembly GCF_054456695.2). Classification (NCBI taxonomy): domain Bacteria; kingdom Bacillati; phylum Actinomycetota; class Actinomycetes; order Micrococcales; family Microbacteriaceae; genus Leucobacter; species Leucobacter faecis. Next base: position 39,115 of record NZ_JBTJER020000013.1, read on the forward strand.
CGGGCGACAAGTCGAAGCAGGTTCGCTGCATCTACGTCGCTATCGGCCAGAAGGGCTCGACCATCGCTTCGGTGAAGGGCGCGCTCGAGGACGCCGGTGCCATGGAGTACACGACCATCGTGGCTTCGCCGGCATCGGACCCCGCGGGCTTCAAGTACCTGGCACCCTACACCGGCTCGGCCATTGGTCAGCACTGGATGTACGACGGCCGCCACGTGCTCATCATTTTTGATGACCTGTCGAAGCAGGCCGAGGCCTACCGTGCCGTATCGCTGCTGCTGCGCCGCCCGCCGGGCCGCGAGGCATACCCCGGTGACGTCTTCTACCTGCACTCGCGCCTGCTGGAGCGTTGTGCGAAGCTGTCGGACGAGCTCGGCGCAGGCTCGATGACGGGCCTCCCCATCATCGAGACCAAGGCCAACGATGTGTCGGCGTACATTCCGACCAACGTGATCTCGATCACCGACGGCCAGATCTTCCTGCAGTCAGACCTGTTCAACGCTAACCAGCGCCCCGCAGTTGACGTGGGTATCTCGGTTTCGCGTGTGGGTGGCGACGCTCAGGTGAAGTCGATCAAGAAGGTGTCGGGCACGCTCAAGCTTGAGCTCGCTCAGTACCGCGCACTCGAGGCATTCGCGATGTTCGCATCGGATCTTGACGCGGCAAGCCGCAAGCAGCTCGAGCGTGGCGCACGCCTCACCGAGCTCCTGAAGCAGGGTCAGTACTCGCCCTACCCCGTTGAGGACCAGACCGTTTCGATCTGGGCTGGCACCAACGGCTTCATGGACGAGGTTCCCGTCGCGGATATCCTTCGCTTCGAGCGCGAGTTCCTTGACTACCTCGGCCGCAACTCCGAGGCTCTCAAGACTCTTCGCGAGACCAACGTGCTCGATGACTCACTCGTGGCCGAGATCACCTCGCACATCGAGAAGTTCAAGAGCGAGTTCCGCACCAGCGAGGGCAAGAGCCTGAACGAGCAGTTCGAAACGCTCGATGAGGCAAACATCAAGCAGGAGCAGCTGGTCGTCAAGAAGTAGTGACGAGTGACGGCGGGGGCTTAGGCCCCCGCCTCACCGCCACCACCAGCCAGCACCGACGAACACAGGAGAGACATGGGAGCGCAACTTCGGGTCTACCGGCAGAAGATTAAGTCTGCCCAGACGACCAAGAAGATCACCCGTGCGATGGAGCTGATCGCAGCCTCTCGCATTCAGAAGGCGAAGGCACGGGTCGAAGCATCCACGCCGTACGCCACCGCGATCACCCGCGCCGTTTCAGCCGTCGCCACGCACTCAAAGACTGACCACCCGCTGCTCATGGAGGCCGATCAGGTCGTCCGCGCAGCGGTGGTGATCTTCACCTCTGACCGCGGTCTCGCGGGCGCCTTCAACTCGCAGGTGCTTCGTGAAGCTGAGGAGCTCTCAGAGCTTCTGCGCGCCGAGGGTAAGGAAGTTGTGTACTACCTGGTCGGCCGTAAGGCGCAGGGCTACTTTTCCTTCCGCCAGCGTGCCGCCGAGCGTGTATGGACCGGCGACACCGAGAACCCCGGGTTCGATACGGCGAAGGAAATCGCCGATTCGGTACTCGAGGTCTTCGCACGCCCCGCAGAGGACGGCGGAGCACAGGAGATCCACCTCGTATACAACCGCCTCATCACCATGGTGAGCCAGGTTCCCGAGGTGCACCGCCTGCTGCCGCTTGAGGTTGTCGAAGGCGTTGCTGAGCCTACCGAGGCGCCGGAGCCGCTGTACGAATTCGAGCCCGAGGCAGATGCCGTGCTCGAACAGCTGCTGCCTGCCTACATCGAATCGCGCATCTTCAACGCAATGCTCGAGTCGGCTGCTGCGAAGCACGCCGCCACTCAGAAGGCGATGAAGTCGGCGAGCGATAACGCTGACACGCTGATCCGCGACTACACCCGCCTCGCGAACAACGCTCGCCAGGCCGAAATCACCCAGCAGATTTCCGAGATTGTGGGCGGCGCGGACGCGCTGTCCAACTAGTCGAAGTACGAAGAGAGAGAATCATGACCGAAACCGCCGCATCGGCGACAGAGGCCAAGGTGGTCGGGCGGATCGCTCGAGTAACCGGCCCCGTTGTCGACATCGAGTTCCCGCACGACGCGATCCCCGCCGTGTACAACGCGCTTGAGACGAAGGTTGACTTTGGCGAGGGCTCAGAAGCCTTCACCCTGGTGCTCGAGGTTGCTCAGCACCTCGGCGACAACCTCGTGCGCGCAATCGCTCTGAAGCCCACCGACGGTCTCGTCCGTGGCCAGGAGGTTGTCGACACCGGTAGCTCGATCACGGTTCCCGTGGGCGACATCACCAAGGGTAAGGTTTTCGACGTTGCTGGCAACGTTCTGAACCTCCCCGAGGGCGAGAAGCTTGAGGTTTCAGAGCGCTGGAGCATCCACCGCACGCCCCCCGCTTTCGACCAGCTTGAGTCGAAGACCGAGCTCTTCGAAACCGGCATCAAGGTCATCGACCTCCTGACACCCTACGTTCAGGGTGGCAAGATTGGTCTCTTCGGTGGTGCAGGCGTCGGTAAGACCGTCCTCATCCAGGAGATGATCCAGCGTGTGGCTCAGGATCACGGCGGCGTTTCGGTGTTCGCCGGTGTTGGTGAGCGTACCCGTGAGGGTAACGACCTGATCCACGAGATGGACGAGGCCGGTGTCTTCGACAAGACCGCCCTCGTGTTCGGCCAGATGGATGAGCCGCCCGGGACCCGTCTGCGCGTTGCGCTGTCGGCCCTGACGATGGCTGAGTACTTCCGTGATGTTCAGAAGCAGGACGTGCTCCTCTTTATTGACAACATCTTCCGCTTTACTCAGGCTGGCTCTGAGGTTTCGACGCTGCTCGGCCGTATGCCCTCTGCTGTGGGCTACCAGCCGAACCTCGCCGATGAGATGGGTATCCTGCAGGAGCGCATCACCTCGACCCGCGGTCACTCGATTACGTCGCTGCAGGCCATTTACGTGCCCGCAGATGACTACACCGACCCGGCGCCGGCAACCACGTTCGCGCACCTCGACGCAACCACCGAGCTGTCGCGTGAGATCGCATCGCAGGGTCTGTACCCCGCGGTCGACCCGTTGACCTCGACCTCGCGTATTCTTGACCCCCGCTACTTGGGCGAGGATCACTACCGCGTGGCAACCACGGTCAAGCAGATCCTCCAGAAGAACAAGGAGCTGCAGGAGATCATCGCGATCCTCGGCGTCGACGAGCTCTCTGAGGACGACAAGATCACGGTGTCGCGCGCGCGCCGTATCCAGCAGTTCCTCTCGCAGAACACCTACATGGCGAAGAAGTTCACCGGTGTCGAGGGTTCGACGGTTCCGCTCAAGGAGACCATCGAGTCGTTCGACGCGATCGCCAAGGGCGAGTTCGACCACGTCGCCGAGCAGGCGTTCTTCAACGTCGGTGGTATCTCCGACGTCGAAGAAAAGTGGGCGAAGATGCAGAAGGACATGGCGTAAGTCATGGCACTCAACGTGAATGTCGTCTCGGCTGATCGCCAGGTCTGGAGTGGCTCTGCCTCACAGGTCGTCGCGCGTACTGTCGAGGGCGAGATCGGCGTGCTCACCGGTCACCAGCCGATGCTTGCCCTGCTCGCGCAGGGCGAGGTTCGCGTGACCCAAGACAACGGCAGCAAGATCGTCGTCGACGCCGAGGGCGGTTTCCTCTCGGTTGATCACGACACGGTTACCATTGTCGCGAGCAAGGCCGCGCTGGTAGCGTAACTTTCTCTCTCTTGAAGGCCGATCGCACACCTTACGTGTGCGGTCGGCCTTCTGCCGTCTCTCCCGAAAGGCCGTCATGCTGATCCTGTTGCCCCCTTCTGAAACGAAGCGCGAGGGCGGGTCCCATCGTTTCGATCAATCGAACCTGTTTGCTCACGACGCGCTCTCAGAAGCTCGGGCGCAGGTGCGGGCCGCACTCGAAGCCCTGTGCGCGCCAGACGCCGATCAAGAGGCGGCCGCGAAAGCACTCAAGCTCGGGGTGAAGAACCGCGGTGAGCTCGGCCACAATCTCGTGCTCACTACGAGCGGAGCGATGCCCGTTCTTGATCGCTACACGGGAGTCTTGTTCGACGCGCTAGATGCCTCGTCGCTCGACGCGGCGGCAAGATCCTGGGCGGCGGGGCACGTGCGGGTTCAGTCTGCGCTCTTTGGACAGGTGCGGGCCCTCGACCTTATTCCTGCGTATCGCGTATCCGCGTCATCGCGGCTCCCCGCACTGGGCGGCCCGCTGAAGCGCGTGTGGTCGGCGGCGCACGCGGCCGTTCCATCGAGCGCGTTTACGCTCGACCTGCGCTCGAAAGACTATGCCGCCCTCGCACCGCTACGCGCGGGGGAGGGGTTTTCGCTGCACGTCGTGCAACGAGGCGCAGACGGACAGGTGCGTGCGCTCAATCACTTCAATAAGGCTGCAAAGGGTGACCTAGTGCGCAGGCTTGCCACGACCGGGCGGCATATCGACAGCCTCAACTCGCTGCTCGATTGGGCCGCTGAACAGTCGCTTGAACTCACTCTCGTAGATGACGCGCTCACACTCGTAACAACGCTGGGCGCTCCGGCGCACGCGGGCGCATGAACCGATCGGTAGCCGCCGCTCGGTCAGGGCAGGATAGGATGAACTGATGTCTAACAGGTGCAAGCAATGACGGCCCGCGGAGAGAACGCCGCGCGGCGACGGCTGCGCTATCGCAGCGACGGCGAGCTCGAGTTAGACCTTTCATGGTTTGGGCTCACTGATGTCGGTCACAGGCGCGAGACGAACCAAGACAGCTACATCACGATGCCACCCATTTTCGCGGTGGCCGACGGTATGGGTGGCCACTCTGCAGGTGAGGTGGCCTCTGCGGCTGTCGTTCGCAGGCTCGCAGAACTGGGTGGTGCCGAGCTCGTCACTGAGTCCGACATCGACGCGGTGCTCGCCGATGCGGTGGAGGACATTGAGCTTGATGCGGGCGAGACGGACCTGGGCGCGGGCACAACGGTGACGGGCGTGAGTCTCGGCACCGAGGATGAACCTACGTGGCGCGTGTTCAACATTGGCGATTCGCGGGTGTACCAGTACTTCAAGGGTGCGCTCAGCCAGATCACTGTCGACCACTCGGTGGTGCAGCACCTGATCGACACGGGCGCGATCACGCCAGAAGAAGCAGAAAGCCACCCGCACGCCAACGTCATCACTCGCGCGGTTGGGTTCGGTGAGGCGCCGATCCCCGATTACACGTCACTCGCATTGATCGCGGGCCAGCGGCTTCTCATCTGCTCAGACGGGCTCACCAAGGAACTTACCGAGGTGGGCATTCAGCACTTTCTGGCGACGTGTGAGACCGCCGAAGAAGCGGCACGCACACTCGTCGAACAGGCGCTCAACAACTCGGGGCGCGATAATGTGACGGTTATTGTCATCGACGTCCACGCCGTGGGCGATGTCGTCGACACGGGGCTTGTTCAAGCGCCGTAGCGCACGATGGGCACGCTCTGCGTGCCACGCCCGGCATTTACGCGTAAGGGCCGCGCTACCGGTGAGGTAGCGCGGCCCTTACGCGATCCGGAGCTTACGCGGCAGTAAATGCCTCGTCGAGCACGCTGAGCACATCGGTGATGAGCTCATCAGTCATCTTGACCGAGGGCAAGAAGCGAATCGCCTGGTTGTAGACACCGGCCGAGAGCAGCAGCACGCCGTGCTGTGCGCCGTAGTCGATGACGCGCTGCACGAGCTCGGCGTCGGGCTCGAGCGTGCCGGGCTTGGTCACTTCGATGGCGAGCATTGCGCCGTGACCGCGCACCTCGGCGATCGCGGGATGCTTAGCCTGCAGCGCGCGCAGCCCCTCGCCGAACGTTGACTCGACACGCTTCGCCTCGAGCAGCAGCGCGTCGCGCTCGATGCTCTCGAAGACAGCGACGGCCGCGGCGCACGCGACGGGGTTGCCACCAAAGGTGCCACCCAGGCCGCCAGGCTGCGACTTGTCCATGATCTCGGCGCGGCCCGTGATGCCCGCCAGCGGTAGGCCACCGGCGATGCCCTTGGCGGTCAGTACGATGTCGGGCTGAATGCCGAACTGCTGGTACGAGAACATCGTGCCGGTGCGGGCCATGCCTGCCTGGACCTCGTCGGCGATGAAGACGACGCCATTGGCGCGGCACCACTCGACGAGCGCGGGCAGGTAGCCGTCGGCGGGCACAATGAAGCCGCCCTCGCCCTGAATGGGCTCAACGACGAGGCAGGCGAGATCTTCGGCGCCAGCGACCTTCTCGAGGTACGCGATGGTGCGCTTGGCAGCCTCAGCGCCTGAGAGACCGTCGTGCAGCGGGTAGGAACCGGGAGCCTTGTAGATGTTGCCGGCGCGGGGGCCGTAACCGGCCGCATAGGGCGCCGCCTTGTGGTTCATTGACGAGGTGAGCATCGTGCGACCGTGGTACGCGTTCTCGAGCACGGCGACGCCGGGGCGGCCCGTGTGCTTGCGTGCGATCTTGACACCGTTCTCGACGGCCTCGGCGCCCGAGTTCATGAGCAGGGTCTTGTACTGCTCATCGCTCGAGATGGCCTTTGCGAGGTGCTCTGCCACCTCGACGTAGGGGGCGTAGGGAGTCATCGTGAACAGCGTGTGCGTGACCTTGCTGAGCTGCTCGGTGGCCGCCGCGACAACCGACTCATCGGTGTGACCGACCGTCATGACGCCAATGCCGCCGCACACATCAATGATCTGGTTACCGTCGACGTCAACGAGGATCGACTCGTGAGCACGGTCGATGTAGACGGGCAGCACGCTGTGCACCCCGGGCGGCACGACGGCCTGCCGGCGAGCGTGCAGCTCCTTCGATCGTGGGCCGGGGATCTCGGTGACGAGTCGGCGCTCTTGGGGAATACTGGTCTGCGTAACGATGGCTTCGCTCATACGCGCTAGCTTACTCCCGTCTCTTGGATGTTCGTGCCGGATCGTGCCGGGCGTGCGGGGGCCCGGGCGCCTCCTCGCGCCCGGCGCAAAACCAGGGCGGTAGAGTGACCGCATGAAAGAGCGTCACGAATACACGGTCACCGTCGAGTGGGTGGGTAACCGCGGCACAGGCACGAGCGGATACCGCGCCTACGGGCGAGAGCAACTGATCCATGCGCCGCACAAGGCCCCACTTGAAGGGTCAGCAGACGCGACCTTTCACGGTAACAAGGAGCGCTGGAACCCCGAGGAGCTGCTGCTTTCGGCTCTTGCCCAGTGCCACATGCTGTCGTACCTGCACGTGGCGGTGCGTGACGGGGTCATTGTGACCGCGTACACCGACGCCGCGAGCGGCGTGCTGAAGCAGTCTGGTCTGGGGGGCGCGTTTGAATCGGCCACGCTGCGGCCACGCGTGACGGTCGCCCACGCATCGATGGTGGCGGCCGCGCGGGCCGCCCACACCGACGCGCGGGCGTACTGCTTCATCGCGAACTCCGTGAACTTTGCGGTGCACCACGAGCCCGAGATCGTGGTCGAAGGCGAGAGTTAGTGAACCTGGCGTAACACGGGCGGGATCGGTCCTTACCACCAGATAGAATGGTCCCCATGCCCAATCCCTCCTCGTTTTTTCTCACGACGCCCATCTTCTATGTGAACGACGCACCCCATATTGGGCACGCTTACACCGAGGTGGCGGCAGACGTGCTCGCGCGGTGGCATCGGCAGGCGGGTGACGACACCTGGTTTCTCACCGGCACCGATGAGCACGGCCAGAAGATTCTGCGCACTGCCACCGCAAACGGCGTGGCACCCAAGGAGTGGGCTGATCGACTCGTCGAGTCGGCGTGGAAGCCGCTGCTCGATACGATCAACATCTCAAACGACGACTTCATTCGTACGACTGAGAAGCGTCACGAAGATGGCGTAGCCAAGTTTCTGCAAAAGCTGCACGATGACGGGCACGTGTACGCCGGCGAGTTTGAGGCCCTCTACTGTGTTGGGTGTGAAGAGTTCAAGCCCAAGAGCGAGATCGTCGATGGCGAGGGTGCCTTCGAGGGCGAAAAGGTGTGCTCGATCCACTCGAAGCCGCTCGAGCTGCTGCAAGAGAAGAACTACTTCTTTAAGATGAGCGCGTTTCAAGAGCGCCTGCTCGCACTCTACGAGGAGCGCCCCGACTTCGTGCAGCCGGCGAGTGCCCGCAACGAGGTCGTCGCGTTTGTGCAGCAGGGCCTCGAGGATCTGTCGATCTCGCGCACGTCGTTCGACTGGGGCATTCCGATTCCCTGGGACTCGGCGCACGTCACCTACGTGTGGTTCGATGCGCTGCTCAACTACGTCACCGCGATCGGTTACGGCCAGGATGACGAGAAGTTCGCGCAGCACTGGCCTGGCAGTCACCTCGTCGGCAAAGACATTCTGCGTTTTCACGCCGTGATCTGGCCAGCGATGCTGATGGCCGCGGGTCTTGAGGTGCCCAAGCACGTGTTCGCACACGGCTGGCTGCTCGTGGGTGGCGAGAAGATGTCGAAGTCGAAGCTCACGGGCATTGCACCGAACGAGATCACCGACACATTTGGCGCAGACGCGTTTCGGTACTACTTCATGCGTGCCATTTCGTTTGGCCACGACGGTTCGTTCAGCTGGGAAGACCTTTCGGCCAGGTACCAGGCTGAGCTCGCGAACGGATTTGGTAACCTCGCAAGCCGTGTGCTCGCGATGAACGCGAAGTACTTTGAGGGTCGCGTGCCCGCCGCTTGCACCGAGACCGCCGCCGACGCCGCGATTCGCGAACTCGCAGCGAGTGCCGCGCAGCGCGCCGACGAGAAGATCGAGACCTTCGCGATTCACGAGGCAATCGCAGCAGTCTGGGAACTCGTTGACGCGCTCAACGGGTACATCACCGAGCAGGCGCCGTGGGCGCTCGCGAAAGACCCTGCGAACACCGAGCGTCTGCAGACCGTGCTGAACACTGCAACCGAGGGGCTGCGTGCGCTCGCCGAGCTGCTCTCGCCGGTATTGCCCGAAGCAACGGTGAAGCTGTGGGCTGCACTGGGCGCTGAAGAAACGCTCGGCGCGCTTGACGCACAGCCGATCCGGAACGCGGGACGCTGGGGTCGCCTGCCCGCAGGTACCCAACAGCATCCGCTCGCGGTGCTGTTTCCGCGCATTGAGACGGAGGAGACGGGCAAGTGAGCGAAGCTTCGCGGCCCGACGCGCCCGCGGGCGGGCTGCGCAAGCGGTCTACCGGCGCGCGTGACCCGCGCGACCTCGAGCGTCCAGGGCTCCCCGAGCCGCTTCCCATCGCGGTCTACGACAACCACACGCACCTTGAGATCGAGGACGGCATCGACACCCTCGAGCCGCTCGAGTCTCTCGACCTTGCTGAGCGTTCGGGCGTGCGCGGTGTCGTGCAGGTGGGCACCGACCTCGACACGAGCCGGTGGAGCGCGCAGCTTGCCGCGAGTGACCCGCGGGTACTCGCGGCCGTCGCGCTGCACCCCAACGAAGCGCCCAAATTGTTTGCGCAGGGTAAGCTGAGCGCCCACCTGTCAGAGATCTCGCGTCTCGCGGCCGAACCGCGTGTGCGCGCCGTTGGTGAGACCGGCCTCGACTTTTTTCGCACGGGCGAAGACGGGCGTGAGGCGCAGATCGAAGCGTTTGAGACCCACATCGAGATTGCGCAAGCCAACGGCATCGCGCTGCAGATTCACGACCGCGACGCGCACGATGAGGTCGTCGCGACCCTGCTGCGCGTAGGCGCACCCGCGCGCACTGTGTTTCACTGCTTCTCGGGTGACGCGAAGCTTGCTCGCATCTGCAACGAGCACGGCTGGTACATGTCGTTCTCGGGGACCTCGACGTTTAAGAACGCCCCGGCGCTGCGCGAAGCACTGCAGGTGGCGCGGCCAGAGCTCGTACTCGTTGAAACCGATGCTCCCTTCTTGACACCGGAGCCGCTGCGAGGCCGCCCCAACGCGCCCTACCTCATGCCACACACGGTGCGGCGCATGGCCGACACGCTCGAAGAATCGCTGGAAGAGCTGTGTGCCCGGCTCGTGGCCAACACCGAACGCGTCTACGGATCGTGGAACGACACCCCTGAAGAAGGTGCAGTATGAGTGCAGATAGGCCCGCCCTGCTCGGCCCCGTCGAGGTGCGCGAGCTTGCCGAACGACTCGACGTGTCGCCCACGAAGAAGCTCGGTCAGAACTTTGTGATCGACCCCAACACCGTGCGCAAAATCGTGCGGCTCGCGGGAGTGCAGGCTGGCGACCGCGTCATTGAGGTGGGCCCGGGCCTCGGCTCTCTCACTCTCGGCATCACCGAGGTGGGGGCCGATGTGACGGCCGTCGAGATTGATCACCGGCTCGCTGCTGAGCTGCCGGCGACCGCGCGCACCATGCAGCCCGCAATCTTCGCCGATGAAGCGGCACCGCGGCTGCGGGTGCTGCGCAGCGACGCGCTCGATATCACTCCGGATCAGCTCGCGGCCCTGCCAGCGCCGCCCGAGGTACTCGTGGCGAACCTGCCGTACAACGTGTCCGTGCCCATTCTGATGCACTTTCTCGAGCTTATGCCCCAGCTGCGGGCTGGGCTCGTTATGGTGCAGGCCGAGGTGGGGTACCGGATCGCGGCGGCGCCGGGCTCTAAGGAGTATGGCGCACCCAGCGCGAAGGCCGCGTGGTACGGCCCGTGGCGCATCGCAGGCACGGTAAGCCGGCGTATCTTCTGGCCCGTGCCGGGGGTCGACTCGGTGCTAGTGGGATACGAACGCCGAGCCGAGCCGCGTGGCAGCGAAGCAGAGCGCGAGGCGACTTTCGCGCTCGTGAATGCAGCCTTTGCGCAGCGCCGCAAGATGCTGCGCCAGGCGCTGCAGCCCGTGTTGGGCACGCTCGAGCAGGCCGTGTCAGTGATGAGCGTGGCGGGCATCGATCCGACCCTGCGTGCCGAGCAGCTGAGCATCGACGACTACCTGGCGATCGCCCGGGCGGCTGCACGCGTGTAACTTCCGTGCAGCGCTTCGAAGCGCTGGCTCGACGGCCGAAAGGCACGCCGGGCTAGCGCTTCTCTTGTGCGAACTTCAGATGTCTGACATCCTACGTCAGACACAGTTGTCTATTGAAAGGTTGCACCGTTGCCCTATCGTTCACATCTGCGCGTGCCCGTGAAGCGCTCGTTCAAACGCATCTGGGCGGGCGCCGCCACTGCAGCACTCGCGTGCGGCCTGGTCGCGACACCGCTCGGTGCGCCCGCCCCCGCGCAGGCCGAGAGCCTGCCCGCCTACCTCACCGACCCGACCGCTAGCCCCGGCACATTCACCTCTGAAAACATCGCGGGCGACCGCACGAGCGAGCAGTTCTTCTACCGTATTCCGGCGCTCGCATACCTGGGCGAGGGTGTGGTCGTCGCGGCTTGGGACGCGCGGCCGGGGAGCGCTGCCGACGCGCCAAACCCCAACTCGATCATGGTGCGTCGCTCCACCGATAACGGTAAGACCTGGGGCGAGTACCAGCTCGCGGCCGAGGGTCACGTGGGTGACGCATCGCAAAAGAAGTACGGCTACTCAGATCCGAGTTTTATCTACGACGCCGAAGCGGGCAAACTCTTCGCTTCGTTTGTGTACTCGCTTGACCAGGGATTCCACGGCAGTGGGTACGGGAATGACCCCGAGGATCGAAGTGTCATCGGCTCAGCGGTCATCGAGTCCGCCGACGGCGGTGAGACCTGGAGCGAGCCGAAGATCATCACCGAAGACATCAAGACGTCAAACGGCACGGTCGTGGATGGCAAGTACCAACCCGCAGAAGGCGATGTGAAGAGCCACTTCGCGACTTCGGGCGAGGGGATCCAGCTGAAGTACGGCGAGCACAAGGGCCGTCTCGTGCAGCAGCATGCCGGCCGCATTCGCCAGGCTGACGGTTCCGAGCCGATTCAGGCCTGGTCGGTGTACTCCGATGACCACGGTGAAACCTGGCAGCGAGGTGCCGCTACCGGCACGACGATGGACGAAAACAAGGTCGTCGAACTGTCTGACGGCACGCTCATGATGAACTCGCGTGACAGTAGCGGTGGTGGCCGCAGGCTCGTCGCTTACTCGAACGATGGCGGGGCAACGTGGGGCCCCGTGCAGCGTGAAGAACAGCTGCCAGACCCGACGAACAACGGCGCCATTACACGAGTGAACCCCGACGCTGCGGAGGGATCTGCTGACGCGCAGAAGCTCCTGTTCACGAATTCGAATTCGACGACCGCACGCGCGAACGGCGCCGCACGCGTGTCGTGCGATGACGGTAAGACGTGGCCGGGGCTGCGACAGCTCACCAACGGCAGTTCCTTTCACTACTCCACCGTCACTCGCATCGACGAGGGCAAGTTTGGAGTGCTCTGGGAGCGTAACTACACGAGTGACCTGCCCTTCAGCACCTTCGACGACGAGTGGTTGAACTACGTCTGTGCCCCGCTCGCCGTGGGCAGCGCGAACCTCGAACCGGGCGTCGAAACCCAGGTGCTGGTGACCGTGACGAACCAGGAACAAGAACCCCTTACAGGCATCGTCAGCTTCGCCGATCAGGCGGGCTGGACCTTTGCGAGCGATGGCACTGTGACAGCCCTCGCCCCCGGTGAATCGGTGGAGGTGCCGGTCTCCGTGACCGCACCCGCAGAAGCGCGTAATACCCAGCACCTCACGGCCATGTTTACCGCGGCAGACGGTCGCCTGAGCCAGGCTGCAGTGAAGGCTGAACTGCCGCGCCAGTCGACTCTCGGCCTGAAGTACGAACTCACCAATACCTCGCCCGCCCGCAATCTCGCCGAGAACCCGTATGCTGCGGGCGACACGCTGAGCTTCACGGTGCGAGTGACGAGCACGTCAAACGTTCAGACGACGGCGACGCCCGGCGAAGCGAACTTTACGACAGGTTTTGCGCCGACCGCATGCCGCTTCCAGCGGCTTGGAGCGGGGGCGGCGTATAACTGCGGCACGCCGAAGGTGACGCTCACCGAAGCAGACATTGAGCGCGGTAGCTTCACGCCAAACTTCGCCTTCACCCTGGCAGATCTCGAGGGCGACGCGGCCGACATCTCGGTGCCCTTCACCGGCGCTACTGTGCCGCTCGCCGACGGTGCTCTCAGCCTTGAGGTGTCAGGCGAGCGTAACGACGCAGGCCGAGACCTCGCCGCGAACCCGTATGTGGCAGGCGACCAAGTGCCTTACCAATTTACGGTCACCAACACCTCATCGGTGACCGCAGCGGTCGTGCCTACCGCCGGCAACTTTAAACCGTTTGTGCCCGCAGACGGGGCTGGCAACTGTCGATACAGCGTGCTGAACGCGGGCCAGTCGTACCCCTGCGCAACGCCGCTCCACGAAGTGACAAGCGAAGAGGCGGAGCGTGGATTCTTCTTGCCGCTCACCACGTGGGAGATGAGCGCAGGCGGGCAGACGACGCTGCAGCTCGATGTGACGGGCGACGAGGTTGACCTGGTCAAGCGTGCACCGGCGCTAAGCCTCGTGACCACGGGCAAGCTGGTTGATAATGACGGTGACGGCTACGCGTCGGTGGGCGACGAGCTGCGGTTCGCGACAGCGATCACGAACGCCGGGAACGTGCGCGTCGACGACGTGCAGCTCATCGCTACACAGGCGGCACGATCGGGCGGTGCTTCCCTCGCTCCCGGCGAATCGTTGACCGCTGAGCACGACGCCGTTGTGCTTGACGACACGCTTCTCGTCGAAGACAGCTTCACGTATCCTGCCGTGCAGGCGCTCGCCACTAACGGTCTTATCGAGGTAGCGTCCGAGGCCGACGCATCGACACTGGAACTCGTGCGCGCACCAGTGATAGAGAAGCCGGGCACGGGGAACCCGGATCCCGAGAAGCCGGGCAAGCCAGGCACCGGTAACTCTGACACGGACGCGCCTAACGGCGACCAGCAGGGGGCTGCCGACAAGCCAGCGATGGGCGACGATCAGCTCGTCGCTACGGGAGCAACGAGCAACTTTATGCTGCTGGCGGCGGGACTTGTAGCTGCCGTCGCAGGAGCAGTGCTGCTCGTGGCACACCGCATGCGTAAAACTCGCGCGTCGCGTTTGTAACCGGGCATAGGCCATACACGGCCGCCTGCGGGGCGCAGTACTGCACACCGCAGGCGGCCGTGTCATTTGTGGCCTCCAGAGTGCGCTAGCGTGTAGCTATGGGAGAGGTTCGAAAGCGATCAGTCACGGTAAAGGCGCCTGGCAAGATCAACGTGTTCTTTCGCGTAGGGGCGCTGCAGGCCGACGGGTATCACGACGTTGCCTCGCTGTACCAAGCGGTGTCGCTGTGCGAAGAAGTGACGGCAGAACACAGCGACGAATTCACGGTGCGCTTCTCGGGTCCGATCGATACGGCCGGGCTGCCGACCGATGACTCGAACCTTGCGGTGCGTGCCGCGCGCATGCTCGCTGCCTACACGCAGTACGAGGGCGGGGTATCGCTCACCATTTTGAAGCGGGTGCCCATCGCGGGCGGCATGGGAGGCGGCTCTGCTGACGCTGCTGCCACTCTGCTTGCCTGCGACGAGCTCTGGGGTACCGGGCTTGGTCGATCGGGCCTGTTACCACTCGCGGCCGAGATCGGGGCCGACGTGCCCTTTGCGCTCGAGGGCGGCACCGCCGTCGGTACGGGGCGCGGGGATGAGCTGAGCCCAGCACTCGCCAAGGGCACGTTTCACTGGGTGCTCGCGCTGTCTGACGCGGGCCTCAGCACACCCGTCGTCTACGACATGCTCGATCAGCACCGAGACCGACACGCGGGCGACCTCGGGCCACAGCCCGACCTGGTCAAGGTTGACACGGCGGTATTACAAGCCGTGCGCATCGGCGATGCCGACTCTCTTGCAGAGTCGATGCATAACGACCTACAAACGGCGGCTCTGAAGCTCGCCCCCGATCTGATGGAACTGCTCGAGCTCGGCGAATCGCGCGGCGCGCTCGCCGGCATCGTATCCGGATCGGGACCGACAGTCGCATTCCTGGCCCAGGACGCGCAGGCTGCATCAGAGTTGCGCGGTGTGCTCACGCGTGCCGGGGTGCGCGCACTCACCGTGACGGGCCCCGTGCACGGCGCCCGCGTCATCGAGGGCTGAACGCACCCGCCGAGACCCACGGAATAGTGCAACACGCCCGGCCGTTATATCGGGTATGAGCAAAGATGCTGCGGTGCCCAGTATTTCGGTTGATGCGTGGTTCGATGTGCGTTGCCCGTGGTGTTACATCGGCAAGGTGCGTCTTGATCGCGCAGTGACCCGGTTCCAAGCCAGGTATCCGGGCGCGCAGGTATCGATCCGGCACCGCAGTTTCTATCTCGCGCCCAACATGCCAGAGCGGTATGCAGGCGGTGAAGCCGAGTACCTGCACGAATTTGAGGGCGTGCCCATTGAACAGGCGCGGCGCACGCCCGCGGTGCTTGAGAAACTGGCGTCGAACGACGGGATTGCTCTCTCGTTCGATGGGCTGCAGCTAGTGAATACTCGGCCTGCACATCGAGTGTTTCAGTATGCCTCGGCCCACGGTGCGGGCGAGGCGTTTCTTGAGAGGCTGTTTACGGCGTACTTTGCCGAGCACCGAGACCTTGCTTCGGCCGATGTGCTCGGCCAGATAGCGGCCGCAGCCGGGCTTGATCATGCCCAGGCAGTGGCCGCGGCTCGCGACGAAGCTTGGGATGCCGCGATTACGCAGCAGTGGCGTCGCGCGCAGATGCTCGGGGTGACGGGCGTGCCGTACTTTCTGTTCAACGCGACGTACGAGATTCGCGGTGCGATTGACGAGGGGGGGGGTTTGAAGCCGCGCTCGAACGCATACGGGAGCTCGAAGCTGCACGGGAATAAACGCGGCCTTGGCCGCGCTGCACCCGGTGTGACGAAAACGATACGCGTAGAAATTTGGTCTGACATTGCCTGCCCGTGGTGCTACATCGGTAAACACCGGTTTGAGGCGGGGGCTGCCGCCTTTCAGCTCCGTCACCCCGAGGTGAACTTCGACGTGACGAGCCACAGCTTCGAGCTGGCTCCCGACACTCCCGTCGACTACGCGGGCAGTGAAGTGGACTTTCTCGTCAAGCACAAGGGAATGCCCGCCGAGCAGGTGAAGCAGATGCTCGCACAGATGACTGAGCTCGCGGCTGGTGAAGGCTTAACGTTCAAATTTGACGACGTGAAACACGCGAACACACGCAGGGCACACCGCATGCTGCATCTTGCGCTCGAACGGGGCGTTCAGCCAGCAGCGCAGGAGCGCTTGTTCGAGGCATACTTCGCGCAGAGCGCTGACCTGTCAGACATTGACACGCTGGTGCGACTGGGCAGCGAAGCCGGGCTCGACGCCGATGAGGTGCGCGCGGCACTCGCAGACGAGGCCTACGGTGAGAAGGTAGACGCCGACATTACGCGTGCTCGTATGCTCGGGGTGCAGGGGGTGCCGTTTTTCTTGCTGCAGGGCAAGTACGGTATTTCAGGTGCGCAGCAGGCTGACGCCTTCGAAGGGGCGTTCGCGCAGGTACTCGAGCTTGAGGCTAAGAACGAGCAAACCCCACAAACGGCGCCAGCCGAATAGACCGCGCTGCCCGAGTAGCCCGAGTAGCCCGAGTAGCCCGCGCAGACCGAGCAACAATTGATCTTTCTGAAAGAGGAACACCCGATGACACAGAACACCCCCGGCGCTGCGGCAGACCAGAACACCGAGCAGGCCGCCCCCAACCTCAACTCGGCCGCCAGCATTGCGGGCGCCGCCGCGTTCGCCGACGCAGAGGCCCGCGAGATTCTCAACCTGTTGGGGGAGGAGAGTGGCGAAGCCGCTGGCGGCTGCTGCGGTGGGGGCTGCTGCAGCGTTTAACCCCCACTCACGCCGAAAAGCCCCGTACCGTATTTGGTGAGCATTGCGTAGGCCGCACCAAACGTTTCGGGCGGGTTCGCCTTCTCCTCAGCCGTGCCGTATTTTTCGACGACGAGGCCGATAAGTCCTTTCGCCGGAGGGCTGAGGGGCCGTTCTGGGTGGGCTCGTGCGGGGTGCTCGGCTGCCTCGGGGTTCGGCGGCACGTATGCGGGGAGGGTCTGTGGCCAGTCGGCCACATGTCGGGCCGTCTTACGCGACAAAGCATGGGCTATGCTCGGCGCAGTGGCGTCTCGCCTGGTGAGTGGTTTGAACTGAAAACGCTCGGCCAGTGTCGCCGCGAGAGATCCGTGATGCATTTCCTTGCGAAACACGCTCCCGCGCTCGACGTGCGCCGACACGAGGATTGTGGGTACTCGACAACCCAGCCGGTCAAAAGCGAATGACATCTCACCGGGGCCGTCGTTGTTCGGCGGAGTGGCCTCGGGCGGTGCAACATGGTCGTACGTACCGCCGTGCTCATCAAACGTTATGAGCATGGCGGTGTTGAGATAGTTGGATCCCGTGCGAGACATGCTGCCTCGTACCGCCGTGTAGATCTCGTGGATGAGTGCCTCGCCGGCGCGCACGTCAGACACAGCGCCGTTCCAAATGTCTTCTGAGCCGAGGTCACTCTCGTGTGGTCGCCCGACGGGGGGATGAAAGTCGTTGTGGTTGTAGATCATTCGGGGCTCGATGAAGGCGTAGTCGGGGAGGGTGCCGTTTGTGACGTCTTCGTGAAACTGCTCCATGGTCGCAAAGTGTTCGGTGTTCCAATATTGTTCGAGCACTGAAGCATGCAGCACGCCGGTAAACGAGATGAGCTGCAGTTTGTCGAAGTAGATGCGCCATGAGCGCCCCGCCTCTTCAAGCCTGTTGAATACCGTAGGCGTGGGGGCTGCGTCGAGCCATTTTTTGTAACCGCCGTTGTGCTGATTAGTAACGAAACCGTGCGATGTGCTCGCGTGAAAGAAGCTGCGGTTGCAAAATGTCTGGCTGGGTACCGCGCAGAACCAGCGGTCAAACACGCCGAACTCACGAGCGAGCGTTGAGAGCACGGGCAGCATCCCTGGAGTGAATGCACCCATGATCTGGTCACGCTCTGCAGTCGTGGGTTTGCGGCCCTCCTGCTGCTCGAAATCGGTTTCGTAATCGAGCACGAAGCCGTCCATGGTGGGTGCTGCGCCCCGGCTGGGAGCGTTATAGGGCGGTGCCATCGCAGCGACCGCTTTGCCACGATTGTGGTCGTCAAGCCGGCCGAAGAGCTGCGTATTGACGTGCGGGTATTCCTCGCCGGGATCGGGGTTGGGCTGCCCCATAATGTGGTCAGTGGCACCGCGATATGCATGGGCCGCGACGAGGGTTCCATCGGCGGCCGGATTCTCATGCTTTCCGTATGCGAGCCCCGCGAACTTGCGGTCGCGCGGCGGATTCGCGGGCGTATAGAGATAACCGAGCAGGTTGTCGAACGAGCGATTCTCTCCCATCACGACGACGAGGTGGTCGAATCCCGGGTCCCTGCGCGGTTTTGGGACGGCGAACTCTTCAGGAATGTAAGGGTTGCCCGCATCACTCGCTTGGCGAGCCAGGCCGATGCCCACTGCTGTGCCGGCGCCGCCCACCGCCAACCCGGCAGCGAGCGCGCCACCGGTCTTTAAAAAGCCGCGCCGGCTGGGCCCTTGCCCGGGAGCGGAACGATCGAGGTCTTTCTCAGCCATGAATACACTGTGCCACAGCTCTGCTGTGGCTTGCACAGGCGGCTTCAGTCATGCAGTCGAATGTGATCTGCGTGAACTAAGCTTAACCAGTTATGGCACATCTACTGGGGGCCGAGGCCCTACACCTTGAAGTTCCCACGAAGACCGTGTTCGACTCGGTGACGCTCGGCGTCTCTGAGGGAGACCGCATCGGCATCGTAGGTCGAAACGGCGACGGTAAGTCCAGTCTGCTGATGATGCTCGCCCGTCGGCGTGAACCAGACAGCGGGCAAGTGACGATGCGCGGTGGCACCACCATTGGAGTGCTCGATCAGGCCGATGTTTTCGCCCCCGGCGAGACTGTCGGCAACGCGATCGTCGGTGATCGCCCCGAGTACGAGTGGGCCGGCGACTGGAAGATTCGCGAGGTGATTGAGGGCCTCGTGTCTGACCTGGGCTGGGAGGCCCCTATTGAGGGGCTCTCGGGCGGCCAGCGTCGCCGTGTCGCGCTCGCCCGCGTTCTCGTGGGCGACCACGACATTGTGTTTCTTGATGAGCCCACCAACCATCTCGACGTCGAAGGGATTGCCTGGCTCGCGGCGCATTTGAAGCGCCGTTGGCCCGCGGGGCAGGGTGCGCTGCTCGTCGTCACCCACGACCGTTGGTTCCTCGATGAGGTCTGCACGATGACATGGGAGGTGCACGACCGCATCGTCGAGGCCTTTGAGGGCGGTTACGCCGCCTACATTCTGCAGCGCGTGGAGCGCGACCGTCAGGCCGCCACGATTGAGCAGAAGCGCCAGAACCTCGCGAAGAAAGAGCTCGCCTGGCTGCGACGTGGCGCCCCCGCCCGCACCGCGAAACCCAAGTTTCGCATTGAAGCGGCCAACGAGCTCATCGCTGACGTGCCCGAGATTCGCAACAAGGTGCAGCTCCAGTCGATGGCAGTGACGCGATTGGGCAAGGAAGTCGTGAACTTGCTTGATGCTGGCGTCGCCTATGGCGACCGCACGATCATTGAAGACGTCGAATGGCGCCTTGCTCCAGGCGAACGCACCGGTATCCTCGGCGTCAACGCCGCCGGCAAGTCGACGCTGTTGGGGCTCATCTCGGGCACCGTTGAACCCACTTCTGGCACGGTGAAGCGCGGCAAGACCGTTCAGGTCGCCACTCTCACCCAGCGTCTTGATGAGCTCGAAGAGCACCTGAACGAGCCGGTGCGGGTCGTGATTGGTCGCCTGCGATCGAGCTTCACGGTCGGCTCCGGATCAAAAGCGCAGGAGCTCACGCCCGGGCAGCTCCTCGAACAGATGGGCTTCACAAGCGCGCAGCTGTCAACTCCCGTAAAGGATCTTTCGG
The DNA here is from genome assembly GCF_054456695.2 of Leucobacter faecis. Classification (NCBI taxonomy): domain Bacteria; kingdom Bacillati; phylum Actinomycetota; class Actinomycetes; order Micrococcales; family Microbacteriaceae; genus Leucobacter; species Leucobacter faecis. The sequence goes on from NZ_JBTJER020000013.1 coordinate 59,035, forward strand.
GCGGCCAGAAGCGTCGCCTGCAATTGCTGTTGATTCTGCTTGAGCAGCCGAACGTGCTCATTCTGGACGAGCCGACGAACGACCTCGACACCGACATTCTCGCGGCGATGGAAGATCTGCTCGATTCATGGCCCGGTACGTTGCTCGTCGTGTCACACGACCGCTATTTCCTTGAGCGCGTCACCGATCAACAGTACGCGATTCTCGATCGCAAACTGCGTCACCTGCCCGGCGGCATTGACCAGTATCTTGAGCTGCGTGCAGCGCAGGACGCTGCGGCATCGGGATCCGGAACAGCCGGCTCAGGGGCGGGCTCCTCGAGCAAGTCGGCAGGAACCACCTCTTCCGGTCATTCTGCGGGTGGCTCTTCCTCTGGTCATTCTGCGGGTGGCTCTTCCTCTGGTCATTCTGCGGGTGGCTCTTCCTCTGGTCATTCTGCGGGAGCGGAGCGACTCGCAGAATCCAAACCCCAACTCGCCGGAGCCGAGCGCCGCAGCGCGCAGAAGGAGCTGGCTGCAACCGAACGCAAGATCTCTAAGCTGCAGCTGGAAGCGACGAAGCTGCGCGAGGGCCTCGCAAATCTTGATCAGGGAGACTATGAGCTGCTGAACGCCCAGATGGCGAAGGTGACGGCACTCGAAATCTCGGTAGAAAAGCTTGAAGAACGGTGGTTGGAGCTTTCAGAACTGCTCGACTAGCCCCGACTTCGTACTAGGCTGTGCCTAGACAGTGAAGTGGGGGCTCATGCGCAATGCTTTTCGGGTGACCGGGCGGGATCTTAAGCGAATTCTTCGTGTACCGCAGGCGGTGATCATCCTGATCGGCATCATTGTGATTCCCTCGCTTTATGCCTGGTTCAACATTGTCGCGTTTTGGGATCCCTACTCGAACACCAAAGAGATCAACGTTGCAGTTGTCAACCTTGACAAGGGGGGGAGCTCCGACCTCACGGGCGAGCTCAACGTCGGCAGCCAGGTAGTGGCGCAGCTCAAAGAAAACGACCAGTTAGGTTGGAAGTTCTGGGACAAAGACCGCGCAATGACGGCGGTCAAGTCGGGTGAGGTCTATGCGACGGTCGTGATCCCAGCGACCTTCAGCACCGATATTTTGAGCCTCACGACAGACGACTTCGTGCGCCCGAAGCTCGAATACTATGTGAACGAAAAAGCCAACGCGATCGCGCCGAAGATTACGGACGTGGGGGCGACGACACTCGAGACCCAGATCAACTCCACGTTTGTGTCGACGGTGTCTGAAACGATCGCACAAAAACTTGAGCAGACGGGCGATGCGGCGGGTAATCGTCTGGTGAAAGCTCGTGACACATCGATCGACGTGCTGGGCGACATCACGAAGCAAATTACCGACGCGCGTAAGGGGCTCACCGATGCGGGCGAGAGCCTGTCGAGCGGCGAAGGAGCGCTCGGTGATGCGCGTGACGCCTTCACACGCATCGAGACCGCGATTGACGATGTACAAACCGCGATCGAAGATGCGCAGACGATCGTCGCAGACGTTCAAGCCGGACTTGTCACTTTCACCGATGCGGTCACCCAGGCCTACACCGCGGGGTCAGCGCAGTTGGTGCAAATCTCGTCAAAACTCAACACGAAGCTCACGGCGCTGGCCGCGGGCGCGAGTAAAGCGAACGTCGAGGTTGCGACTGCCCTGACTGACGCGGCCGCGCTCAACGAGGCCACGGGGCAGGCCATCGCGAATTTGACGCAGGTGAAAGACGGTTTGCCCTCGGGGGATCCCGTGCGGGACCAGCTTGAAACCGTCATTACGAACCTCGGTAGCAAGCAGGTGGAAACCACCAACCTGATTACTCAGCTGGAAACGCTCAACGCCGATGTGGGCACGGTGGCCGACAATATTCAAGCTTCGGCCGATGCGGTCAATGACGCTACCACCGCGACGGCTACCTCCGCCGAAGCCGTCAGCACGGTGCTCTCCACCACTCTGCCCGAGATCAACCGAGCCGTGAGTGCGCTGTCGGCGAGCGCCGGGGGGTTCTCGTCGGCACTGAACTCGCAAAAGCTTCTCGTCACCGAGGCGGTCAACCTGCTCGACGCCTTTGAAGGTGAACTCGAAGACGCCCGTACCGCTGGGAAGTCACTCGACTCTAACCTGGAGGGAGTCGAAGAGAGCCTGTTGAACGTGCGCACTGACGTGAGCGCTCTGAGCGCGGCCGACCTGATGAAAAAAGTGGAAGCGCTGAGCGGTCTCGACCCCACCAAGATCGCTGATTTCATGGCGGCGCCCGTGAAAGTCCAAGAGAAGATCGTCTTCCCGGTGCCCGCCTACGGCTCGGCAATGGCACCTCTGTTCACCAACCTGTCACTGTGGATCGCGGCGTTTGTGCTCGTGGTGCTGTTGAAACAAGAGGTCGACACCGACGGCATCAAGAACTTGACGGTGCGACAGGCCTATTTTGGCCGCTGGATGCTGCTGGCGGTGATCAACTTTTTCCAGGCACTGCTGGTGAGCATCGGCAACCTCGTGATCGGGGTACAGACGGCCAACGCGGTCGCGTTTGTCGCGACGAGCGTGTTCATTGGGTTCGTGTATATGGCGTTGATCTATGCGCTCGCCGTGTCATTCGGGTACGTCGGTAAGGGAGTGATCATCTTGCTGGTGATCATGCAGATCCCCGGCGCATCAGGAATCTACCCGATCGAGATGATGCCGGGCTTCTTCAGGGCGCTCTTTCCTTTCTTCCCGTTCACCTACGGGATCGATGCGCTGCGTGAGACCATTGGCGGTTTTTATGGCTTGAACTACTGGAAGTTTGTCGCGGTGCTTGCGCTGTTCGCGGGCTTGTCGTTCGCACTGGGGCTGTTCTTCAGGCAGCGTCTGGGCAATTTTTCTCGACTGTTCAACACCAAACTCAGCGACACCGATCTGTTTGTCAGTGAGAACGTGCAGGTGCTGGGATCGCGCCGGCGGGTGACTCAAATTGTGCAGGCGCTGACCAACCGTGATGCGTTTCGCGCGAAGCTCGCAAGGCAATCTACCTGGTTCGACGCTCACCACCTCACGATCCTGCGTTTGACGTTGATCATTGCGGTCGTCAGCACCGCTGTGCTCGCGTGTGTGTCTTGGCTCGTGCCAGATGCGAAGGCGACGGTGCTCGCGCTCTGGGGCGTGCTCTGCTTGCTCGTGATCGGGCTGGTCGTGGCGCTCGAGTACATTAAGCAAAACATTACGTTTGGCACGGAGATGACTGAACTGGGCGAGCCCGCACTGCAGTCAGAGCTGGCAGCCGAAGAGCGGGCCACACACTCGAACGCGGTGCTCGACAATCTGAAAGACCGGGTATAACTCCGATGAAGAACATTGCCCGGATCTTCCGTAATGATGCGCGCCACGTGCGACGCAACGCCATTGCCATTGTTGTCTTGTTTGGTGTCGTTGTGCTGCCGTCATTCTTTGGCTGGTTCAACGTGCTTTCGAGCTGGGACCCGTTTTCAAACGTCAAGAACCTCAAAGTGGCGGTCGCGAACGCAGACGAGGGGTATGAAAGCGAACTCTTTCCCATGCGGGTCAACGTGGGCGACCAGGTCATCGCGAACCTGCGGGCAAACAACGACCTGAACTGGGTGTTTGCTTCTGAGGAAGAAGCGATTGAGGGCACGAAGGCCGGCGACTACTACGCCACGCTCGTGCTGCCACCGAGCTTTAGTCGCGACATGATGACCTTCTTATCGCCGGGAGCCGAGCCCGCGAAAATTCTCTACTACTCCAATGAGAAGGAGAACGCGCTCGCCCCTGAGATTACGAACGAGGCAGCGACCGAGGTCTCGACGACCATCAATCAAACCTTCACCAAGACGCTGAACGAGGTGGGCCTTGCGCTCATCACCTCGTTGGCAAAAGAGGCCGATTCCGAGCAGTCTCGTGCAGCGCTGGGACGCCTGGAAACGAGCACGACAGCCGCAGCGAACGCGTTTGCATCAAGCGCCGACACACTGGAACTCTTTAGCGGGCTCATCGGCACCAGTCAGTCCTTGGTGTCGAGCGCGGCGTCCCTGGCCGACGCGTCAGTGCAGGCGGTAACTGACGCTTCTGGTGTCATTGGGACGGGAGCTTCTGCCGCGCAGTCGCTCCAGGCAGTGCTGGGAACCGCAAATACGTCGATCTCGGGTGCGCTCGAGGCGACGGCTGCGAGCTACCAGACTCTCATCGATGAGCTGTCGGCGCTCGATGACTCGTTTGCGGTGCAGGCGCAAGACACGGCTACTCTGCTGACCGCCGCCGCGGGGCAGGTGTCTAATCAGATCGCCAGCTACACCGCGCTGCGAACCGATCTGCAGGCCGTGGCCGACGCATCTTCTGACCAGGCGCTGAAGACCGCCCTGGGTGAGGTTGACTCGCACCTTGACAACGCGATTAAGAAGCAGCAACTTCTAGAAAAACGTCTCGAAGACGGGGCAGCAAACCTCGAGACCACGGCTGCTGGTATGGGAGACACCCAAGACGAAGTGATCAAGCTTGCGACCGATGCCCGCACGGCGTTGAACAGTGCGCACACAGCCTACGACGAGAACCTGCGTCCCAAGCTCGACGACCTGGGTGCTTCGCTCACCCTCGTCAATGGGGGCTTCGAAGCGATTAGCTCCGACCTGGTATCGGCGTCAGAGACGCTTTCGGGCGGGTCCACCTCGCTTCTTGGGTTCTTAGAGCAGGCAGAAAAAACAACGGCCGACATCTCCAAAGATCTGCGGCAGGTCTCTGAACGGCTCACCAAGCTCGCGAGCGCCCTGAACGCAGCATCCGTGAGCGGCGACCTCTCAGAGGTTTTGAGCTTGATTGGCAATTCACCCTCACTGTTCGCGGGGGAACTGACCACTCCAGTGGGACTTGAACGCATCGCGGTATTTAAGGTTGACACATTCGGTGCGCAGATGGCGCCGTTCTATACGGTGCTTGGGCTCTGGGTGGGGGCGCTACTGCTTTCGGTACTCATTCGCACCGACGTTGTCTATAACTCACTCGCCAGCTCGACTCCGTTCACGAAGACGCAAGAGTACTTCGGTCGCTACGGTATCTTCGCGGTTCTCGCGTTCTTCCAGAGCTCGCTGCTGTTTCTCGGGCTGATGGGATTTGTGGGTGTGCGGCCGGCGCACCCGCTGCTGCTCTTACTTGCTGGTTGGGTAATGTCGTTCGTGTTCTCGCTCATCACCTACACGCTCGTGCTGTCGTTCGGTGAAGCAGGTAAGGCGCTCGCGGTGTTCTTGCTGGTCGTGCAGATTTCAGCGGGTGGCGGGGCGTATCCGCTCGCGGTCTTGCCGCAGTGGTTCCAAAACATTAGCCCGTGGCTGCCGGTGAGCCACGCGACAAACGCGGTGCGCGCGGCCATTGCCGGTATTTACGAGGGGGACTACTGGCAAGACATCGGCATGCTCGCGCTGTTCTTAGTCCCTACGCTGCTCATCGGCTTGGTGCTCCGGATCCCGGTGCTCAAGATCAACAACGACCTGACGCGGGCTCTCGAGTCGACGAAGCTGATGTGACGCCGTAGCTACGAGGGCGTCGCGCATGGCGACGCCCGCGTGCGTGAGCGTCATATCAGCGCGATGCGCGAGGCTCACCGTGCGTGAGAGAGCGGGCTCCGCGAGAGGTCGCGCGTGGAGCAACGGCCGATCGAGCGCCACCATAGCCGGTACCACGGCGACCCCAAGACCGCGTTCGACAAACCTCAAAGACGCGTCCATTTCAGCCCCGCTTACGGCTGCGACAGGGGTGATCGCGGCCACGGTGAACGCGCGTGACAGGGTTGCGTGTAGATCGTAATTGTCAGGAAACATGACCTGCGGCATGCGCGCCAACTCTTGGAGGGTGACCGGGGCGGAGGCTGCCGGTGATCGCTTCGACGAGACGACCACGAGTTTTTCTGTGATCAGGGGTGATCGGTCGAGCATCGCGACGGCAGCAGTGGGGGCCGCATCGGTGTCGACAATGAGCGCCAGGTCTAGCCCGCCTTCTGCCAGCGTACTGATGAGGGTGCGCGATCCTCGTTCGGCAATTTCAACGTCAATGCCCGGGTATCGTGCGTGAAAGCCGACGAGCGCCTCCGCCACGAGGCTCGTGCACAGCGTGGGCGTCGCACCGAGCCGCACGCGGCCCGCCCGAAGGCCGGCGAGCTCGGCCATTTCGGTGCGCGCAGTGTCGGCATCGGCGAGCATGCGGCGGGCAAGGGGAAGCAGGCGTTCCCCGGCGGCCGTCAACGCAATATTGCCGCGGGCCCGGTGAAAGAGGTCAACGCCGAGGTCGCGTTCGAGCCCGGCGATCTGCCGGCTCAGCGAGGGCTGGGTGAGGTGGAGCTGCTCGGCTGCGCGAGTGAAGTGGCCGAGCGACGCGACCTCGATAAAGCTACGCAGTTGATCCAAATTCATGACGATAGCCTAACCGTATTGAAAGCATGAAATCTATTCATTGGAGTTATCGCGAGCGTGCTTTTAGCGTGGAAGCTATGCACACAACATTCACCACTTCCACCGCCCAGGGCGAACGACACCTCGCCGCAAACGTACTCGTCATAGGCACGGGCGGCGCTGGCCTGCGTGCCTCGATCGAACTCGCCCAGCGCGGTATGCAGGTGCTCGCCGTCGGCAAGCGTCGCGCTCATGATGCCCACACCACGCTCGCCGCAGGGGGCATCAACGCGGCTCTGGGTACGATGGACCCCGAGGACTCCTGGCAGCAGCACGCCGCAGACACGCTGCGCGAGTCATACTTTCTCGCTGATCCGGCGATCGTCGAGGTCGTTGCGCGCGGAGCAGCCCAGGGCATCGAAGATCTCGAGCGCTGGGGCATGCCGTTCGCGCGGGAGCGTGACGGGCGCATTAGTCAGCGTTTCTTTGGCGCGCACACGTACCGGCGTACCGCGTACGCGGGGGATTACACCGGTCTTGAGATTCAGCGCACGCTGCTGCGGCGTGCCCGCGAGCTGCAGGTGCCCATCATCGACACCGTGTACATCACGCGGTTACTCGAAGCGGGCGGGCGCATCTTTGGCGCCTATGGATTCGACATCGTTGACGGCACACCCGTCGTGATCCACGCCGACGCTGTGATTCTGGCGGCGGGCGGGCACACGCGCATTTGGCGCAACACTTCATCGCGCCGAGACGAGAACACGGGTGACTCCTTTCGTCTCGCCGCACTCGCGGGAGCCAAAATTCGCGACGCAGAGCTGGTGCAATTTCACCCTTCTGGCCTACTCGAACCGAGCGATGCCGCGGGCACGCTCGTGTCTGAGGCGGCGCGCGGTGAGGGAGGCGTGCTGCGTAATGCGCTGGGGGAGCGGTTCATGCAGAAGTATGACCCCGAGCGCATGGAACTGTCGACCCGTGACCGGGTGGCGCTTGCGAGCTACACCGAGATTGCCGAGGGGCGCGGCACCGAGAGCGGTGGCGTGCTGCTCGACGTCTCGCACCTGCCGCGCGACGTGATCTTTGAGAAGCTGCCGCGCGTGTATCGCACGCTCATCGACCTCCAGATGCTCGACATCACCGAACAGCCCATCGAGATCGCGCCCACCGCGCACTATTCGATGGGCGGCGTGTGGGTGCGGCCTGAAGACCACGGCACCGGCGTCGCGGGGCTCTACGCCATCGGTGAAGCCTCGAGCGGGCTGCACGGTGCGAACCGGCTCGGCGGTAACTCGCTCATTGAGCTGCTCGTATATGGTCGCATCACCGGTGCCGACGCGGCCGAGTATGTCACGGGGCTCACCTCGGTGCGGCGCGACCGCGACGCGGTCTCTGAGGCGCGCGAGGAGATGCGAGGCCTGCTGGGGTTCGAAGGTTCGGGCGCCGGATCGGGGCTGGGGGCGCACTCAGAGAGCCCGCGGCTCTTGCAGCGTGCGGTGCGCGATTTGATGACGGCGCATGCGGGCGTCGTGCGCGACGAGGCTGGGCTTGTCGAGGGGCTCGAAAAGCTTGCTGAACTCGATGAGCGCGCCGCACGCGTCGCCGTGCATCCTGACATTGCGGGCTTCGACGATCTGGCCCACGCGTACGACCTGAAGGGTTCTCTGCTCGCCGCGCGCGCAACGCTTGAGAGCGCACTAGCGCGTCGCGAGACTCGAGGATGCCACAACCGCTCCGACTTTCCGGCAGCAAGCGACGCGCTGCGTGGCAACATGCTGTGGGACACCGAACGCGGGGTGTGGTTCGAGCCAGTTGCAGAGGCGCCCGAATCATTCAGGGCGCTCGCCGAGTCACACCTCGACGACTCCGTAGACGGCAAGCTCGTCGAATAGCGCAGGTGAGCTCTGCGCAGGGTGCGAGCCCTCTGTCTGCCGCTGTCTTGTCATGCTGCGTGAGCTTCGCCCCTTCCGTCATGCTGCGCGAGCTTCGCTCCTTCCGTCATGCTGCGCGAGCTTCGCTCTTTCCGTCATGCTGCGCGAGCTTCGCTCTTTCCGTCATGCTGCGTGAGCTTCGCTCTTTCCGTCATGCTGTGTGAGCTTCGCTCTTTCCGTCATGCTGCGTGAGCTTCGCTCCTTCCGTCATGCTGCGCGAGGAACGAGTCGCAGCATCCAGCGCCAACAAATCGAGTCGTCCACAGCCCCCAATTTCGACCGAAAATTGGCGTGATTACGCCAAATCTGTGGATAACTTCACTCGAATAAATCTACGATCCGTGAGACAATAGGGTATGGAAGCCAAACCCTCACCACAGCACGAAGAACCCCTCGCGGGCCTCTTCACTGAGGCTGCGGGCGAGGATACTGAAACCGCCACGGCGGAAGCCACTGGCGGTTTGGGGATGCAGGCGAAGTGTGACGAGATCGTGCAGCTTATGGCGCACGTGCAGTCCTTGTTTCCGGCCGACTGCCCTGGCGCTGACGCGCGTACGGTCGTGAACGCGCTCACCGACGAGGGGGCGAGTGATTTCGCGAAGATCGTGGCTCAGGTGATGCGCAAGTGTTCTGAGCTGGAGGTACTGAGCGCTGGGGTGGTAGGAACGCGGTCGGCTAAACGTGCCGGGCAGCCCGGGGTGGCGCAGGCGAGCGGTTTCAAAACGGGTGTCGAGATGATGCAGCACCTCACTGGGAGTTCGTGGGGTGAAGCGTCCCGCAAGGTGCGGGTGGGCCAGAGCATGCTCGCCGGTGAGGCGGCGGAGCGTGAGGCGCGCGAGCAGCGTGCAGCACTCGCGAGGCTCGCACGCGAAGCCGGCGACAGCGGTGGAGACATCGATGGCGGTGAAAGCAGTGACGGTGCTGGCGGTGACAGTGCTGGCGGTGTGGACGCTGAAGCTGCCGCTTCTGCGGCGGCGGAAGCTGCGGCGGCTGAGGCCGTGCTGGTGTTGGCGGTGCCGTGGCACACGGTGCTAGACCGGGCCGTGTCGCGTGACCGGCTCACCGACCCGCAGAACGATGCGATCAGGCAGGGCCTCGGCACTCCGCCCCGTGCTCCCGCATCAGACGCACACACCGCAGGTACTACTGCGGGCGCTGCGACTGGCACCGCAATGCCGGACTCCGCGACAGGCAGCACCGCCCAGGTGATGCCGGCGTGTGCGTTCCACACGGCCGCGTACGCGGCCCTCCAAATTTCCCACCCCCAGAGCAGCCCTACCGGCACCTCTGTCAGCACCGATCTGGCCACAGACGCAGATTTCTTTGACGATGGCGACTGTGGGGGCCGGTGTGAAGCGGCCCTGCTGGTGCTGTGGTGGCAGGCCGGGCTCGACCTGATCGAGGCCGCCCAGCACACCCGGGTGGAAGAGCTGCGCCGCCACGCGCGCGCGATTCGTGATCTCCTCGACCCCGAGGGGGCGACGCTGCGGCGTAACGAGCGGTATGAGGCGCGCTCATTTAGGTGGTGGACGGACCCGAATGGGCAGTTCCATGCCCGCCTCACCTGTGATGATGATGCGGGGGCGTGGATTCAGACGATTTTTGCGAGCGCGCTGCGCCCCCGACGGGGCGGGCCCCGCTTCATCGACCCGGCAGAGCAGGCCGCGGGGGAAGAGCTCGCGCAAGACGAGCGCACCCACCATCAGATCTCGCACGACCTGCTCATCGATCTGCTCCAGTCGGGCGCGGTCGCTGAGCAGCAGACCGTGTTCGGCACCCGGCAGGTGGGCGTGCGGGTGGTACAGGTTGTGAACCGGGCCGAGTACCTCGCCGAGCAGGCCGAGGCCCGCGCCGCCGAGGCAGCCGCGAAAGCCGCCAAGGCCGGGAAGAAGACCGCCCGGCAGGCAGCCCGTGGCACCACCCCCGAGGCGCAGCAAGCTACAGGCACGCAGACAGCAGGCACCCAGGCCACAGCCACACAGGCTCCGGGCCAACCGGCATCGCAGGCGACTCCCGCCGCATCTGGCAGCCCGGCCGCTTCTGCGGCTCCGGTCGACCCGGTCGGGGTGGTCGCCTGGTACGAAGACGGCCTCACCATCACTTCTGACGCGGTCGTCGCCAAGCAGCGCTGCAACGCC
>NZ_JBTJER020000014.1:0-57929 GCF_054456695.2 Leucobacter faecis
AGACAATAACTGCGCTTCAGCGGGCGGTGCTCAACCGGAATACTGGCGGTGCTCAGAAGTCCGAATACTCAGTCAAGCTTGGTGACGTTCTTTACACCCAAATGGGGGCTACTGAGATAGCGTCTCGCGGTCACGCGAGATACCCCGGTAGTCGTGCAGAACTGGTCCAAGATCTCAGATTTCTCGGAGCGAGTTGCCGCACGGTAGGCCTGTTTCAGCTTTTTGGTGACTTCGATACGCGTCGCCATTGACACCACGTCCTTGTTCATACTCGTCAGCGTAGAACCATGCGATCAAAGTATGTGAGGCACGACTCGTGCTACGCGATCAATATACGTAAGGTACGCCGCCACCTTGACGTTGCCGGATGCGCCACGTATTATTTGAGGTAACACGACAGGCTCGCTTCTCTAGATGAGACGCGGGCTTGTTCTATTTCTACTCAGTGCGAGACGCCCAGGCTCGCCAAGAGCCAGGATGTTGATGACGTGACGAACCCTGACAGCACATACGCGAAACCGTTCCTGACGGTGCCCGCGCAGATCCACCGGCTGCGTGAACGCGGCATGGACTGTCAATCTGGCGCCTTCGCCACTGCAGTGTTAGAGCGCTACGGCTACTATCGGCTGTCTGGGTACTGGCACCTCTATCGAGAACTGCCATTGGAGCCGAATCCGCGAACTGACGAGGATGGTCGAGAGCTCAGGCTTGACACGTTCATTCAGGGTACCAACCTGCCGCACGTTGTTGCGTTGTACGACTTTGACCATGCGCTGCGCACCAAGCTCGGCGAGGTGCTGAGTACGATTGAAATCTCGCTTCGATACTTCATTGGGCACCGACTGGGGCGGGTAGATAAATTTGCGCACCGCAAACCCCAAGTACTGGGAGCCATGCGCGATGCTGTACCCGAGGGGTCATCCGAACCGAAGACGTCTTACAACGAGTGGCTTACGGAGTACGATCGTCATGAAAATCGTGCCAGGGACGCCTTCGTTCTACATTTTCGAAGGAAATACGGCCCCCACCTGCCGATCTGGGTAGCGACGGAAGTTATGTCGTTCGGAGTGCTGAGCAACCTCTATACCTTGATGCCCCAGATTGATCAGGAAATACTCGCTGCACGTCTTCAGGTTAATACCGCCGACGGCAAAGGTGACCGCGGCGCGATGGCCAACTGGCTCAACAGCCTCCGGCACGTGAGAAATATCTGTGCACACTACGGACGCGTCTGGAACCGTACCTTCGACGTGCTTATCGACGCACCCGGACAAGCGCGAAAAGATTCAACAGATCACTTGGCGGCACTCGCCGACACGGCAGTGAGTAACAAGCTCTATGGCGTGCTCCTGATCGTTCGGCATCTTCTACTGAGCATCGCACCGAAACGAAATGATGCATTTGAGATCGCCCAGTTCATTGTTGAACGGGCGAAGACGGTTCGGTTTGATCTTGATCAACTTGGGTTCCCTGCAGGGTGGGAAGACGAAGAGATATGGGAGGCGGACTTCACGCTACCCAGATCGCCTAGGCGTGCTGCGAGCCTGCTTGACCGAGTAGAGACTTACACGGCAGTCGAAGCGCGGTCCGCACTTACCGCGGCTGAAGTCGCTGAGTCAGACAAAGAGCGTAGCGAACCGGAGCTGGAGCGAGCGTTGAAGGCCGCACAACGTAAATTGTTCCGAACGTATCTGCACCACAATGTGCTGATTGAGATCGAGCTTGGGGGAGCAAGACACTACCCAGCTTTCCAGTTCAGGGATGGCAAGATTATCGACGCAGTGGCAGAGATTAACCAGGCGTTGTCTGCACGCTGTAAAAAACGAGACTCTACGGAGACGGCAGAGGCACTCCTCGACTGGTGGCAGACACCACACACCGATCTGCCAACTGCTTCTGATGGGTTGATGCGAGCCCCCGCAGACCTGCTAGCAACAATGACTGAGGGCGACTTCGACCTTGCCATCGAGAAGTCGGATGCGATGACGACTTTCAGGGTTCCCGCATCGCCCGAGTGAGCCTTTCGTTGCTCGGGGGAGACCATGCGCGAGTACACCTTGAAGGTGCCCCACCCCGCCGCTGGACAGCGCGGGACACGAAGTCCATTTCACAGTGTGGTTGAATGCATATTGTCTGTTCCCTACGGGCGCTCACTGTCCGTGTGTTTAACGCAGAAGCAAAGGAAACAGGAGCCATTTGTATGAGCATTATCGTCGGAGCGTACGCTGCATCACCGTCGCTGACCGGGTGGCAACCGCAACTCGAAGCAGAGTACCTCGACAGTGTTTTGAATCTCGATCATGTGCGTGGGCTGGAACTTCCCTGGCCAGGGCAGTTGCACGCCCACGATGATGCATGGCTGCTTGAACATCTTCCTGGTTCTGCGGACCTCGTTGTTTCGGCGATCGGCCACGCTGTGGGATCCCTCGCAGCTAACCCTAGTTTTGGGCTCGCGTCCGTCGACTCCGAAGGCCGTGAGCTTGCGTTGGTCGGTGCGAAGCGCTTGCGCGACGACGTGGAACGTCTCGTGCAGCGCTCAGGACGAGCGAGTGTTGTCTCCGTTGAGCTGCACAGCGCGCCCCTGGCGACTGACGGGAGTAGCGACGCGCTTGCCGATTCACTTGCCCAGATCTCGGCGTGGGATTGGAATGGTGCAGACCTGGTCATTGAACACTGCGACACCCTCATCGCGGGCCAACGCCCCGAAAAGGGCTATCTTTCGCTCGATGATGAGATTGCCGCACTCGAGGCAGTTGGCGGCACGGTCGGCCTCGCCCTGAACTGGGGCCGGTGCGCAATTGAACTGCGTGACGCCGACCTGGTCGCCGAGCAGGTTGCACGGGCGCAGCAGAGCGGCCTCCTGCGCGGGTTCGTGTTCTCAGGTGCATCAGCAGTTCAGAACACCTACGGCCCTGCCTGGGAAGACAACCACCCCCCGTTTGCGCCCCGCGATCAAGGAGGGACAGGTGAACCCTCGTCCCTGCTTACGCGTGAACGAGCACACGCTGCGCTCGCCGCAGCGGGAAGCCTTGACTGGGTTGCTGTCAAGATGGGTTCTCGGCCCATGAACGCATCGGTTGCAGAACGGGTCGACATGATTCGTAGCGCTGTCGAGATTGTTTGGGATCTTGAAGGGGAACTCAAACCGGTGTGATGCACCCCTGCCGTGCTGTCGGGTAGACCATGTGCGCCCACAGGCGCTACCGAATGATTCGGCTAAACACCACCCCTAGACGAGCTGCGGCGACGGTGTTTCAATGAAGTGGGAAAGAGGTGAATCGCAATGTCCCACAAATTCCATGTCGGAGACCACGTGCGCTGGAACTCTGAGGCTGGGCACGTTACCGGCACGATTACTACGGTGCACACGAAAGACTTTGATTACAAGGGCCACACTCACCGGGCTTCACCGGGCGACCCGCAATATGAAATCAAGAGTGACAAATCTGATCATGTGGCGGCGCACAAGGGCAGTGCGCTGCAGTTGATTGATGACTGATCCGCTCTTGGCAGGCAGACTGTCGATGCGGCCAATTTGCGGGCTCGCCCGCGTCGCGCAGTGAAGGGAGTCTGCGGTGTGGAAGTGTCTTATTTTTGGTCACCGTCTCCAGTTCTCCGCAGAAGGCCCTCAGCTGTGTTGGAGGTGCGCTCGCTGCAACGAGGCGAGCGGCGCGAAAACTTACCCAACTTCGGCGCAGGCCGCCTCACTCGCCCGCGAGTTTGAGAAGCAAGATCGCGACGACCTAGGGCGACGTGCGCCGTTTCTGGGCATGTTTCCGCTGCGTATTTGGTACTGGCTGAAGCGACGCAGATAGCCGCCCGGCAGCTCATAGTCAAGGCTCCCTCGATTGCTTGGCCGGCCGGGTGGGCAGATGTAGCCTGACTCCACAAGCCCAAGCTATGGGCGTGGATGCGAGGTTCTCGTGAACAGCAAAGCGGTGAGAAAGAAGATCACCACGCAGGTGCCCTCCCGGTTAGATCGACTGCCGTGGTCACGATTCCACTGGCTAGTGGTGGTGGGTCTTGGTAGCGTCTGGCTGCTGGATGGCCTGGAAGTGACGATGGTCGGCAATGTCGCGGCGAGACTCACGGAAGATGGCAGCGGGATTTCAATTAGCGCGGGTCAGATTGGTGTTGCTGGTGGTGTCTACGTGCTGGGAGCGTGTCTAGGCGCACTGTTCTTCGGCCAGATGACTGACCGGTTCGGGCGTAAAAAGCTCTTCATCATCACGCTGATCGTGTACTTCGCGGCGACGGTCGCGACGGCATTTTCGTTTGCTCCGTGGTACTTCTATCTGGCACGGTTTATCACCGGAGCCGGTATCGGCGGTGAATACGCCGCCGTCAACTCGGCGATTGACGAGCTGATTCCGGCTCGCGTGCGCGGGCGCACCGACCTCGTGATTAATGGCACGTATTGGCTGGGTGCCGTGGCTGGCGCTGCGGCATCACTCGTGTTTCTCAACACCGACATCCTTCCGAAAGACTGGGGCTGGCGCCTCGCCTTCGGGGTGGGGGCGGTGCTGGCCATCATCGTCTTCGTCGTGAGGCGGCACGTGCCCGAAAGCCCGCGCTGGTTGTTCATTCACGGGCGCGAGGAGGAAGCCGAATCGATTGTCGCTGACATCGAGAAGGGAATCACCGAGCACAGGTCAGAGCCGTTGCCCGAACCAGAGGACTCACTCACGGTGAGGCAGCGCGACACCATCCCGTTTCGTGAGATCGCGAAGGTCGCGTTCAAGCTGTACCCGAAACGTGCCGTGCTGTGCCTCATGCTCTTCATCGGCCAAGCGTTTCTCTACAACGGTGTCACATTTAACCTCGGCACACTGTTTCACGGCTTCTTCGGGGTAGCAGCGGCAACCGTGCCGATCTTCATCATTATGTGGTCGGCGAGTAATTTTGTCGGGCCGGTCGTGCTCGGTCGGCTGTTTGACACCGTCGGGCGCAAGCCTATGATTTCGTCGACCTATATCGGTTCTGCTGTGATTGCGTGCGTCTTGGCGTATCTGTTCGTTGCGAAGATCGGTAACGAGTGGCTGTTTTTGGGTGTGCTTGCGGTCTGTTTCTTCCTCGCATCATCTGGCGCGAGCGCTGCGTATCTCACCGCGAGCGAGATATTTCCGATGGAAACACGAGCGCTCGCGATCGCATTCTTCTACGCTGTGGGCACGGCCGCCGGTGGTATTGCCGGGCCGCTACTGTTCGGCTGGATGATCGATTCGGGCGACCGTAGCCTCGTGGCACTCGCGTTTGTGATCGGCGCGGTAGTGATGACCCTCGGTGGTATCGCCGAGCTCCTATTCGGTGTGAAGGCTGAGGGGGAAGCGCTCGAAGACCTTGCAAAACCGCTGACCGTCGAAGACGCGCAAGACGCGCAAGACGACAAGAAGTGAGCCGCGTAACGAACTGCGCCGGTCGCTTGCGGCAGCACGGGGACCAGCACGCAGGACATGCACGCAGGACCGCCCCGACACTGGCCGTGAAGGCCAAGGTCGGGGCGCACACCTTTCGTGAACTCGAAGCCAGGGCAGAGTACAAAGGCCCGGGCAAGCGGGTGGCTGCTACTCAGCCGGCGGCATCAACACCGAGTCGACGAGGTAGACGACGGCATTGGCGGTCTGCACACCACCGCAGATCACGTTCGCGTCGTTGACCTTCAGGTTGTCGCCCGATCCGGTGACCTCGAGGGCCTGGCCTTCGACGGTCTCGTGGCTGCCCGCGATGTCGGCGGGCTCGATCTGGCCGGCCACCACGTGGTAGGTCAGAATCTTCGACAGCAGGCCATCGTCGGTCTTGAGCGCGTCGATGGTGGCCGCGTCAATCTTGCCGAACGCGTCGTCGACTGGCGCAAACACGGTGAATTCGCCGCCGTTCAGGGTGTCGACGAGGTCAACCTTCGGGTTGAGCTGCCCGCTCACGGCTGCGACGAGCGTGGTGAGCATCGGGTTGTTCGATGCAGCGACCGCGACGGGGTCCTGCGACATGCCCTGGATCGAACCGTCGCCTGTGGGCACCGCCTCAGCGTAGGCCGCGCAGCCGGGGCCGACGAGGTTCGCGGCCGGGTCTGCCATGTTGCCCTCCGTCTCAGGCGCCTCCTTCGGCGTCTGCTCCTTGTTGGTGTCTTGCTGGGACTGCTTCGTGCCTTCATCGGCGGGCGCGCTCATCGAGCAACCGGTCAGCGCGACGGCGCCAGCAAACGTGAGTGCGAAAGCCGATCCGATCATCTTGCGGGTGGTAGTCATGATGTCCTCCTCGTTGTGGAACCACGGTCACCCGCGGCTTAACTCTCATTCGGAGCCCCCGCGAAACCGGATTGCACATTCCCAAAAAACTTTTTGCTGCAATCCGATCGGCCCGCGGCGCCGAATACCTCTCAACTAAGGGAGGCATCGTGGACACCGTGCTTATCGGCCTGCTGGGCGGGCTCATCACCGGCATCTCGCCGTGTATCTTGCCGGTGCTGCCGGTCATCTTTTTGACGGCGGGCGCCCAATCGGCCAGGGTCGGTGAAACCCCCGAGGTGATCCCGGCGCCCCGCAGCCGCCCCTACTTCGTGATCGCGGGTCTCGTGCTGAGCTTCACGGCGGTCACGCTCGCGGGCTCGATTATTCTCGGCTTCTTCTCGCTGCCGCAGGCAGCGATCCGCTGGGCGGGCGTCGCCGTTCTTGTGTTGATCGGCGTCGGCATGCTGTTTCCTCGCGTCGAGCAGATTCTCGAGCGCCCGTTCCAGTGGCTGCCGCGGCGCAAGGTCGATGACGGAGGCAACGGCTTCGGCATGGGCCTCGCCCTCGGCGCAGTGTTCGTGCCGTGTGCGGGCCCGGTGCTCGCGGCGATCATCGTCGCCGGCTCCACCGGCACGATCGGCGCGGGCACGATCGCGCTCACCGTGTCGTTCGCGATCGGCGTCGCTCTGCCGCTGCTCGCCTTCGCGCTCGCTGGGCGCGGGCTGACCGAGCGCATCAGGGCGTTTCGCAAGCGCGAACGCGCGATCCGGATCACCGCGGCCGCAGCCCTCCTCGCGCTCGCGGCGGGCCTCGCGTTCAATCTTCCCCAGGCCATTCAGCGCCTCATTCCTGATTACACCGCGGGGCTCCAGCAGGAGCTCGCGGGGAGCGAGGGTGCGAGGCGCGCGCTCGACCTGGGCGGGCTCGTGACCGATGAGAACCGTGAGCTTGATCAGTGCAGCAACGGGGCGGCCGAGCTCGAGAGCTGCGGCACCGCCCCCGATATTCGCGGCATTGAGGCCTGGCTCAACACGCCTGCAGGCGCCGCCGTCGATCTTGCGCAGCTGCGCGGTGAGGTCGTGCTCATCGATTTCTGGGCGTACTCGTGCATCAACTGTCAGCGGTCGATTCCGCACGTCGTGGCGTGGGACCGCGCGTACCGCGACGCCGGGCTGCGCGTAATCGGTGTGCATTCACCCGAGTACGCGTTCGAGAAAGACGCACAGAACGTGGCAGACGCCGCCCGCGGGTTTGGCATTGAATACCCGGTCGCGCTAGACAACAATCTGTCCACGTGGACGGCCTACCGCAACCGGTACTGGCCAGCCCACTACCTGATCGACGCGCAGGGCACGGTGCGCCACATCTCGTTTGGTGAGGGCAACTACGACTCCACCGAGCGCATGATCAGGCAGCTGCTCAAAGACGCAGACCCGACGGTGAAACTCCCCGACACGACCGACACGAAAGACACCACCCCGCAGGTGGGCACGACGACGCCCGAGACGTTTCTCGGCTACGCGAAAGACGTGAACTTTGCGGGGCCCGGCGACTACGGTGCGGGGGTGAACGAGTTCACGCTGCCGCAAGAGCAGCCCCAAGACTCCTTCGCGCTCGACGGCTCCTGGCGGGTCGAGAGCCAGTACGCGACACCCGCAGGCCCCGCAGGCCTCGCCGACCCCGCGACGCCCGGTGACACCGCCGCCATTCGGCTGAACTACCGCGCCAGTGAGGTGCGCATGGTCGTGGCGGGCGAGGGCAGCCTGCGCGTCACGGACGCCGCCGGCGAGCGCACCGTCAAGGTCTCGGGCACACCGCGCTCGTACGCTCTCCTCGGCAAAGACTCGCCGCCCGCGGGCACGCTCGAGGTGCAGGTGCCCGTCGGGGTCGAAGTGTACTCATTCACATTCGGCTAAGAATCGCCCGGCAAAACACGCAGAAAGCGGGTGAGTACGGCATGCTGAAGGAGATGGTGATCGACGGTTGCGACATTCCCGAAGACGGGACGGCCGCTGACCCTGCCGACGCGGCCCTCGCCCGGGTCGCCACCGGCGACCAGCGGGCCTTCGCCGCCCTCTACGACATGCTGTCGGCGAGGGCGCTCGGCCTGATCCGGCGCGTGCTCATCGATCACGCCCAGAGCGAGGAAGTGCTGCAGGAGGTGTTTCTCGAGGTGTGGCAGCAAGCGCGTTCGTTTGATCCGGATCGGGGGAGTGCGCGCGCGTGGGTGCTCACCTTCGCGCACCGACGCGCGGTCGACCGGGTGCGATCGGCGCACGCCGCGGCGGGCCGCGATGAGCGGGCTGGGCTGCGTGAGCTGGGCACGCCGGGTCAGCCGATCGACGAACAGGTCGAGCTGCTCGTCGACGGGGCGCAGGCCACTGAGGCGTTGCACGCGCTGCCCGAAGCGCAGCGTGAACCGCTCGTGCTCGCTTACTTTGGGGGCTATTCGCAGAGCGAGATTGCAGTGTTGCTGGGTGTTCCGCTGGGCACAGTGAAGACGCGCATGCGCGACGGGCTGACACGCCTGCGCAAGACCCTGGAGGTGGTGTCATGAATCTAGGGGAGTTTAGACAGCTTTCGGCGGGCCACGCCCTGCACGCGCTCAGCGCAGCAGACGAGGCCGCGTTCACACGGGCGCTCACTGAGCACCCCGAGTGGCGGTATATCGTCGACGACGATCTCGAGACGACCGCCGCGCTCGGCGACGCGGTGCCAGGCGCCGAGCCGCCCGCGAGCCTGCGCGCCAGCCTGCTCGACCAGATCGCGCTACTGCCGCAGCAGGCGGAATCTGGTGCGGGTGCGGGTGCGGGTGCGGCCGCGGCCGTCGGGCCTGCGCTGCCCGAGCCCGCGACTGGTGGCCCGGAGCCCGCTGCGACTGAGCCAGGCGGCTCCGCCCCGATTCGGCATCGGCGCGTTCGCCGCCGCCGCAGAATGTGGGTGGCCGGTGCGTTCGCGCTCGCCGCATCGCTCGCGGTGTTCGCGGCGATCACCCTCGGCCCGCAGCTGCTGGGATCGGTGACGCACGAGGATCCGGCGGTGGTCGCGCTCGCCGAAGTGACCGGGGCGGGTGACGCGCAGCAGCAGACCGCCGAGGTTGCCGGCGGCGGCGAAGCGACCCTGCACTGGTCGCAGGGTCTCGACCGTGCCCTGCTTGTGACCGATGGGCTGCCGCAGCTGCCCAGCGGCGAAGACTTTGAGGTGTGGCTCGTGCGCGGTGAGACGCCGATTTCTGCGGGCGTGCTCGCAGACGGGAGCGAGCCTGCGCTTCTGAGTGACTTCGAGTCGGGCGACACGATCGCGGTGACCGTGGAGCAGGCGGGCGGCTCGCCCACGGGCGCCCCCACCACCGACCCGCTCGTCGCCATCACGACGGCCGCGCTGTAAGCTCCAGAAGACGCGGGCGTCGTGAAGTCTGAGCGGGCAGGTCGCTGTGCTTGGCCGTTCAAGCCTGGGGAATTAGGCTGCACCCATGTCCGATGATGTACTTGCATACCTTGCGCAGTTTCCAGATCAGACGCAGCAGCGCCTTCAAACGCTTCGAGGCCTCGTTCGTGAGCGCTGCCCCGCCGCAGCCGAGGGAATGAGCTACGGCCTCATCGGGTACAAGCTCAACGGCCACCCAGTCATCTACTTTGGCGGGTTCAAACAGCACATCGGGCTCTACGCAACCCCGGCTGGCCAAGCGGCGTTTGCAGAAGAGTTCGCGCCCTACGTGCAGGGCAAAGGTTCGGTGCAGTTGCCGCTCACAGAACCACTGCCTATCGACCTCATTACGCGCGTGATCTCGCACAGGGTTGAGTCGGTCTCTGACGAGCTTCCCCAGATCGGGCGGCCCGCTCGAGCTGCGCTCGAGTCGATCGGCGTCGCCCGGCTGAGCCAATTAGGCACCCATTCTGAACAGGAGCTGCTCGCGCTGCACGGGGTTGGACCGAAGGCTCTCCGGACCCTGCGTGAGAGCGGGGCGCGCTTTCGTGAAGGTCCTGTCGAGGCGCAGCTGAAATGAAACCTCCGCTGCTACGCTGAACAGTGGGTGTAATGACGGCATGTGAGGAGATGGAGCGACGTGGAGACTGAATCATCTCGCTCTTCGGAGGAGGCACACGCTGTCTGGGCGTGCGTGGAAGACGGGTTTTACGTCGCCACACAGTCGATGAGGTTCTTAGGATTTGTCGATCGCATAGAGAGCGACATTTTTCAGGTGTGCAACGCTCAGTCAGAACAGGTGGGCTTGTTCAGTTCGCTCGAGGCGGCCCAGGCGTGCCTCATAGAGCATGCACAACGTGACGGATTGTTGGCATTACGTGGGGAGGAGCTGAGTTGAACCGAAACGATACTGTAACCAGCGGGCAGCTCTTTGCCCTCATGTATTCGAGCGATGCAGTGAGCGGGGTTGACGAGGCAACGCTCGACGACATCTTGCACACCGCCCGGCGAAAGAACACGATTCGCGGCATCACCGGAATCCTCTTATTTCGCCAGGGGAAATTCTTTCAGTACATTGAAGGGCCAGAGCGCAGTATCAAAGACCTATATCGTGAGATATGCGCGGACTCTCGCCACACGAACCTACGGGTGCTCCTCGAAACGCCCGTTCACGAACGCCGATTTTCTGAGTGGACGATGGGACACGAAGTCCTGCGTCAGTCGGCCGGTGCAACACCCGCGGGCTACCGCAGCACATTTGCAGATCTCGAGGACACGGAGCGGCCTGAAAACGTACTGCGTGCGGTCATCGAACTGACGCACTGGTACAGGGCGCGCGCAGCCCGTGCATTGCGCGCGTCTGTCGAAGTTTAGGCGAGCACTTTGTCTGAGCGGCAAGGAGCCGAGCAAGAAGTCATTGCGCTTACGAATATGCGTGAGAGCCAAACCCTGCTGCGGGCTCAGCGCGCTACCACTCAGGCTGGGTTCACTGCTGAGCGTATTCCGCAACGATTCTTCGCTCGGCGACCGATCCTAATCGATGATGGTGACGAACACCTTGAGCACCGTCGGCAGCTCGTGCGGTTCTTCAGCCCGCGAACGCTGGAGATGAAACATCGAGCGTTCATTGAGCGTACCGCGCAGGAGTATGTTGCGGGCGTGCAGCAGCAGGGCGGCTGCGCACTCGATGAGCTCGCGCTGCACTTCTCGGTGCGGGTGGCGTCAGAGATCGTGGGGCTCACTCAGAGCAGCGTTCCCGCTTTAGCACAACGACTTGAAGCGTTTTTTCGACAGCCCGAAGTCGATCACACCCGGGGCGATCACGGACGCACACGCAAAGACTGGATACGGGCCGCACGTAACGCCCTCACACCCCTTTTCACCTTCTATATGAAAGATGTACGACCCGCGATTCGGGCACACCGACGTGTGCCGCAAGACGATGTGATCGGTCACCTTCTTGAGCAGGGTTACCGCCCCCGCGAGATTCTCATGGAGTGTCTGACGTATGGCACCGCGGGAATGGTCACAACGCGCGAGTTTATGAGCATGACGATGCTGTATCTTTTGCGCGAAGAGTCCCTGCGTGCGCAGTATCTCAAGGGTGACTATCGAGAGCGCATCGCCATTCTGAGCGAAATTATTCGCCTCGAACCGCCCGTCGCGCACATTTACCGGCGTGTGCAGGCTTCAACGACCGAGTGCCCGCACTCCGAGGGGGCGCTCGTTGACGTCAACGTGCGGCAGGCAAATCGTGACCCGCAGGTGTTTGAGCCGAACCCTGAAGCTGCCTGCCCGGCCAGGCAGCTCGCGGCGTCTGAACGCACCGGGCTGAGCTTCGGCGATGGGCCCCATCGCTGCCCAGGCTCCCACCTCGCTCTGCTCGAAACTGACGCTCTCGTGAGGTCACTATTGACCGCGGGAGCGACGCTCGAGCGAGAGCCGGATCATGAATTCGACACGCTCGTGCAAGGCTACAAACTGCGCGGCTTCACCCTGCGGTTCGAGAGCCCGGCACGCGAGCTATAAGCTTTCGTGCAGCGCTGGGCCACCAGTGCCGGCCTTTCAAGGGCGCGCTCCACAGATCGTGCCCTTTCACCCCCCAAGCCTCTAGCAGATTGTTCGCGGCTATCCAGCCTGTCGTGGCGGCACGTTCCATGAGTGCGATGGGCAGGTCGCATCTCACCCAGTCGCCTGCGAGCATGAGCCCCGGTAACGGGGTCGCCACTTCTGGGCGATCCTGCCAAGACTCAGTGCCGATCAATGCACAATCGCGTTCGATGAGCAGTTCTTCAGCGACGACGCCAAGCGCCGCGGTTTCTGGATATACGCGAGCAAGTTCTGCGCGCAGCTCGTTCACCAGCGCTTGTTCTTGCGCCGTGTCTCCCCGAAAGTCACCCGGAAGTGCATAAGCGTGAAGCTCTACGACGCTACCGTTATTGGCCGCGGCCCAAGCGCGAGCCCCTTCTTCGAACCGTTCGAGCACACTCACGTTATCGAGGGGTCCGAAGCGAGCTGTACCCAGGAAAGGCGGACGATCTTGACTGACTGGGCCGTCAAGCCACAGTCGCAGTACTGCAAAGGGTGGTGCGACCTGGGTAGCTTCTACCCGTTGCTTCCATAAGTGCGCCTTCTCGCTGTGGGCCTCGAGCTGTGACGCGGTCACGATCTCTCTCGTTGCCTGCGGGCCCGCTGCAAGAACTACTGCGTCTGCCTCATAGCGGGAGCCACCTGTAAGGGTTACGCACCAGTTTTTCTGCTCGGGGCAGTGCTCGATGTGTGCGACTGACCCGCGCACTCGCTGCAAACCCTGGCGTTCGAGCGCCGCACTGAGCGGCTTCCATATCGCGGTGTTGAAATCATCGCGTGGCACGTCGAACAGCAAACCCTCAGCAGAACCCAGAAAGTAGCTATGAAACATCGCTACAAGCTCACCAGCAGAAAACTCGCGCGGATCGGCAAAGAAGCTGCGAGCAAACACCTCGAGCGCGAGGTGGCGTGCCCTGTCCGGAAAGCGCAACTTGTCGAGAAAGTCTGAAGCGCTGACGTGATCAAGGTCGGCGTAGGTCTTAGGAAAATCGACGTCGAGAAGTGACAGAGCGGTATCGATATCGACCTTGGTGAGATCTCGAGCCGTGAACGTGGGGCTTTTGAGCACAAAGGAAATGAAATTCCAGGGTGGTGTGCGAGGGATGCGCGTAAACGAATCGCGGTCACCGTTGGCGCTAACCACTGGATAATCTGCCACAGGTCTCAGGATCTCTGAAAGGTCGTCGGCCCGGCTGAGTAGTTTGCGAAGGTTGTAGTACTGACGAAAGAACGCATGAAACCCGCGGCTCATACTGACGTCACCCGCTGGCGTACTGACGTTCCAAGCCCGAACGCGGCCGCCAAGGTTTTCTTCGGGTTCGATGAGTTCGACGGAGACGCCACGCTCGATGAGACCGCTCGCTGCGGCCAGGCCTGCGATGCCGCCGCCGATGACGACTACACGCCGGGGCCGATCCGGCTGCGAAGCTCCTTGTGAACCGGGAAAGTGCACTGCCCGACGATCCCGGTGGAATTTGGACGTCGGCACGTTAAACATCCTTTCGCTTTGTTAATGCCGGGGCATCGGTAGCTCGCGCCTCGCGAGCGCCCCGCCCTGCCGATTTCCAAATCAAGATCGTCAGTGTGAGCATGGCGAACCCAAAACCAAAATCCTCGATGGGAATGTTCCAAGGGAAGCGGATGCCGAGCATCGTGTCTGGATTGTAGATCACGATTGGATTTGAAAGCTTCGTCAACCAGCCGTCGACAGGTACCTGGAACGAGAACATGATCAACAGAGAAATCCAGTACTGTGCAGTCCGAAAGATTCCGGTGCGCAACCACAGCACCTCCAAGAGCACCACGGCTACCATCGTGACCATCGTGGCCAGGGTGTACTCAAGCATTTTCATTCTCCTGATGTGAACGGGTGCGGCGGTGCACGACCTTTTTGAAGTATGTGAGGACTCTCCCCACAGCTTCATACGTGAGCAGCCCGCACAGTGGTATCGCCACAAAAAAGATGAGTTCTTCGAGCGGCAGGGCAAACGGAAGCATCAGACCGGTGGTGAAGCGTTCGCTGTAGCTCCAGAGCCCTGCGTTGATCGCGATGATGTCCCAAATGGAGAACACCAGCACCGTGACGAGAACGGCTTGCAAGAGCCGCAGCGGCCGACGATACACGCGCGCACCCAGAACTATCTCGAGGGGTACTGTCAACAGGAGGCAGGCCAACATGAGGGCTACGTATTGCATTGAATCAGGAATGAAGAACATGCCGTTTCGTTTCTTTTCTAAGTGACCTGGGCATTTGTGCTGCTGCGGATTGTTCGCTGGCTATCGGTCCGTGACGGTCGCGCCCCGGCGCCAAGCGTGCGCGAGCCTGCGAATCTTGGTCTTGCGCCACAGCCAAAGGGGCCAGAGCGCCAATGACAATGGGTATGCGAATATGCCAGCGACCGTGAGCTCGTCGTGCCACACCGCAGTCGAATTGCCCGCTGGCCAGACCGACAGTTCGTGGTTCCAGCCGCGCGTGAGCGCCAGCGGCCCACTTAGCGGACGGCCATAATCGCGCATCGTGCGAGAACCTGGAGGGAGCTGGTCGCGTGTGATGTCTTCGATGAGGATGCGTTGTCGCCCAACTGGAAGCCTGCCAAATGCGAGGAGTCGCACATCTGCGGGTGTTCCCGGGGCGAACGCGGCTGAGAACGAGTGTTCTGTGGGCTGCATTTGTAGCAGCGGGCGGTAGAGGGTGGCAGCTACCGAGGAAGAGTGCATGGCGTTCCACGCTGCGTCAGCGGTGCAATCGATGCTGAATGCCACCCGAATGCGGATCGGTTTCATTTCAGCCCTCGCTGTGCTGAGCGCTTAAGTTTGACCCTTGGCGCGGGCGCGGGAGGTGAGAAACCGCCTGCGCGAGGAACTGTCGGGCCCGCTGTCTTGTCGCCACGAATGTGCTTGAGGACGAGCTCTGCGCTGATCAAACACATGGGAACACCGACCCCTGGGGCCGTGGTTGCGCCGGAATAGTAAAGCCCCTTGACTCGCTTCGATGCATTTTGGGCCCGAAACATCGCGCTCTGACTCAAAATGTGGGACGGGCCGAGCATGCCCCCGCTCCACGAAGAATAGTCCTGTACAAAATCGGCGGGACCAATGGTACGGCGCACTACGATTCGATCGTGCAGGTCAGAGATGCCTGCCCAGTGAGCGATCTGATCGATAGCGCGATCTGCGGCCTGCTCGACTGCTGAGCTGCCGAGACCCTCGTTACCTCCTGATCCAATCGACGCGTCTGCTGGGACGGGGACTAACACAAACAGATTTTCTGCATCTGCTGGCGCAACGCTCGGGTCCGTCGCGCTCGGCTTGCATACATACACAGACGCAGGGTCTGGAATGCGGGCCTGTGGGCCAAAGATTGCATCGAAGTTCGCGTCCCAATCGTCGGTAAAAAAGAGCGAATGATGGCCCAATTGGGGCAGCTTGCCCGATACGCCTAAGAGCACAAGAACGGCTCCCGGCCCGCTCTGGCGTTTGTGCCACCAGCTTTCTGGAAAGCTCTGGGCGGCTTTCGGTAATAGTGCGGTCTCGGTGTGGTGCAAGTCTGCTGCTGAGACCACGGTGTTGGCATGCTCGATGTGCTCTGTGCCGTCTTGGTCCCGCCATCTCACCCCGCTCGCACTAAAGTCCCCACCGGAGGCTTGTCGAGTCAGGATCTCGGTAACTTCGGCCCCTGTGACGATCTCGACGCCGTTGTCGAGAGCGAGCTGTTCGATCGTTCCGACTAGCCGCCAAAAACCTCCCATTGGATACTGCACGCCGTCGTCGAGATCGAGTGCGCTCATGAGGTGGTACATGGAAGGCGCACGACGAGGGTCGGTGCCGAGGAATACAGCAGGATATCCCAGCACTTGACGCAGTACTGGATCGCTGAAGCGTGGTTCGATGAAGCGCTTGAGTGATCGGAGCAGGAGCGGGATCAGGCGAGGCACTGCTCGCAGCACTTCGGGTGTGAGTAACGAACGGAAGCTGGTGAACGTGTTGTATAGGAAGTAGCGCTCAGCCATGTCGGTTGTGCGCGAAGCGGATTCTACATACTTACGCAGACGCCCCGAGCTTCCGGGCTCAACTTCCTCGAAAATATTGGTGACATGATCGAGGCCGAACGGGATGGTCAGCTGCTTCACCTGCCTATCTTCCTGTGGCATTGAGAAAACGCTATATCCGGGGTCAAGGGTGCGAAGATCGAGCTGCTCTGCGCTCGAGGTTCCGAGGAGCTCAAAGAAGTGCTCAAACACCCGGGGCATGAGGTACCACGACGGCCCGGTGTCGAACCTGAACCCCTGGTCTTGGAACGTGCCGGCGCGACCGCCGACGCGGTCGTGGCGCTCCAGCAAACGTACGCGATGGCCCTCACGCGCGAGTAAAGCGGCGGTAGCCAAACCCGCAACGCCGCCACCTATAACGATCGTGCGAGTCATACTCTACTCAGCTTTCGCCTGGGGTAAATGGACTGGACAATAAGTAACGCTTTCGCGGGATTCGAAACTCTGACACGTTGTGTGAGTAGCTGATCCACGGGCATCGCAGCGATTTTGTTCGTCAGCCGCAAAAACAAACGACGTGCGCAGTCCACTGCTACCCGCGCATCGCTTGGGAGCAGCGGCAGGACTGCGTTGGCTTCTGCGAGTTGTGCCCGGATCGTTGCGATCCACTCTTGTTTGAGGGCTTCAGTGAAGGGGGCATCTCCGCAGAGATAGTTGCGCTGCAGACGTTCAGTGTCGTCGGCGAGGTCGCGCAAGAAATTTACGTTCTGGAATGCCGCGCCGAGGCTGCGGGCCCCGTGCTCAAGTCTCGACATGTCGCTCGCGGACCGTGCCTGACCTTGCATGAAAACACGTAAACACATGAGCCCCACTACCTCGGCTGATCCGTAGACGTAGGCTGCATGGGCACCCGGGTCAAACTCGTTCATCTGCGAAGTGTGTGCATTGTTCGAGGGTGCGGACGAAGTGGTTACGGGCAGATCCATGCGCATGGACTCAAAAAATGGGCGTGTAAGTGCGCAGTCGATGCCCGAAAGGCGAGCAGTATTGGCGAAGGCTTGTACGACGGGGTTGCTGCTGTAGCCAGTGGAGACGGCAGCATCTGTTTCCTGCTCAAGTGCGGTTAGGCGGTGTGCTTGAGCGGCAGGGGAGAGTGTTGCAGCGGCTGCCACACCGTCGACTAGCTCGTCGGCGATCCTCACTAGTCCATAAATGTTTCGAACGTGCTGGCGGTGGCGGGCACCCAATAGGTTGGTGGCGGCACCAAAGGATGTGGAGTAGCTGCGAATTATCTGATCCGTCGCGCGTTCTGAAGCACGACTGTACTTCTCAAACGGTGCGAGATTGTCTCTTCGGGTTGTCATGTTGTGCGCCCGTCAAGTGAGTCGATGAGATCGAGTAAGAAAAGGCACACTGGGGCTGGCAGCGCTCCGGGGCCCTGAGTCAACGAGGCGATGGCGGTGCTGATGCGTTCGCTCACCATCGCCTCCATGAAGCCCTTGGCCCCGCACTCCACGAGCAAATGCTGAATTTGAACCCCGGACTCGTAACAGAAATCCTGAGCTCCGATCAATTCTGCGAGCGCTGGCCAAGCTGACGTGTTTCGTGCAAACGCGATGAGTGCTGTTTCTTTGCCTTCTCGGAAGTCAGAGAACTGGTCCTTGCCGTGCGTCATGCTCATGCTGAAGGCAGAGAGCAGATCGTCTTGCAGCTGGAAGGCGAGGCCCAAATGGCGGCCTATGGTGCCCAGCTGCTGCTGAGTTCGGTCGTCCGTCCCCGCCATAATCGCGGCGACACGAAGGGGCAGCTCGAAAGTGTAGGTCGCTGTTTTCATGCGCGTCATATCAAGCACAGCGGTCAAGCTGGGGGCTAGGCAGCGGTCAGCGAGTCCAACATCGTAGTATTCGCCCGCGACAGTCTCAGTCACTGTGGCATCGAGCACATCGAGTAATGCGATGCGCTGCGCCTCGGGCAGATGGACTCTTGCAAAGATTTGGTGGGCGATGGTCAGCATAAGATCGCCGATGAGCAAACCGCTGCTGCGGGCCCAGTGCAGACGCTGAGCTTGTGAGGAGTCCGGGTATGGTGTGCCGAGTGTTCCGTTTGCGAGATGACCGATCAGGTTCGGTTGTCCTCTGCGCAGCACGTCTTCGTCGATGAGGTCGTCGTGCAGGAGAAACGCGTAGTGAAGGATCTCAAGCGCTGCAGCAACGGTGAGCGCGGCATCCCGGTGCGCCGTTGATTCAGGGTGATGATCGGTGAATGCATCAAATGCGCCCATGACGAGGCGCGGGCGTAGGAGTTTGCCGCCCCCTACGCACCTGATCGCGAGCTGCCAAAGTTCGTCATATGCGGCTCCCAGACCTCTTGCCTGTGCGCCGCGCTCGGAGAGTATGCGTGTTAGCTCTGACGAGATTTCGTGCACCAGGGCCTGAGTCATCTCGCCACGAAACTGTGTGTCAAGCATCGATGCTGCCCTTTCCCCAAAGCCCCCGGGCATGCAGCTGCGGAAGCTGCTCACGCAGCCAGGGGCTGAATGCAAACGGCGTCAGTGGGAGCGCTGTGGCGAGTGCTTCGGGACGGACCCAGGCCCACTCGCTCACCTCGCTGCTGCACGGTCTGAGTGACCCCTCAATTCGGGCGGAGAATACGGGGCACACCTCGTTCTCCACGATCCCTGAGGCGTCCACTGCCCGGTAAGAGAATTTCGGTAGCTCACACCGGATATCTTGGACTGTGGTGCCCAGCTCTTGGGCTGCACGTCTCTTGATGGCGTCTTCGAATTTCTCCTCGGGCGCCGGGTGTCCGCAGAAGCTGTTCGTCCAGACCCCCGGCCAGGTCTGCTTCGAAATGGCCCGGCGAGTCATCAACAGTTCACCCTGATCGTTGAATAGATAGCAAGAAAATGCCAAATGGAGAGGAGTCGTGGTTGTGTGTACGTCGCTCTTCGCTCGTTCGCCTATCGGGCTGCCGTCCTTGTCGAGCAGCACGACGCGTTCTGCTAGTGGCATTGATCCTCCAAGCGTTGTTGAGACGGCTGCGCGCCTTCAATATTTCATTGACTTTAGGCTATAGTAAACCAAAGGAAAGTAAATGATGCACTTCCAACTGACTGTTTCGGGGGCTCGAGCATGAACACGTTCGGTGCAGATGCGAATGATTCACACAGTGAACAAGGCGTTGACCGCCTCGTGCATGCGTCGGCAGAGAACGAGGAACTCGAAGTTCCCGGCATGTCGCAGGAGCAGGTAGAAGAAGTTCTCCAAGTAGTGAACGGGCTCGCGCATCTGCGCAATGCAGAGCGCACTCTGACTGAATCAGCGCGCGTCGCGCTCGGCGTGTCTGCACAAGATATGCGGGCGCTGCAGTTTGTTGTTTCTGAGCAGCAGGGGGACCGCATCGTCTCACCTAGCATGCTGGCCGATTACCTACGGGTTTCGGCGGCCTCGATTACGAAGCTGCTCAATAAACTCGAGCGGGCAGAGCACCTGTCTCGATCGCTCCATCCACACGACCGCAGAGGCATTCAGATTGAAGTGTCGCCCGCCACCCGCGCGCTCGTACAGAGATCGGTGGGCCGCCAGCAGGCGAGGCGGTTCAACGCTGCTGCGCAGCTCTCGAGCGCAGAGAGACTAGTGGTCGCCCGATTCCTTGACGAGGTTACTCGGGGCATAGTCGGCGATCGGGCAGCCTGGAACGCAGTAAAACCTCCAACAACGGATTAGTTCAGCCTGTCGAGTCGAAGCTAAGGGGTGTCAGTATGGAACGAATGAAGCCGCAGCCAACTTCTGGAGTTGCAGAAGAGGCTGACCTCAGCTTTCCGACAGGTCAAGAACGAGCATTGCGTGCGAATTCCCTCGGTGGGGTTGCGCCGCTCGTGCTCGTGTTTGGAGCAACTGGCTACGTCGGCGGCAGGCTCGTACCCAGGCTACTTGCGGCGGGTTACCGAGTGCGAGTGCTGACACGAGACCGTGACCGTGCTGCTGGGATGCCCTGGGCGTCGCAAGTCGAGATCAGGGTTGGAGATGCAGCTGATTCTGCCGCAGTGCGCCAGGCCTTGCGCGGCGTAGACACGCTCTACTTTCTTGTCCATTCCATGACTGCGGGCAAGGAGTTCGCACACGCAGATCGGATGATTGCTCGTAATGTCATCGGCGAAGCTGCGAGCGCTCACGTGCAACGGGCGATCTACCTGGGCGGATTGCACCCGCGAGACGGTGAACTCTCAGAGCACCTCGCTTCACGTGTCGAGGTTGGTGACATCTTTCTTTGCTCGGGTGTCTCCACAATCGTGCTGCAAGCCGGTGTAATCATCGGCTCAGGGTCGGCTTCTTTCGAGATGGTGCGCCACCTTACAGAGGTGCTGCCGTACATGCCTGCGCCACGATGGGTGCGCAACTTTATCCAACCCATTGCGATCCGTGACGTGCTCTACTATTTGCTTGCCGCGGCTCGAATACCAGATGACTTGAACAGAACGTTAGACATTGGTGGGCCCGACGTGCTGCGGTACGGCCAAATGATGAACGGGTACGCACTCGAAGCCGGGCTCCCACAGCGGCACATCGCCTCGTTGCCTGTCCTCACACCGCGGCTCGCCTCTCACTGGGTGGGGCTTGTAACGCCGGTGCCACGCCAGATTGCCCGCCCGCTCGTCGAGTCATTGCAGCACGACTGTGTGATGCTCGAACACGATGTCGACCAGTGGATCGAGCGACCAGAGCCTGGCCTCACCCCGTACCGACGAGCAGTGAAGTTTGCGCTCGGCCGTATCGAAGGGGATTCCGTCGAGACGAGCTGGGTCGACGCCCGGGTGCCGAGAGCATCGAGCGAGCCGTTACCGAGTGACCTGTTGCCGAGTGACCCGGGCTGGTCAGGCCGAACGGTTTTCACCGACGAGCGTACCCAGCACTCACGCGCGGCTGCAGAGGATGTGTGGTCTGTGATTTCACAAATCGGGGGCGCACAGGGGTGGCACTCACCTCAGCTGCTCTGGTCGCTGCGGGGTGTAATCGATCGGCTTCAGGGCGGGGTCGGGCTCAAACGGGGTCGGCGCTCACGCGTAAATCTCAGGGCGGGTGACGCCGTCGATGTGTGGCGAGTTGAGCAAGTGATCCCTAACAAGCTACTCAGGCTCAGAGCCGAAATGCGAGTGCCCGGTCAGGCCTGGCTTGAGTTCGGCGTTGAAGCCGAAAAAGACGAGACGAGGTACTGGCAACGCGCAACCTTCATCCCCCAGGGTCTTGCGGGCAGGCTCTACTGGCTAAGCATGCTGCCATTCCACGGTCTCATATTTCGTAATATGAGCCGCAGCATCGTCGCACAAGCCGAGAAACTCACCACTGACGCGCGAGACGAGAACGCAAGCGGCCGAAGCCGGGGCCCCAACGGCACCGAAGCACGGTAGGCCTTGTGCAGTGATCCGGATCCCTGGGAGTATTGGGAGGCACCAGGCCTCAAGCTGCAGGCTGGGGACACTGGGGTCCCGTAGTGGGCGACCCCCGTCGTATTTCACGCGGAAAGGTGCATTACATGACACACACGTCCCAGGGAATCGTCGACGCCCTCGACTTCGACATCGTGTTTCGGCGCGGGGCCGAGGCGGGCCCCAAGCTGACACTCACCGTGCCGACCGACGTGACAGGCGCGCAGGCGAACATCGGCGCGCTCACCCTGAAGAACCAGGTGCGCGACGCCCGCGCGCATCTCAAATCGGCCGGCGTGAGCGAAGCTGACGCCGCGAGCATGCTCGCGCCGGTTGCCGAGATCGCAGCCGACACGTCGTACTGGCGGCTGCAGAGCCGCGGGCTCATCATCTTCGTAGCCGAGGGGTTCTGCCACGCGGTGCGCATTCCGATCGCGGTGCACGAGAGCCTCACCGTCGCAGACAGTTTCAACATGCTGCCGCTCGCCCCGGTGCTCGCGAGCGACCGCAAGACCTACATTCTCGCGCTCGCGAAGGGCGCGGTGCGCCTGTTCGACGCGACCCGCAACACGGTCGAGGAGCTGCCGCTCGAGAACATTCCGGCGTCGTTCGACGAGGTTGTTGAAGAGCTGCCCGAGCGCACGATCGACGTGCGGTCGGCGGGCCCGGGCGCCAATGCCCCCTACTCGAACGGGCACACCGGCGACCTGCAGCAGCTGCTCATCGAGAAGTACATTCACGCGGTCGGCAAGGCTGTCGGGGCGCGGCTGGGCACGGCGCGTTCGCAGCCGCTCGTGCTCGCTGCCGTCGCCGAATACCTGCCGCTGTTCAAGCAGGCCTGCGACTACCCCGCGATCTTTGGCGAGGCGATCGCGGGCAACCCCGAGCACGCACTGCCCGACGACCTGCGCTCGGCCGCCTGGCATCTGCTGCGCGACAACGACCGCGCGCACGAGGCTGAAGAGCAGGATCGCGCCCGCTCCCTCGCCCACAACGGCAAGGGCGCGTTCGACCTCGTCGAGATCGCGCAGGCGGCGGGTGAAGGCCGAGTCGACACGCTCTACCTGCCGCGTGACGATGCGCGCATCGCCGACCCCGTGCTGCGTGCGCACGCGAACCGCGCGCTCATCACGACGCTCGCTTCGTCGGGCACGCTGCGCACGCTGAGCGCTCCAGACGGCGACGGGCTCGCGACGTTTAGGTACTAGCGGGCTAGGCCTGCTGGGCTAGGACTGCTGGGCTAGGCGCGGGGCCGGATCGGGAAGGATCCGGCCCCGTGGCATGTTTGGGCACACCCGCGGCTCGGCGGTGCTAATCGCCGCGCACGACCCGGCGTGCGAACGCTGCCACGGCGGGGTCGGTGCCGGCCGCGTTCCACCCCTTACGCATGTACCCGTTGAGAAGTGTGAGTACATCGAGCGTGCCGCTCATCGGAGACGGCAGGGCGCGCCGATCGTTACCATCGCGCCAACCGATTTCGAACATCATCTCGCTGATCGCTTCACGCCACTGCTCGATAGGTGCTTCGCTCCCGGCAACGACGAGTGCGATCCACCCCGAGTGCTGCTCGTACTCGGGTTTGCCAAGCGGCAGCCGCCTAGCAATGTGTGTGAGGAGCGCCTCGGGGTTGCCCGCACATCGTTTGGCTGCCTGGGTGGTAAAAATCTTGCCCTTGCGCACTGTCACGAGCCCTAACGCTCGGGCGCTGTCGCGCAGAAGCGCTACGGGAGCGGTGAGATCCTCGCGGTTGACGAGCCCGAACCACCACTCGGTTACCCCGGACTCTTCGGCGATCTGTTTGACGTGCACGGGCTTGAGGTACCCGGCCGCGGTGAGCGGTGTGCTCTCGCCGATGACGTCGAGTAGTACGCGAAACGGTGCTGTTAACCGGTCAGCGTCTTCGGCGGTCACGAGGGGCTGGGCCTGGCTGTCTGAGTGGTAAATCGGTAGCGAGAGCAGGTCGCGCAGCGTGCGTGATCCACTGCTTGCCGCGTGTGTCAGCAACGCTCCTAGCTCGGCGGTGACGGCCGAAATTTCAGCGCACTCTACCGCGATCATTCTGTTTGTCTCTGCGAGGTCGAACGCTTCGGGGTGCCACCCGTGCGGCAGCCACATCTGACCGCGCTCAGTGCTCTCGAACACTTCGGGTCGAAGGTCGTCAGCGTAGTCGCCGCGCACCCACTCGGCAATCTCTTGGTAACCCCATGTGCCGCCGCAGTCTTCTGGCGGGCAGGCGAGCTTGCCGGCCGTGCACGTGATGTTCTCGGGCGCAGCCTCGAGTACTTTTTCGACGCGCAGGCAGTGCTGCCAATTGTCGCCAAAGTCGTAGTCGTAAAACAATCGATCGCCCACGGTGGCAACGATTTGGTCGAAGCGTACCCCGTCCTCAGCGACCCCCACTTCGCCTTCTTCGAAGTCGAACGGGGTGAGAAACTCGGGTGCGTTGCGCTCATCGCTGGTGCGAAACTTGTGCAGGTGGCTGTCGGTCCACCCCATCGCAGCCTGCAGCACATCGTGCAACTGCGGCAACTTGATGTCTCCAGGCAATTCGAGGCGCCGCCACACGGGCGGCTTCGTGTGGAGCAGATCGACCCGCACGACAAACCCGCGTGTCGTCTGTGGCACGGGCAGGAGCGTGGGCTCAGGGGACCGCCACGGGTCATGCACATCGATTCCGAACATGACTCTATTCTGGTTGCAGAGGGACGACGAGTCGGTATCGAAATGACGAGTCGGCATCGAAAATGCGTATTTACCGTGCTGATTCGTCGTTCTGATGCCGACTCGTCAACTGAGCCGCGCTCAGCGAGCCGCGTCAACTGAGCCCCGTCACCTGAGCCGCGTCAACTGAGCGGCGCTCAGCGAGCGGCCGAGGCGTAGAGCCTACCCCTGATCCGGATCCTGGGCCCAAGCGACCCCGAGCGCGAAGATCGAATCGACGCCGTAGTGCTGCATGCCGCGTTCGAGCCGTCGGCGCGCGCTGCGAGGGTTGATCTCGAGGCGTTCGGCGGCCTCGTCGAGACTGAGACCGTCACGCATGTGCTGCATCACCGGCACCCAGAGGGGCACGTCATCGGGCACTATGATCGGGCTGCTTGTCGCCCACAGCAGATCAAAGAGGGTGGCTATGAGACGCGTGGCGGCGGGGTGCTCGACAACTGTTACGGACGCCGGAAACGATTCGCCCCACACGACCGGCAATGCGACGCGACCAGAGTGTAGATCTGCCCAGATCCAAGAAGGCGGTTCGGTTAGTGTGCGCACCTCGCTGTTCTGGGCGAAGCCGTCAGCCATGTCTTCGAGCGTGAGTGCGTCGGGCGACTCCGGCACGAGAATGCGAGAGCGCTGGGGGGCAAGCGCGAATGTTGCCCACAGGTCGCGCTGCATGTCGTGGCCCATGGGAGGCGGCGGGAGAGCGGGCAGCAGGCCAATGACGTCAGCGCGGGCGGGGTCGTGGGAGATCATGCTCTGCAGCGCTTGCGGGCCCGCAAGCATGCCGGAGTATGTTTCGACGGGGTAGGGGTGGGCGCTGCCGCCCGATATGGTGTTGGCCTGTGTCAGGCTGTCGAGAAGTCTTTCGGTGAGCGCCTGCACGTCGTTCGCGAGACGCTGGGTAGCGGCAACGTAGTCGTCAAGAACCCTGCGCATGGATTCGAGGCTCACGGTGGCCGGTGAATGGGTGAGTAGCTCGTCGCCTCGTCGCGCAACATAGCCCGCGTGCTCGAGTCGTTCAAGTGCAGCGTCAAGGTCGGTGCGTGAGAGTCCTGTGAGCCAGGCGAGGTCAGCTACGTGGCCTGGCCTGTTGCGCAGCAGTTTGAGCAGAAGCTCTTGGTCTTGTGGGGAGATCATGGTGTTTCCCTTGCCCGTGAGGGCGGTGTAACGCCCACGTCGTGATGCGGCAAAATGGGCGGGTGCGCTGCTGTATCTGCACCCCATGCGGTTGCGAGTGTGAAGAAGGAATCGGTGTTGTAGTGCTCCATTGCGCTATCGAGCTTGCGTCGGGCGGTGCGGGCGCTGACACCAAGCTTCGCGGCGGCCGACGCGATCGTGTGTCCCTCGTTCAATAGCGAAAGCAGGGCATACCAGGGTGCACGCGTCGGGTCGTCGATCGAGAAGCTCGTAAGCCAGAGCCTACGAAAGAGTTCACGTGCCGCGTGCGCGAGCACGGGGCTGTGAATGACAGTGACGTCACCGCGGTCGCGCACGCCGGGTGTCGTTGGCACAGCGACCGTGGTGCCAGAGTCAACCCACATCCACGTGGGCATGCGCTGATGTAGGCGAAACTCGGCGCCCGCCTCAGCAAACGGCGCAAGAAACGGTAGCGCCGCTGCGGGCAGCGGCGCGCTAAACAGCCCGCGCGCGAGTCGGTAGCGTGACACCGCGTGAATAAACGCGGCAGTGTCTTTGAGGTCGGAACCCTCGAAACCGAAGCGCCCAAAATGTGGAAAGAGCCCGAAAATCTCAAGGTGCTGTGCGCCAGCGCTTTCTTGTCGCGTGAAATGCTCGCGCCACGCATAGTCAGATGCCCACGGGCCGGTGAGATGCTCCACCCGAAACGTATTGGCGTCGTGCTGTTCGCCGAGCGACCAGTGCCGTGCCTGTGCGGGCAGCGACTGTACAAACTGCAAAATATCGTGGGAGACCCGTTTGGTGTCGGCCGCGTGGTTGTCGAAAACCTGCGAACACTCAGCGAACGCCTCATTCTTGAGCTCAAACTTGTGTGGCATGCGGCACCGTTCCCCAGCTGAAATACCGCGAGGCATGGGCATGCCCCTAGATCGTGAACAGCATATAAGCGTACCGCGAAGCGGTGCAGACGGGCCCAAGCGTCCGTAAATCGTGACCGGTTCGAGTCTTGTCCAAGTCGGGCTAGGTCCGCGAGAACGCCCAAAAGTTGACTGTCGACTTTTGGGCGCGATTTTGGCGATCCCGTTGTTTTCTCCGAGAGTAAAGTTTTACTTCGTCGGGGAGGACGGGCCAGCGGCCAGATTAGTCATGCCGCGGCCCACACACAGGCGATGCCCTCTGCATCGGGTGAATCTGTGCTGCCCTCCGCGCACTTCGTCGGCTACGCGCGGGGACTCTGGCATGGGAACTCGCGAACTTAGAGGTGTTCTCATGCATTCAAACTTTTCCCCTGACCACTCGCGTCACAGTGTCAAGCGCACCTCGCGCTCGTCACTGCTGGCGGCGCTGTGGGCTTTGCCCCTGCTGCTGGGGCTGCTCGGCATGAACGTGCCTGACGCGGCCGACGCTGTGCCCGGCTCACAGGGCACAGATGGCGTGCAGGCGACTCAGGGCGCGAGCGCTCCTGACCACGCTGAGCGTGACGGTGCTGGTGATTCTGCTCCGGATCAGGGACCGAGTGGGACGGGCGCGGATGGTGTCGCGAGTGAAGACGCTCTCGCTGATTCGAACGACAGCGCAGAGCCGCTGGCCGCAACAGAACCGATGGATGTTGAGTGGGAGGAGTCTCCGACCGCTGCGGCAAATACCGAAGGCACCTCGCGTGCTGTTCCTGTGCCCGACAAAGCGGCCAACGAGTCGGTGATCATGGTGAAGGTGGGTGGAGACCGAGCCGCCAACGTACCGACCGGTGTAGCACCGCTCGAGGGAATCAAGCTTCGCCTCCACACGAAGACTGCGAATAACTGGATGGACCAGCCCATCCTCGAATCGTGGGCTACGTGCACCTCAGACGCCGACGGCCACTGTTCCTTCATCGTGCCCGAAACTGGTGTGGGCGAAAAGAACCACTCAACGAGGCTTGTGATTGCTCAGATCGAGTCTGACGCCGTGGGTGCGAACGGCGGGTGGTACGCAAACCCCATCATTCGTACTGGTAAGGACAACAAGCCGAACTTCGAACAACGATACGAATTTTTGACGCCTAAGCGGTTGTTCCCCGGACGCACTTACGAATCGGGACGGGTTGACTACCCCGCAGGATGGGACGACGACGACAGCCGTTTTATGGATGGCGCCCCTGTCGGCACTGGAGCAGTGCCACAGCGAAACTCCTTGGGGGTTTGGCAAAATTCGCGCAAAAACTCTGACCTCGGGTGCCGTGTTGGGCTCAACGTCGCGCTCGTACTCGACCTCTCGCGATCGATCGACAATCCGGATCCGATCACGAAGAAGAGCAACCTACCTCGCCTCAAGTCAGCCGCGACAGGGTTCCTCGATGCGCTCTCAGGTACTGGTTCGTCTGTGGGGGTCTTCACCTTCGCTGACCTGGCACCTGCGTCGACAGCGGCCAACTACCCGCTCGCTCCTGTCGATGATGCGACCCATCTCGCGAACATGACGAAGCGGATCAACGGATACAAGACCGCAGTGGGCACGAACTGGGATCAAGGCCTGTATCAAGTTGTAACCGACGCCAACCAGTTCGATCTTGCGATCGTTGTCACAGATGGTCTGCCCACGCTACACGGAACGAAGCCATACGGACTGACGCAGGCGACACGTATCTCTGAGGTAGAGGCATCGATCTACTCTGCCAACGCGTTGAAAGCGAAGGGAACCCGAGTCATTGCGGTGGGGGTGGGTGACATCGTCAAAGGCAGCCCTGTGAACTTGGCCGCGATCTCGGGTCAGCAGGAGTTCAAAACTGGCGTAAAGGTTGAAGATGCCGACTACTTCACTACGGAATGGGAGCACCTGGCCGAGCGTCTCGGTGAGATTGCGCGGCAAACCCAGTGTGCCGCAGAGATCACGGTCAAAAAAGAGGTTCGCGGTTTTGGGCAGCGTGAGTTCACGCCCGCCCGGGCCGGATGGAACTTCGATCTCGATAGCGGTGTCGACGCCAAGTTCGAAAGCACCGGCAGCAACGAGGCGTCGAACGTTACAGACTCGACGGGTTCGTTCACGCAGACCGTGCGCTTTGTAGATGAGGCGCAGGATTCAACGAATATCTCAATTACCGAACGGCTCACGGCTGGCCAGGCTGACGCGAAATGGAAGCTGACGGGGGTGTCATGCGAGACGAACGGCGGCGCTGCAGTGCAGCAACCCATCACAGACATGGGTGTGACAGTACCTGCGAGCAAAGATGACAAGATCATCTGCACCTTTCAGAACGAGCAGGTGGGTGAACCGTCCATCACGCTCGTGAAACGAGGCTGGGCCACCGACGACACCGACACGATCAACACCCCCGGCCGTGAAACCGCGACCGAGATCGCTAAGGGCGAGACGATCAAAGACGGCACGAAGGTGAGCTGGAGCTACGACGTCACCAACACCGGTGAAACCGACATCAACGATTTGAACCTCGTCGATAACCGCCTCGCCGCGGGAAGCGTCGACTGCCCCGCCACCACGCTCGCAGCCGGCGCGACCATGCGCTGCACCGCGACCGGGCCGGTGCGCATCACCTCGGGCTAGTCACACCACGCCCCCACAGATTCACACTAATCACCGCGTGGGAAGACTCCCCGCGATACCGACCGCCCGATCCGGGCTTAATACAAAGGAGAAACACCATGAAGAAGCAGGCACAGGGAATCATTGCGGGTGCAGCAGGAGCAGCGCTGCTGCTCGGCGGCACCACGTTCGCGCTCTGGAGCGACAGCGAAGACGTCGCTGGTGCAACGATCACCGCGGGTAACCTCGACGTGACGCTCGAAAAGTCAGAGTGGTTCGATGTCTCGGCAGACCGCACGGACTCAGGTCACGTGATTGCCGATCTCGCAACGCACCGCGTTGTGCCGGGCGACACCATTGAGGGCCGCTACACCGTTACCCCCGAGCTCGAGGGCGAGAACCTTGTCGCCAACCTGGCGCTCGCGTACGACGACGCTCACACCGGCGACCTGCTGACGGGCCTCGAGCTCAGCTACAGTGTGCGCGACGCCGACGATACCGTGATCGCGACCGGCGGCGCGAACGGCGTTGCACTCAACTTCGCTTCGAATGACAACGGTAACAAGGGCGCACTGCCGGTCGTTACCGCAGGCGCTACCTACACCGTCGTCGTGACCGCCGCATTCGATGCTGCCACCGCAGAGCAGGATCTGGTGCAGACCACCGCTGCGCTTTCTGAGGGGGCGATCGAGCTCAACCAGGTGCGTGAAGACGCGCACGGCTACAACTAAGTACTCGACTGGGGTGGGAGGCAGCAGCCTCCCATCCCAGGCAGCATTAGCCAGCTGCCGCCAAGACACCCGAAACCCGCTGAGCACCCCGAGGAGTGACCGTGCTACACGCAGCAGCAGACCCCGTCGCGCCGCATGGCGGCGCAGGGGAGCCCGCGGGCGAAGCTGGGCTCTGGCGCGCCATCATGCAGGGCGCGACATGGGTGCTTCTGATCGCGCTCGCCGCGCTCGCGATTGCGTTGGCGGTCGTGCCACGGGTATTTGGCGGGCAGGCGCTTACTGTCTTGACGGGGTCGATGGAGCCGACTTATCACCCGGGTGACATGGTGGTTGTGCTGCCGCAAGAGCGCTACCGCATCGGCGACGCCGTCACTTTTCAGCCGGTGTCGGGCGACCCGACACTGATCACACACCGTGTCGTGGGAGTCTCGCTAGGCCCAGATGGAGCGCGCTATACAACACGCGGCGACGCGAACGGGTCAGACGACGATCCGATCGAGGCAGCACAGGTGATGGGCCGGGTGGCCTACAGCGTGCCGCAAATCGGGCACGTAGCACTCGCTTTCGGTGAACATCGCAGCACGCTCATCGCAATCGCGGGGGCGGGGTTGCTTGGGTACGGCGCCTATGCCGTGCTGTGGCCTGCGCGCGGCTCGAAACGGGCACGAGCAGCAGACCAGCACCCCTCCCAAACGCATGAGCCTCAGAACACAAAGGAACAAGAATGAGTATCAAGCTGAGCACTCCGGTGCTAGCTGTGGCGGCCTTTGCGCTCGCCGCCGTGGGCGGTGGATCAAGCTTCGCGCTCTGGAACGCAGCTGAGCAGATCGATCCGGTGATCATCACCGCGGGTGACCTCGAGATCGAAGCGAGCGACGGCGTGTGGCACGAGGTGTCACCAGATGTTGCACACCCGCAGCAAGACATTGATCCGGCGACTTTTCTCGTGCGGCAGGGGGACTCGCTCGCAGCGAGCTTCGACCTGACGGCTGCTGTGCAGGGTGACAATCTCGTAGGTGAGCTCGGTGTCGATTGGCCCGTCGCGCCGCAACTGCCCGAGGGCGTCGACGGCACGTATGCGCTGTACCTACAGGCAGCCGACGGCACACTCACCGACCTCACCGACCTCACTGGCCTCGGTACGCCGGTGCAGATCGACGCCGATGAACATCGACTCGTGGCAGATAACGCGGGTAAGAGCAGCAAGCTTCTGCTCACGGTGCAGCTTGATTTCAGTGAGATGGAGGACCGGCAGGGCGCAGCTACCCTCGCCCAGGTCGCGAACCTTGGTCCGATCGAGGTCACGCTCGATCAGCGCCGTACGGGAGATGGATTTCAATGAGCTTCATGAATAGAACGCGGCGCCCAGGCCGGGCCGTCACAGTAGTGGTGTGCGGTGTTCTCGGTCTTGCCGTCGGGCTCGGTGGTGCCAGCACGCTGGCACTGTGGAGCGATAGCGCGCAAGCCGTTGGTGAGACCACGTCGGGGTACGAGTACTTTGCTGCTGCGCGCGTCGACGCGCAGCAGCTGCAGGCGGCTGATGATTTTGGCCGCGTGCCCGTCACCATCACCGTCGCAGACGCCCAGAAGCTTGAGGCAGACAAGAAGATCGCGATTCCCTTCGTGACTGAGTCGTTGAGCCAGGGCAACAAGGGCCTTGCGTACCAGCTG
This sequence comes from Leucobacter faecis, assembly GCF_054456695.2. Classification (NCBI taxonomy): domain Bacteria; kingdom Bacillati; phylum Actinomycetota; class Actinomycetes; order Micrococcales; family Microbacteriaceae; genus Leucobacter; species Leucobacter faecis. The sequence goes on from NZ_JBTJER020000014.1 coordinate 31,427, forward strand.
ACACTGCCGAAAGACTGGGGTGCGGGGGTGTTTGGAGCATCGACCGTTGGCGTCTACTGGGTCGACAAGCCTGAGTCGTGCGTGGTTGGCGGCGCAAAGCCTGTGCCGCCCGCAACGGTTGAGGGGCTTTCATCGGTTCCTGTTGACGCCAGCTACTCGGTATCAACCAAGCCCGTTGTCGAGTACTGGTGTCTCACGGCGCAGCTCGGCGAAGCGCAGCCGAGTGGGGAGTACGAGAACACGGCTACCGTGACGGGCAACGACCCGAGCGGTGCCGAGCTTTCGGCGACCGATAGCTGGCACGTGCAGATCACGAAGGACCCTGATTACACCGTTGGGCCGCCGCACACCATCATGTTTGGCTACAACTCGTTTCGCCCAGCAGTCACAGAGGAGACCCCGTGAGCACAGTAACCTCCTTCAATCGCGGGGTGCGCCTGGCGTGCGGTGTGCTGGCAGGAGCCGCCATGATTACGGTGGGCGGAGGGTTTGGTCCAGCGATGGCAACTCCCGCCAGCGCGTTCGCGATCGCAGTATCGCCAGCCGTCGCGCAGGGCGCCCACGATGACGCGTTGCAGCTGTCGTGGGACGGTAAAACCTACACCTCGACGACAACGGCAAGCTTTCTAGGCTCACCCGTGACCGTGCCGGGCGATACGGCTGAACGCACGCTCTACGTGCGCAACAGCGGGCCAACCGCAGCAACGTTCACGGCCGACATTGTCAATGTGAAGCTGCGCACGCCCGAGGCGCTAGACGTGCATCACAACGAGTCACACGAAGCCCCCGATACGTCGGGCCTCTACACGGGGGCGGGCGCACAGGGCGACTTCTATGACGACCTGACGATCGGTTGGATCACGGGCAAGGCATCGATGACTTCGCTTGATGCGGCAGGTACGACGCAGATCATGGCTGGGCCGATCGCGGTGGGTGAGGTTGTGCCCATCACCCTCAGCTACGACTTCCCGGCAGCGGCGACATCGGGCAACAAAGCGAATGTCGACCCCCGTTTGGCTGAGTTCGATGTGCGCATCACACTGCAGGGCGACGAAGAGGGAGAGACACCACCGCCTCCTGAGAAGCCTCCCGTGACGACGCCGCCCAAGGTTGACCCGCCCAAGGAGGTTCCCCCCGAGCTGACACGTACGGGCGCCGAGGTCCCACCCTGGGGCATCGCGCTCGGTCTTACGGGACTCGGAGCTGTCGCGCTGGCTGTGACCGCGGGAGCACGTAAGCGCCGCGCGCGTTCGCAGGGCTAACTCGCCCCCGCCCCACATCCAAATGACGAGTACACACGGAAATCACGCATTTCTCATGTGTACTCGTCATTTGGGTATGTGCGGTAGCCGAAACGGACTGGCGGGCTGTCTACCCGTCGCGGCCGGTGACCGAGACGTCTGCGGCTGCGACTGCGACGAGCGGAATCTGAATGGTTTGCTTGAAAATGGACTCGTACGAAGTGACGCCGAGCGAGGCTGCTGTGAAGCTGATGATGTCGTCTTCAAGTAGGCGCTGCGACGGCTCCCCGTTCATCATGACAAGAATCGGGTCCTTCCAGAACGTGCGCGAGTAGCCGGGGTCTGCTGTGATGCTCACGCGATACTGACTGTCGCCGATGGCTTGAATGATCTTGCCGGTGAACGTGTAGTAGTTGCCGGCTGCTTGGTCGCCAGCCCGAAAGAGGTCTTCGTACGTCACTGGCTGTGCCGCGGCTTTCTTTGCTTGCAGTTCGGCCTCGGCTTTTGCCTTTCGTTCGATCTCAGCACGTTCTTCAATTGAACTCTCCAAGCTGTTTTGGGCGGCCAGTAGGGAGTCGAGGTCTTCATCAAGAGACTGAGTGAGTTGCGTGATGGACTTTGTGCCCGCTTGGAGCTCTGCATTGGTGGCTGAAGTGGGCAGTTGTTTGGCTCCCAATATCGCGTCTGCGTCTTGCTGCATCGCCGACAGCGCAGTATCCCACTCCGCCAAGAAGGCCTTGCCTGCTTCGTCGTCTGCTGCGAGGTCAGCCGCTTTGAGGCCGGATCGAGCGTCGAGGGCTTCTGCTTCGGTGACGGACCAGGTTTCTTTACTGGCGCGATACTGCAAGAAGGCTTCGTCGTACGCTGACACGACTTCTACGCGCTCCGCTTTCGCATCGGCGACACCGTTTGAGATTGCGACACCTCCGAAGGCGATGCCTATGGCCACGATGGTGGCGGCCGCTCCCCACGCGAGTGTCCGTAGCTGTCGGCGTTTGCGCGCGAGGCGCTCTGCTGAGGTGTTGTCGAGTACTTCTGCCGGGGCCGGCGAAAGATCCGTGGGTTCAGTGTTCGTCATGCTGTGGACCATTCTGTGTTCGTGCCGACGGAGGGTTCATGGCTTGCGCCCCAGCCTCGGGGAGGCCCAAAGCAGTTGCGATGATGAAGCTGCCGGCCACCAGATGCTTTATGGGTACGCCGCCCACGACGTGATCCTCGCGACAGGCAGAGATATCAGGTGTGTCATCAGCCGCACTAGCGGGCGCTGGTGACTCGTCGTGGTGGCGGGGGAGGTGTTGGGCGCTCATGTGCATAGGAGTTTCCGTTCGAGATCGCCGTGACGTTGGGGTTGGTGCGGGCGCTGGTGCGGGCGTTGGCGCTGGTGCTGGCGCTGGGGTTGATACTGGGAAGCAAAAGCTAAAGCAAAAGCAGAAGCAGCACGGGGGCGGGCTGCGCTCCCGCGGCAGCGCCCGCCCCCGATAACACCAGCGCTACTGCACCGCGACGAATACCTTGTCGCCGAGCAGCTCGGGCTGTACGGCGATCGTGCCACCTGCAACCTCGGCTGCGGGCACGGTGAACACGAAGTTGCCGGTGCTGCTCGCGCCCGGGTACAGGGTGCCGATCACGTCGAACGGCTCGGGCGCGACGACCATCGAGTCGTAACTCTTGAGCGTGTTGCCGCCGCTCGTCACAAACTCGGTGGTGAGAAACGGCGTCGTGCCGGTTTCGTCGGTGCCGTTGTAGGTGGCGGTGATGTTGACGAGCACGTAGACGCTGCCTTCGGGGGCAGGCTCATTGAACTGGTTTGCGTCGGCGATCGCCTGCGATGCGTCGAGGTTCACGCTGTTGACGGTGGCGCTCCAGTCACCCTGCTCGATCAGGCTACCGAGGGCGGCGGGGTTGGCGCGGGTGCCCACCTCGGCGCCCGCCGCTTCGTCGGTGTCGCTTGCAGCGTCGGTCGACGCTTCGTCGCCCGACTCCTGTGGCGCTGAGACGGAGGTTTCACTCCCAGAGAGAGCGTCATCGATGCCCGCGGCGAGCGTGCCAAAGAACACGACGAACCCAACGATGGTGCCCACGATGGAGAGGATCAGGGCTGAGAGGCCGAGGCCCTTGCCCTTACCCTTCATGAAGAGGGAGACGATCGAGAGAATAAACGCGACGGGCAAGAGCACCCATCCGACGATGAGCGCGCCGGGCATGCAGGCGAAGATGAACCCGACGATCGCGGTGATGAGCGCGACGAGGCCAATGGTGTTGCGAGGCTTCTTAGCCGGTGCCGCAGCCGGTCCCGCAGCCGGTGCGGTCGCTGCCCCGGTCGCCGCCCCGGTCGGAGGGGTAGCTGCCGCGGGCTGAGGCGTGGTCGCCACAGGGGGAGTGTTTTCAGGAAGAGACATCGGGGCTCCTAGCATTGATGATGGCTGGTGGGTGATGAATCGACAATAGAGCTGGCACGAACCATGTTGTCCCGAGACCGTCGATAAGCCCCCTTATCAATACTTCGCAAGCAAATAAGCGAGCAATCACAGTACGATCAACACATGACCACGACAGACCGCACCGGGCAATTCATCTCGCCCTCGCAGATCGCGCAGCTTGCGCGGGTGCAGCGTCCCGTCGTTTCGGCCTGGCGATCACGCTTCGCGCAAAGCTCCACACCTTTTCCTTCGCCCCAGGCCCACGAAAAGGGCACCGATCTGTTTGACGCGCACGACGTGGCAGCGTGGCTCGTGGACACGGGGCACGGCAACAACCCCGACGCGGTTGCAGACGCCGCGGCCTTCACCGACCCGGTCGCGCAGGCCGGCCAGCACGAGGCCCTCGTCGAGGCGCTCATCGCCCTGCGGGTGCGGGTGGGCGAACCCCTCACAGGCCGTGACCTCGACACGCTCGCGGTCACCCACGATCGGTCAGACCGAGCGCTCGCCGCAGAGATCACGACCAGACCAAAGGGCACTGACTGGGCCGCGTACCTCGACGCGCTCGTCGACGCCGCCTACTCGCCCGAGGGTGCGTGGAAGCGGCGAGTAGCTGCGGCCCGGCATCGGTCGAACGACGGCCCCGCGGGCGCACTCGACGCTGACGCGCTGCACCTGCTGCGTCTGCTCGTCACGCAGGCGATGCCGCCCGCCATGCTCGATCTGGCTTGCGCGGGCGCCCCGCTCGCAGATGCTGCGACGTTTCGTGACCTCGTCGACGGGCCAGGCGAAGACACCGAGCGGTGTATTGCGCTGCCCACAGACGGCAGCGCCAGGCATGCGGCCAGGTACCTCCTCGTGCATGGCCACGAACCAGCAGACACACCGACACCGGCGTCCCTGGTCTTCGCGCGGCTGCCCGGCCTGGCACCCCAGGCAGAGCTTGCGGCGCTCGAGGAGCTCGTGATCGAGCTCGACGAGTGGCAGACGGCGCTCGTGCTCGGCCCAGACACCCTGCTCGTCGACGAGCTCGCGGGCCCCGGCGAGGCGTCGCGCGACGCGCTCCTGCGTACGGGCCGGGTGCGTGCGATCGCGCGGCTGCCAGCGGGCTGGGTGCCCGCGGCGCCCCGCCACAGTCTCGCACTGTGGCTGGTGGGCGGGTCGCAGCGCGCGGGCGGCATCGCCGAGCGCATCTCGGCAATCGGCGACCTGCGCGGCACGCGCCTCACCCACGCCGGCATGCGCGACCTCGCAACTGACCTGTCGAGCATGCTTGGCAGCATCACGCAGGTGCGCGGGCACGCGTTTCGCTACCTGCGGGTGGTGCGCACGTCCCGGCTGCTCGCTGAGGGCGGTTCGCTCGTCGCGCACGGTGCGCTGGCGGCCCCGCTGATCTCGGCGCAGCCGGCTCCCACCGAGCTCGCCGCGGCCGTCGATGCGGCGCTGGCTACCCTCCGCGTGAGCCCGGCGCCTGCCGCGCCTGTCACCCCCGTGACCGCGACGCCCGGCACACAGACGCTCGCGGTGACGGCGCAGCAGGCGCTCGATGCAAAGGCGCTGCGGCTGCTCGGCGGCGCGCGCCTCGACCCCAGCGATATTGCGGGTGCAGGCACGCATGATCCGGATCAAACCGGGCGGGCTGCCGGGTACCGCGTGATCGGTGCGGCCGAGGTGCGTGGAGAGGGGAGCGAGCGTGCGATCGACCCGCTGCGGCTCGCGGCCGCGTACCCGCGCGCGATGCTCACCGAGCCGGGCGACGTCGTGTTTACGGCGGGCAGCCACCCGGCCGCGCTCGTGGACCGCGAAGGAACGTCGGTCGTGGAGTATCCGGCGCGCGTGCTGCGTGCCGCGCCAGATGGCGGCCTGCACCCCGACGTGCTCGCGGCCGACGTGGCGTCTCAGCAGCCGGGCAGCCCGTGGCGAGGGTGGCAGCTGCGCCGAGTGCACGCAAACACCGCGCCCGCGCTGTCTGAGGTGCTTGCTACCCTGAGGGCCGAGCGCCGGGCGCTCGAAGCGCGCGCCGCCCGCATCGAGCGGGCCGAGCGGCTGCTCGTCGATGCCGCCGCGGCGGGTGTGCAGCTTGCGCCGCAAGACCCAACCGTGACTCTACTTACTTCTCACTCACCCGCCGATGAAGGGACCACCCATGCCGCCTCGTAAGAAGACCGCGGGGGCGCCAGCCGCGCCCTCGACCATGAAGGAGCTCAAGGACACGCTGTGGAAGGCGGCCGATAAGCTGCGCGGGTCGATGGACGCGTCGCAGTATAAAGACGTCATCTTGGGGCTCGTGTTCTTGAAGTACGCGTCAGACGCGTTCGACGAGCGGCGCGAGCAGATTCGGGCAGAGCTTGTCGCAGACGGCTACGAGGCAGACCAGATCGCCGACATCATCGACGAGCCCGAGGAGTACACCGGCAACGGTGCGTTCTGGGTCGACGCGCGTGCCAGGTGGCAGTACCTCGCCGAGCACGCGAAGGGGCTCGCCGGGGTCGACGGCCAGCCCGACAAGCAGATCGGGCAGCTCATCGACGAGGCGATGGAAACGATGATGGCCGCGAACGGGCAGCTCGAGGGCACGCTGCCGCGCATCTTCAACCGTGACAACCTCGACCAGCGTCGGCTCGGCGAGCTCGTCGACCTGTTCAACTCGGCGAAGTTTGCGGGCCAGGGGCAGGGGGCTGAGAACGGGCGGCGTGCGCGCGACCTGCTGGGTGAGGTGTACGAGTACTTCCTTGAGAAGTTCGCGGCGGCCGAGGGTAAACGCGGCGGCGAGTTCTACACGCCCGCGGGCGTGGTGCGGGTGCTCGTTGAGCTGCTGCAGCCCGCGAGCGGCCGCGTGTATGACCCGGCGTGCGGCTCGGGCGGCATGTTTGTGCAGGCCGAGAAGTTCATTGACGCGCACCACGGTGAGGGCGCCGACATCTCGGTGTACGGGCAAGAGCTCAACGAACGCACCTGGCGCATGGCGAAAATGAACCTCGCGATTCACGGGCTCTCGGGCAACCTCGGGTCGCGCTGGGGCGACACGTTCGCGCGCGACCTGCACCCCGATGTGCAGTTCGACTACATCATGGCTAACCCGCCGTTCAATATTAAGGACTGGGCGCGCAGCGAAGACGACGCCAGGTGGCGGTTTGGTGTGCCGCCCGCGGGCAACGCGAACTACGCGTGGATTCAGCACATCATCTCGAAGCTCGCCCCCGGCGGCACGGCGGGCGTGGTGATGGCGAACGGTTCGATGTCGTCGAACTCGGGCGGCGAGGGTGCGATTCGCGCGCAGCTCGTCGAGGCCGATCTGGTGTCGTGCATGGTCGCGCTGCCCACGCAGCTGTTTCGCTCGACCGGTATTCCGGTGTGCGTCTGGTTCTTCGCGAAGAACAAGGCCGCTGGGGCTGGCGGTGCTGGTGCTGGTGCTGTTGGTGCCGTGTCCTCTCCCACCGTTGACCGCACGGGCGAGGTGCTGTTCATCGACGCCCGCGAGCTCGGCCACATGGTCGATCGAGCCGAGCGTGCACTGAGCGATGAAGACATCGCGAAGATTGCGGGCACGTTCCACGCGTGGCGGGGCATCGAGTCTGAAGCGGCGGCTGCGGCCTGCCCCGAGGGGTACGCCGATGTGGCGGGCTTCGCGAAGTCGGCGACGCTCGCCGAGATCAAGGCGGCCGACTACGCGCTCACACCCGGCCGGTATGTCGGGGCTCCCGAGCCCGAGGACGACGGCGAGCCGATCGCCGAGAAGCTCGATCGCCTGCAGACGGAGCTCTTCGCCCACTTCGCAGAGTCGGAGCGCCTGGCCGCAGTGGTGCGCGAGCAGCTGGGGCGTGTCGATGTCTGAGTGGCGCGAGGTAACGCTTGGTGAATGTCTTACGTTTCGAAACGGAAAGACCGTTGACCTCCTAAACGAGGGGAACGTTCCGGTCTACGGTGCCAATGGACAGTATGCCGTTTCTGGTAGTTCGAACCTTGAAGACGATGCCATTGTGATCGGCCGTGTGGGGTCGTTCTGTGGGTCAGTGCACTTCGTGAACGCTGGTGCATGGATAACAGAGAATGCTCTCATCGCTACACCTCGGGATAAAGGTGCGGCGCGGTTCTGGGCATACAGTTTGAAGAATCTGAAGTTGAACTCTTGGAGATCAGGATCAGGTCAGCCGTTGCTTAACCAGAGTATTCTCGGAGGTATCCCTACGGTCGCGCCACCACTTGCAGAGCAGCGCGCGATCGCGGAGGTGCTGGGCGCACTCGACGACAAGATCGCGGCAAACACCCGCCTCGCCGCCACCGCCGACGAGCTCGCGCGTGACCTTTACCGTGCACGAACTTTGGCGTGGGATCGGGTTCCCTTGAGTAGCATTCTTGATCCGATATTGGGCGGGACACCTGCGAGGTCGAAGCAAGAATACTGGGCTGACGGCGTATGTCGGTGGATTTCTGCAAAGGACGTGACGGGGGCAAACGCGAACGTTGTCTTGGAGACCGCTGAACGAATTACGTTATTGGCGACAGAGAAGACGAAAGCTAAACCACTGCCATCTGGATCGGTGATCTTGACGGCAAGGGGCACAGTGGGGGAAGTCGCCCGTCTTGCGGAGCCGGCTGCGTTTAATCAGTCCTGCTATGGATTCGTCCCCGGTGTGGTGCCCCAGAGTATTTTGTTCTTCTCGCTCTTGTTCGCTGCTAAGCACGCGCGCAGTCTGGCGCATGGATCTGTGTTCGACACAATCACTAAGCAATCGTTCGATCATTTAACTATGGCGTGGAACAGTCACGAAGCAGCTGCAGTAGAAGAAGCTCTCGTTCCTCTACTAGGCATAGTCGAGAGTGCAGTGCGCGAGAACCGCACGCTCGCCGAGACGCGGGACGCGCTGCTGCCGAAGCTCATGAGCGGGCAGCTGCGTGTGCTCGACGCCGAGCGCATCGCAGAGGCCGCGGGAGCCTGATCCGGAACGATCATGTTCACCTGCGCCTATGCTTTCGACCCGCGCCTATGATTTTGTCCCTGATAGAGGGGACGAATCCATAGGCTTCAGTCGAAAACATGGGCGCAGGTGGCCACAGCACGTGTAAAGCGCCTTTACACATCACAAAAACGTGTAAAAAATCGGCCCGATTTTTTAAACGTTTTTCGAACGTGGCAAAAAGGTTGCTATGTCCTCGTGTGCTCGGAAGCCGAGTTGATAACGGATCATTCATCTATTATCAAAAACCGCGACTTTTGATAATGAACTGTGATTTGATTATCATGACACGAATTGGTGAGGTGGCACGATGATGCAGCAAGGTGAAGGGGATGTTCCCTCGTGGCCTGCGCTTGACCACGAGAAGCAGGTATGGGAAGGCGGGCAGTTTGCCGCCGTCGGCCCCGAGGCTACGAAGCTCGCTCAGCGGGGCGCGGCCTATTTCTCTGCCGTGCCGCCGTTCATCGCGCACCGTGTGCCTCGCGTTACACGCGAAGTTGACAATCTTGCCCGAGAAGCAGAACAAGAACTTGCCCGCTTCGACACAGAATGCGGTTACAGGCTGGCAGCGTTTGGCCCGATCCTGCTGCGCTCTGAGGCTGCGTCGTCGTCTCAGATCGAGAACCTCACTGCCTCTGCCCGACAGATATTTACGGCAGAACTCGGCGGGCGTGGCGCCCGCAACGCGGCTGAGATTGTGGCGAATACGAGAGCGCTGATGGCTGCGCTAGAGCTCAGCGACTCGATTGATGTCGAAGCTATACGGCAGATGCACCGAGTGCTGATGCGCGATCAACCGCGCCATACTCCAGGGGAGTACCGTGGCGAGGCGGTGTGGATCGGGTTGAGCGCGTATAGCCCAATCGGAGCAACCTACGTGGCGCCCGCTGAGAACCGGGTATCAGAACTCATGCAAGACCTCGCAGCGTTCTGTGGCCGCAGTGACTTGCCGGGCCTCGTGCACATGTCGATTGCGCACGCACAGTTTGAGACGATCCACCCGTTCAGCGACGGCAATGGTCGCACTGGTCGCGCGCTAGCGCAAGCGATGCTGCGCCACAGTGGCATCACTCGAACTGTTGCGGTGCCCGTGTCAGCAGGACTTCTCACCGATGTGCAGGGGTATCACAGCGCGCTCACGGCCTACCGCGAAGGTGATGTCGGGCCTATCGTGCAGCAGTTCGCCGCAGCGTCACTCTTGGCGGTGCCTAACGGCCGTATGTTGCTCGAAGAACTCGATGCAGTCGCGTTGCAGTGGCGAGAAGCTACACGAGCCAGGCAGGGGAGCGCGAAACAGAAGATCCTCGACTATGCCCTGGAGCGGCCAGCGTTCACCGCAGAGATGGTCGCACGGGCGCTCAGTATCGCTCCGTCAAACGTCTATCGCTATCTCAAGAACCTTCGTGACGAGGGCGTGCTTGCCTTCAAGGTTGAACACAAAGGGCCAGCGGTGTGGAGAGCACCAGCGGTGCTCGAAACGATCGACGCGTTTGCTGCGAGAGCTGGGCGCCGCACGCTCAAAAAGGAGCCCAGCACAGACTCGGCCCGCAATGACTGACTTGTCGTGGGGTGGGTCGGGAACGCAGGCTGTGGCCTCAGCGGCTCCCTCGACGTGCAGGGTGGCTGGCGAGGTGAGGCGTGGAATGTACTGGCTTGCTTGTAGACGGTGTAACGCACCGGCCACGCGTGGTCACTCACTGAATGTTTTCAAGCAGTGAAAGGTCGGGGTCGCCTTCGGCTCCAAAATCGCGGCGAAGGCCACTCAGCTCGCGAGTGGGCATTTCGCCAGTGGCAACCTGGCGCGAAATCTCGCTGGCGAGGTACGCATCTTCGATGTCTTCGAGGTGCTGTTCGATTGCTTCGCGTGCGTAGAAGGCTTTGCTGCGGTGTGTGCGTTTAGCGAGCAGATCAAGACGCTCACCGAGGGCTTCGGGGAGACGGATCGTGACTACATGACTAGACATGTAATCAAGATTACAGTTTGCCAGGGAAGCGAGCCAGAAGCCGACATCTTCGGTCGCTATCCGGTACCCGAGTGGATAACTGCCTCCTCGATCACTATCAAAAGCCGAGATATTTGATAATCGATCGCCCGAGGGCGCCGCCGAGCTGGTGGTTGAGGCAGCGGATTCAGTGACTCCGTCGTTGCGGGGGATAAATGTAGGTGATTCCGCGATTCGGCAGCGCTCCGGCGTCAGCCCCGGTGCCGGAGCTTGACAGCCCAAAGTGTGCAGGGTGCAAACTCGTTGGTAATGCGTGAGTCCGGGGCCGGCGAAACACCCAAGGAAGAGTGTTAAGTTATGAGTGAACACATTAGGAGGTTGTGGTCAAGCTGCGACACGGTGTTCGCAATGAACCGGAGGCCGGGGAAGAGCGATGCGTTTGATTTCATTCAAGCCTTACAGCTGCGGTTTCGCGTGCGGTACGAGCGATACTTGGAGTACTTGCGTGATGGCATTCCAATCAAGTCTCCCGAGAATTTTCGCCGGCTCAGCTCAGCGGGTGAAGACCCAACGGTCTATGAGATCAAAGTCGACAAATATCGGCTGTACGTCGTGCGGTATCAAGCCTGCTGGTATGTGACGCACGGTCGTGTAAAGCCAAAAGACAGCCAGGTTCCACGGGAGGTTCGCAAGGCGCTCGACATCTTTTGGGAATGGAATGGGGACGAGTTATGAGTACAGATATTTTTAGGGGCGGCGATCCGAAGCATGACCTTGTCTACGCTGAGGAGGCCGCCAAGATTGATGCGGCTGAGCGCATTGCAGCCGCCCTGGAGCGTAGTGGTGTGAGCCGCGCTGAACTTGCACGCAGGCTTGGTGTCAGTCGAGCAGAGATCACCCGCAGGCTGAAGGGTGAGCACAACATTGGCGTGGGCACGCTCGCCGCAACACTTCACGTTCTTGGCGAGACGTTGTCTCTGAATCGACATGTAGGTGTCACGGGTGTGGCGGACGGCAGCTCACTCTGGAGGCTGCCTGGCGCTACTGCGCCACGCCGCATATCAACTAATGGTGTCTGGGCCCGAGCGGAGGGTGAGCCACATGCTTGAGAAAGGCGGAATGGGCTACGTTGCAGGGCCTCGAGTGCTCACCGTGGAAGTCGACGGGCAAGGTGTGTATGGGCCTCATGTCGCCTGGAGCGTTGGATATGCGCCAGAATGTGACGAATTTGGGAGCAGGTTCTTGCTCGGTCATCTGCATGTTGCTGGGGAGCGTGGATCGGTCACCGTTGACGTTGGCGCGCAACTCGTTGAAGGGTGGGGTGGCGTAGCTCAATCCGTCGATGGTGTGCGTGAGTTTGAGGTGGGTCTGGAACGGGCGCGGGACTTTGGAACGATATATGTGACGGCGCGAATGGCGGCTTTGGGGGCGCTGGGGCTTGTGGAATCTCGCACCGAGGTTCCTGCTATAAGTCCAGAGGTCAGGCTTTCTGCTCTCGTGCGTGTAGAAAGACTGAGTTGATAGCGGCCTCCTCGATGATTATCAAAAACCGCGACTTTTGATAATCAATAGCAGCCACGCAACCAGTCAATATGGCCGGGCCATTTCGATTGATTCAGCGGTCCCGGGGTTAAATTAGGTCGGAGGCGGTGTCGCTCACTGTGCGAGTTCCTGGTGAAGATGCGATTCACTGCGCTTGCGAAGTGATGGATGCACATCGCCTTACCAACACTTATCGGAATAAGTGTTGGTAAAATGGTGCGGTGGCAACAGATATTGCGAGGGCACTGATTCCAATTCATGCGGTCTCGTTTGAGGAGTTCGAATGGAAGCCGCGCGTGCCCGAAATGTACACTCGCGCGGAACTTGAGCGGCAGACTGGAACCTACCGGGCTTCTGTTGCTGCCCCAATCGCGGAATGGGCGCCTGCCTTTCCTGCAGAGGCGCTGGCTGATGTGGAGGATGCAACGCGCCAATTGGTCGAATTTGATCTGCACGCGCAGCGCACCCTCGCAAGCGACAACCCTGCCCTTGGTCCGATGTCCGCAATTCTGTTGCGTACGGAGGCTGCTTCGAGCTCACAGATCGAACAGTTGACGACCTCGGCGAAGCAGCTTGCGCTCGCTGAGATCGATGAGGGCGATAAAGCGAACGCGCGGGAGGTCATCGGCAACGTGCATGCGATGGAAGCCGCACTGGGTTTAGCTGGCGACGTGAGCGAGGAATCCATTCTTGCCATGTATAAAGCTCTGATGCTGCACCAGCGTGGGTTCGATCCCGTGCTCGCAGGGTGCTTCAGGGCCGAGCAGGTGTGGATCGGGCCGGGGGAGGCCGGGCCATTGACCGCAGACTTTGTGGCACCGCACCACACCCGCGTGCCCGCTGCCATTGCCGACCTCATTCGGTTTGTGCGGCGGCAAGATCTGCCAGTGTTGGCGCAAGTGGCGGTGGCTCATGCGCAGTTCGAGACGATCCACCCGTTCCCCGATGGCAACGGTCGCACAGGAAGAGCTCTTGCCCAGTCAATCTTGCGCAACAAAGGCCTCGTGAAATCGACTGCGGTACCGATCTCAGCAGGACTGCTCGTCGACATTGACCGCTATTTCACCGCTCTGGGTAGTTTTCGCCAGGGAGATGCGGCTCAGATCATTCATGAGTTTGCGCGCGCCGGTCGGGTCGCGGCCGTCACTGGCCGCGACCTCGTGAATGATCTCGCGGCTCAGCTCGACGACTCGAAGGCCAAACTGGCGGGCATTCGCTCCGATGCAGCCGCATGGCGGATCCTGCCGACGCTGATCAGCCAGCCCGCGGTGAACACGAAGCACCTGATTCGGGCTCTTGGGCTGGGAGAGATGGCGGCGCTGCGCGCCCTCGACGCAATGGTTGCAAGGGGAGTGCTCGTTGAAACGACAGGGAAGTCACGTGGGCGAGTGTGGCAGCACCGCGGCATCTTGGGCGTGCTCGATGACTATGCGGCGCGGATTCGGCGCATGTCGGCGACATAGCACTCTCGGTCGGCATGCTTCACGCAGGTCTTAGGTCCAGGTATCGATGGACCGGGCGTCACATTCGCTAGGGTGAATGAAGGTGTGACGATCACCGACGAGCACCTGCCGCACCAACGTAGAACGGACGACACCGCATGATGCGCACGAGCGAGGCTGACTGGGAGAACCGGGTGCTCGACCAGCTGGCAGAGCCGCTCGGTTGGCGGGTCGCGGTCGGGTCAGACATTGCGCCGGGCACCGGCGAGCGCGAGTCGTGGGGCGAGCTGCTCATCAAGCCGCGGCTCGTCGAAGCACTGCGCAGGCTCAACCCCGGCGTGCCCGCCGAATACCTGCTGCAGGCCGCGAGCGAGATCGCGACACCGTCGTCGCAAGACGCGATCACCGAGAACCACCGGGTGCACGAGTGGCTCGTCAAGGGCTACCAGCTCAGCTATCTCGACGCAGACGGTGTCGAACAAAACCCCACGCTGCAGCTGCTCAGCCCAGACCCGGCTCGCAACGACTGGCTTGCTGTCAACCAGGTGACGCTGCGCGAAACTCGCCCAGGCCACGGCGAGGCCCACCGCCGCTTCGACGTTGTGCTCTACGTCAACGGCATGCCGCTCAGCGTCATCGAACTCAAAAGCGCAGGCTCCACCGCGACCGTCGCGCACGCCCACGCGCAGCTCGAAACCTACCTCGAAGAGTTTCCGCTCGCGTTTCGGTTCTGCGTGTTCACGCTCGCAAGCGACGGGCTCTCGGCCCGCTACGGCACCCCGTTCACACCGCTCAACCACTTCTCGCCCTGGAACGTCGACGGCGACGGCCACAAACTCGCGCAGCCGCGCATCGACCGTGTCGCAGGACTTGACACCGTCGTCGACGTGCAGCCCATCGACGACGCTGTCTACGGTCTCTACGATCACGCCCGCATGCTGCAGCTCACGCGGCACTTCACCGCGTTCGACGAGGGTGACCAGGGGCTCAGCAAGCGCATCGCCAAGCCGCACCAGTTCTTTGCCGTCGAAAAAGCGGTCGCCGCGACGGTGCACGCCGTCGACTCCGACGGCAAGGCGGGCGTCGTGTGGCACACGCAGGGTTCGGGCAAGTCGATGGAGATGGAGCTGTACGCGGGCCTCGTCTCACGCCACCCAAAACTCAAGAACCCCACCCTCGTCGTGGTCACCGACCGCACCGAGCTCGACGGTCAACTGTTTGAGACGTTCAAGCGCAGCCGGCTGCTGGGCGAAACCCCCCGGCAGGTCGCCAGTCGCGAAGAGCTGCGCGTCGAACTGAGCTCACGCGTCACCGGCGGCATCTACTTCACGACGCTGCAAAAGTTTGGCCTCAGTAAGGCCGAGAAAGACGCGGGGCTTGGCCACCCGCTCTTGAGCGAGCGCCGCAACGTCATCGTCATCGTCGATGAGGCGCACCGCAGCCACTACGACTCGCTCGACGGCTACGCCCACCACCTCAAGCGCGCGCTGCCCCACGCGACCCTCATCGCGTTCACGGGCACCCCCATCTCGTTCGATGAACGCAACACCCGCGACGTGTTCGGCGACTACATCGACATCTACGACCTGAGCCGTGCCGTCGATGACGGCGCCACCGTGCCCGTCGCGTTCGAGCCCCGGCTCATCAAAGTGGGCTTCTCTCACGAACTCACGCCCGAAGAGATCGACGCGGCCGCCGACGAAGCGACCCTCGGCCTCGACGACACCGAGCGCGCCAAGATCGAGGCCTCCGTCGCGGTCATGAACGCCGTCTACGGCGCCCCGCAGCGCATCGATGAGCTCGCGCACGACATCGTCACCCACTGGGAGCGCCGCAGCCGCGCCATGCGCCCGCTCATCGAGGGGCCCGGCAAGGCGCTCGTCGTGGGCGGCACCCGCGAGATCTGCGCCAAACTCTACGACGCGGTCATCGCGCTGCGCCCCGACTGGCACGATGACGATCCGCTCGCGGGCCGCATCAAGGTCGTCTACTCGGGCACGCCGTCAGACCCCGCGCTCATCAAGAAGCACGTGCGCCGGGACTCAGAAAACACGCGCGTCAAAGCGCGCCTCAAAGACCCAGACGACGAGCTCGAAATCGTCATCGTGAAAGACATGCTGCTCACCGGCTTCGACGCGCCGCCGCTGCACACGCTCTACCTCGACCGCCCGCTCAAGGGCGCACTGCTCATGCAGACCCTCGCGCGCGTCAACCGTACCTTCCGCGGCAAACAAGACGGGCTGCTCGTCGCGTACGCCCCGCTCGTCGACAACCTGAGCGCCGCGCTCGCCGAGTACACCGCCACCGACCAAGAGACCCGGCCCGTGGGCCGCGACACGGCCGAGGCGATCGCGTTCGCGCACGAACTCGTCACCGAGCTGCGCGCGCTGCTGGCGGGCTGTGATTGGCAGCGCGTCGCACGCTCCGGATCCCCTCGCGCACTCATCACCGCCGCGACCATCGCGACCGGCTATCTGCGCGATCCGGCACACGTTGCCGCAGATGGCGTGACGCCGGCGGCGACGCGGTTTCGTGAGCTCAGCAGCAAGCTTGCCCGTGCGTGGGCGCTTGCGGCGGGCAGCGAACAACTGCCCGAGCTGCGCGACGAGATCTCGTTCTATGAAGAGGTACGGGTGTGGATGGCGAAGTATGACTCCGCCGCGCGCCAGGCGCTCGACGAGCCGGTGCCCGAGGAGGTGCAGCGGGTGCTGCGCGGCCTCGTCGCCGAGTCGACCGCGTCGAATGAGGTCATCGACATTTATGAGGCAGCCGGGCTGCCGGGGTTGTCACTCGACGACCTCGGCCCCGACGCGCTCGCCCGCGCGCAGCAGGCGTCGAACCCGCAGCTCGCTATCGAGGCGCTGCGGGCGCAGCTCACCCAAGAAACCCGTGAGGTATCGCGCGGCAACCTCGTGCGGCAGCAGGCGTTTTCGGGGCGCATCACCGAGATCATGAACCGCTACACGAACCAGCAGCTCACCGCCGCGCAGGTCATCGCCGAGCTGTTTAGCGTCGGCCAAGAGATCACCGCCGAGGCCGCCCGCGGTGAACTGTTTGACCCGCCGCTCACGCGCGACGAACTCGCCTTCTTTGACGCGGTCGCCGCCAACGAGTCAGCCAAACAGCTGCAGGGCGATGTGGCGCTTGCCCAGATCGCCCGCGAGCTCGTGCAGATCGTACGCCGCGACGTGCGCACCGACTGGAGCGTGCGCGAGAACGTGCGGGCTAAGCTGCGCTCGTCGATCCGGCGCCTGCTCGTCAAGTACCGTTACCCGCCCGACCAGCAGCCCGCCGCGATCGACCTCGTGATGAATCAGATGGAGGATCTCGCGCCGAGGCTCGCGGCCGAGCGGGCCGCGTAGCGCAGCCCACGCAGCTGCGCCACGCCAGCAGAGTTACGCCGTGATGCCGCGCTCGTCGAGCAGCGCGAGAAACGCGCGCATCCAGGTGCCGTTGTCGGGCCAGGCCCGCGCCGACACCAGGTTGCCGTCGACGACGTCGCCGCCGTTCTCAAACGTGCCGCCCACGGCGGTCACGTCGATCGCCAGCTCGGGGTAGGTCGACGTGGTGCGGCCGTTCAGCACGCCCGCTGCGGCCAACAACAGCGGGCCGTGGCAGGTCGCGGCGACCGGGGCGTCCTGCGCAAAGAAGTGCTGCGTGATGCGCTGGGCGTCGGCGTTGTTGCGCAGGTACTCGGGGGCGCGGCCGCCGGGCACCACGATCGCCACGTAGTCGTTCGGGTCGACATCGGCGAGTGCCACGTCGGCGTCCCACGTGTGGCCGGGCTTCTCGGTGTACGTGTCAAAACCGTCCACAAAATCGTGCACCACGAACTGCAGTTTGCGCTTTTCGGGTGCGCCGATGTGCACCTCGAAGCCAGCCTCCTGCAGCCGGTGGTAGGGGTAGAACACCTCGAGGGTTTCGGCCGCGTCGCCGGTGATGATGAGAATCTTGTTCGCCATGGTGTGCTCGCTTTCGGTGTCGGGCGTCGATGCCAGACTGGGGGAGAGACGGAGTGTCTACCTCCACTGTGCGCGCGACGTGCGGAGCCTCGCCAGCCGCGTTCTCACTGTGTGCAAAAGCGGGGCGAGATCGTTGCCTTTTGCGGGCCAGGCGTGCTTATCATGGGGCATGGCCGCCCGCCCGCTCGATGAAGAAGCCCCGATCCGCTCTGCAGACCGAGTGCTGCAGGTGCTTGACGCGGTGGCCGAGGCGCCTGACGGGCTCACCGCGCGCGAACTCGTGAGCGAGCTGGGGCTCACGGTGGCCACGACCTACCGGCTGCTCGGCACGCTCACGGGCCGCGGATACCTCGTGCGCACTCGCGCCGCACGCTACCTGCTCGGCCGCGCGGTCGAGCACCTGGGCCGCGCGATGCACGCGCAGCTCGCCGTCACTCCGGGTGTGCGCGAGGTGCTCAGTGGCCTGCGCGACGCGGCGCGCGCGCCCGCCTACCTCACTGTGTTTCGGGGCGGTGAGATCGCGGTCGCTTACGTCGCTGATTCGACACGCTATCGCCGGATCGGGCAGCTGCACGTGGGGTTTAATGAGGCCGCACACGTCACCGCGTTTGGCAAACTCATGCTTTCGGGGTGCGATGAGCGCGAGCTCACCGGGTACCTCGAGCAGCACGGGTTGGCGCGGGTCGCGCCGCAGAGCGTGACGAACGCGGCCGAGTTGCGTGCCCAGCTGGAAGACGTGCGTGCGCAACAGTTGGCCGTTGAAGTCGACGAGTACATGCCGCACCTCGCCTGCATCGCGGCCCCCGTGCGCTCGCCTTCTGGGGGCCTCGTGGGCGCAGTGTCGCTGTCTACCTCGAGCGAAGATTTTGCGGCGCGTGCGCACGAGCTTGAGCGTATGGTGCGGCGCGGCGCGTGGCATGTCTCGAGCAGTCTCGCGAGCAGTCTCGCGCAGTGAGCGGGCGGGTTTCACTGTCTTGGGCATGGCCGCGGTAGCGCTGTCGTAGGCTCGCCGTAGGGTGGTGGCATGAACGAGATCAAGTGCCCACACTGCGGGCAGACGTTTACCGTCGACGAGGCCGGCTACGCAGACATCGTGAAGCAGGTGCGCGACAGCGAGTTTGAGGCGCAGCTGCACGAGCGGCTTGAGATTGCCGAGGCCCAAAAGCGCAGCGCGCTCGAACTCGCCGCGGCCAACGCCCGCAGCGAGATGCAGCGTGCCGTCGCCGAGAAAGAGGCCGAGACGCAGGCGCTGCAGGCGAAACTTGAAGCCAGTGAGACCGACCAAAAGCTCGCGGTGACCGAGGCGCTTGCGGCGCTCGAAAAAGAGCGCGATGCGCTGCAGAGCGATCTAGCGGTGGCGCGACAAGAGCAGCAGACGGCCGCCGAGCTTGCCGCGTCAAAGCTTGCGGCCGAGCAACAGAAAGCGGCGGCCGAGCGCGCGGCCGAGGTGCAGCAACTCAAGGCGCAGCTCGCCTCGGCCACGCTCGAAAAACAGGTTGAGCTCGCGGCGGCCGTCGGCAAGGTCGAGAAGCAGCGCGATGAGCTCAAGAACAGCCTCGACCGCGCGGCGCTTGAGAAAGAGCTCGCCGAAACGTCGTTGAAGGACAAGTACGAGACGCAGATCAAAGACCGTGACGACATGATCGAGCGGCTGCGCGACATGAAAGCGAAGCTCTCGACCAAGATGGTGGGCGAGACGCTCGAGCAGCACTGCGAGATCGAGTTCAACAAGCTGCGGGCGACCGCGTTTCCGCTCGCATACTTCGAGAAAGACAACGACGCCCGCACCGGCAGCAAGGGCGACTACATTTTTCGTGACCTCGACGCGGCGGGCACCGAGATCGTGTCGATCATGTTCGAGATGAAGAACGAGGCCGACACGACCGCCACCAAGAAGAAAAACGAAGACTTCTTCAAAGAGCTCGACAAAGACCGCACCGAGAAGGGCTGCGAGTACGCCATTCTCGTGTCGCTGCTCGAACCAGAGAACGAGCTTTACAACACGGGCATCGTCGATGTTTCGCACCGATACCCCAAGATGTTTGTCGTGCGACCGCAGTTCTTTGTGCAGATCATCACGCTGCTGCGCAACGCCGCGATGAACGCCCTCAAGTACAAGACCGAGCTGGCGCAGGTGAAGGCGCAGAACATCGACATCACCGACTTCGAAGACAAGCTCGAAACATTTAAGAATGCGTTTGGACGCAACTGGCGCCTGGCCTCAGAGGGGTTCGAAGAGGCGGTGAAGCGCATCGACGAGTCGATCAAGGACCTCGAGAAGGTGAAGCAGGCGCTGCACAAGTCGGCCAACAACCTGCGGCTCGCAAACGACAAAGCCGACGACCTCACCATCAAGAAGCTCACCCGTGGCAATCCGACGATGACCGCGAAGTTCGCCGAGCTCGAGCAGTGATCCGGATCCCCGGCGTCAGCCGCGCGCGGTTGACGCCCGGGCCGTCAGCGTGATCGCGGGGCCGCGCAGGGGAGCCGCGGGCGCCTCGCCGTTCGCGACCGCGATCGCGGCGTCGACCGCGGTGCGGGCGAGATCGTCGGGGTGCAGGTCGAGGGTGGTGACTGCCGGCGTCGACACCAGGTTGGCCGGGGCGCCCGATGCCGCGGCGACCAGCACGTCGCCGGGCACTGAGAGGCCACGCGCCGTGAGCGCCGTGAGCAGCCCGTCGGCGTGACGCCCGGTGAGGCAGTACACCGCGTCGGGCACGAGCTCGGCATTACCGGCAGAGGCGCCGGCAGAGGTGCCGCCAGCATCACTCTTCGAGCCGAATAGCTCCCCGGCGATCGCCTCACCCGCGGCCTCACCGAGCGCTTCGGGGTGTGACCCTGCGCGGGCCGCAATGCCCCGCCCACGGCACCACTGCGCATAGTGCCGCAGCGACTCGGCACGCCACCCGTTGGGCTTGGTGCCCACGACAAGCGCGGGGCGACGCGCCCCCTGTGCCCAGAAGTGGTCGAGCATCACCCGCATTTCCTCGTCGATGCGGGTGTCGATCGCGGCGAAGGCGTCGGGCCGCGCCGGGTCAGCGCCCACGGTCACGAACGGAATCTGTGCGGCATCGAGAGTGGTGAGAATCGGGTCGTTCTCGTGCGGCATGAGCACAATAAACGCGTCGGCCGCGAGTGCACTGTTGGGGCTGTCGGGCTGGGTCGGGTCGCCGACCAGCATGAGCGTGTAGCCGCGGTCGAGCGCGGTGAGCGCCGCCGCTCCCGCGAGGCGCATGAAGAAGTCGACGCCCTGGGGCATGGGATTCTCGAGGGTGTGCAGCGGTCGAATGATCAGCCCGAGAATGCCAAAGCTTGAGGTGCGCAAGCCTCGGGCAATCGCGTGCGCGCGGTAGCCCTGCTCGCGGGCGACGCGCCGCACACGCTCAGCGGTCTGCTTGTTGACCGTGGTCTTGCCGTTGAGGGCCAGCGAGACCGTCGCAGGCGAGACCCCGGCCGCCCGCGCCACGTCTTTGATGGTGGTTCGTCTTCCCTGCGCACGCATGGGTTCAAGCCTAGTTGTTTAAATCGATTTAGAAACCTAGGCTCGAACGCACGGCGCAACGAGCGCCACCAAGCATCCGCACCGATCAACGGAGATTTCCTCGCATGTCCCACGAGCCCCAGCAACCTTCACGCCAACACCTCGTCATCACCGGTGCGACGCGCGCCGAGCTCGGCGCGAGTCGCGGGGCGCAGCTGCGCGACACCCTCGCCGCCGCCTATCAAGAGTACGCCGAGCTGTTTCGCGCCGCCGGAGTCGACGAGGCCACCGAACGACAGGCCGCAGCCGTGACGCTTGACACACTGCGCGCGTGGCGCCCAGAAATCGTGACCGAGTTTGAGGCGATCGCCTCCGCGGCCGAAGTCACCCTCGAGCAGGTCGCCGCGCTCAACGCCCGCACCGAGGTGCTCGCCGCCTCGGCGAAGCCCAGCAACGAGTGCTCGACGATCGCAGCGCTCGTGAACGGCCGCCAGCGCGGGGTGCAAACGTGGGACTGGCACGTCGAACTCGACCCGTTCTGGCACACACAAGAGGTCGCGGGCCCGGGCTACCGATTCGCGGGCGTCACCGAGCAGGGCATCATCGGCAAGATCGGGGTCAACGAGCGAGGGCTCGCACTGCACTTCAACATTCTCGGCCACGAACACGACCGCCCCGGCGGGGTGCCGATGCACGTGCTCGCGAACGTCGTGCTCGCCGAGTGCGCGACAGTCGCCGAAGCGATCGCGCTCGTGCGTGCGGTCCCCATCACCTCGTCGTCAGCGTTCACCCTCATCGACGCGGGGCGTGCGGTGTCGCTCGAGATCACCCCGGTGGGGGTCTTCGAGATTGAGCAGCAGGCGGGCGCGGTCGTGCGCACCAACCACTTTCAGGCGCCGCTGCCGCTCGAACGGCAGAAGCCCGTCTACGAGCCCGACTCATCGCAGCGGCTCGCGCTCGTACAGCGCCGGCTCGCGACCGGGCTGCCCGCGGGTGACGAGCAGCTGGTCGCGCTGCTCGAAAGCGGCGCGGGGGAGCCGCCGCTCACCTGTGTGCCCGACATGACTCAGCCGCTGGGCGAGCGCTGGGCCACCCTCTGCACGGTGCTCACCGACCCCGCCGCCCGCTCCCTGCGGGTGCTCGACGGCACGCCGCTCGACGCGGGCAGCAAGGAGTGGCGCACGCTCAGCGTGTAACGAGGAGCGGCTCGCCATCGACCACGGTGGCGAGCACACGCACACCCGCCTGCGCCTCGGGCGCAAGCATCGTCGGGTCGGCACTGAGCACCGTGAGGTCTGCCGCGTACCCCGCCGCGACAACGCCCCGCTCACTGGGTTCCCCGCTCGCCTCAGCCGCCGCGACCGTCATCGCGCGGTACGCCTCACGCGCGCCGATGCGCTGCGTGGGCTGTACCGGCTCTTGATCTGCGTCAGCAAGCGGTCGTCGCAGCTGCGCCTCAGCGAGCGAGATACGCGGGTCCGCCTCGCCGATCGGCCAGTCAGAGCTGAGGGTCACGGTCGTGCCCGCATCGAGCAGGTCGCGCACGCGCCAGCCCTGCGCGGCGCGCTCGGCGCCGAGCCGCTGCGACCACGGGTCGTCGCCCGTGGCCCGCGTGAACCGGGTTGCGTGCGTGGGCTGCAACCCAGCGACGACCCCGAGCGACGCGAACCGCGGGACCAGCCGGTCAGGAATCGACTCGATGTGTTCGATGCGGTGCGGCGCGGCCGCGGTGTGCCCGGTGCTCTCGATCACGTCGAGCACATACTCGACCGCCCGGTCACCGATCGCGTGCGTCACGGTCGGCAGCCCGGCCGCCGTAAAAAAGGCTACGGCCGCGCGAAACGCCTCGGGGTCACGCCACAGCGCCTCACGGTTCTCACCGTGGCAGTCGGGGTGCTCAAACCAGGCCGTGCCGTTGTCGGCTGTGCCATCGATCATCAACTTGACCCCTGCAACGTGCCAGCGCCTGCCGCCGCATGCTGCAAGCGCGGCGATCTCGGCCCACACATCGGGCCCAGAATCTGCGGGAACGAGCGGGAAGCACCGCACCCGTACGGGCAGCTCTCCCTGTGTTTCGAGGAGCTCGTAGAGCTCGTTTGATGGGTCATGAAAGTCGAGGGCGTGCACTTCGGTGAGCCCGGCGCAGGCGAACTGGGTGAGCGCGTCGAGCAGGTACTCGGCCTGCATTTCGAGCGGCGCTGCCGGCAGCGCGGCGAAGACCAGATCCATGGCCTGCAGCTCAACTAGCCAGCCCGTCGGCCCCGACGCATCGCAGACGACCCGAGATGCGTCGGCAAAGGTTTCGTCGCCCGTGATTCCCGCCGCCTCGATGGCCGCGGGGCTTGCTACCACGGCGTGCGCGTCGCTCGTCATGAGCACGATCGGCACACCCGCAAACCAGGTTTCGAGCACGCGGCCGCAAGGTTCTGGCCCAAACACGGCAGGGTCGAGCGCGAAGCCGCTCACCCATGCGCCCCCGGCCGCGGCGGCCGCGATCCGGCGCCGCAGCTGCTCGAGGCACGTAACACCGGTGAGATCGACGCCGCCACCGCGGCTCTCAGAACCCCACACCGGGTGCGTGTGGGTGTCGACCAAGCCAGGCAGGATCGCGGCCCGCGGGCCAAAGTCGAGCCTGCGGGCCGCGGGGTTTAAGGCCGCAAGTTCGGGGCCGCCGGTGGCGATGATCCGGCGCCCAGATATGGCGACGTGGGTCGCTCTGCCGGGCCCGGGGGCCTGATCTGAGGCGAAATTGAGCACGCCTCCGGCTGAGATGAGGAGATCTGCGTCGGTCATGAATCCTGATTCGTGAGGGGCCACGTGAAACGGCCAGGGCGGGCGAGGAGCGCGTAGACGAGCGCGCTCACCGTGACGCCGACGGGCACCGAGAGGTCGATGTGCCCGAGGGCGACGGCGAGCGGGCCCGTCCACACGTCGGTGGAGAGGAAGAGCGCGGTCGCGACCGCACCGAACGCAAACGACGCAAGACCCGCGACGCTAAAGCCGGCGCGGTACCAGTACCGTGACGTGCGGCTCTCATCGAAGAGGTCGAACGCATCATATTGATTGCGGCGCAGCAGTACGTCGACCGCGTAGATCGTGATCGAGGGCACCGACACGATCAGCAGAAACTGCAGCATCAGGTTGACCGCGTCGATGAGGCTCGTCGACGCAGCAAGGTAGATCGTGAATGCGGTGCCAAGCGCGCCGATCAGAACCGCCGATGGGATGCGCCGGATCGGCACGCCGACCGCCTGCAGCGCCATGCTCGCGGTGTAGGTCGTCATGCCGTTGAGTGCGATCGTGTTCAGAATGATCGCGCCAACAAAGACGGGACCAAACCAGCCGGGCAGCAGGTCAAGAAGCGCGTACTCAATGCCGAACTCGAGGGCCTGTGCACCCACAGCGGTCGCGAGCAGGGTGCCTGCCGCGGTAGCAAGAAACCCGGTAACAGCCCCGCCGAGTGCCGTGGCGAGTGCGATGTGAGTGGGCGAGGCAGACCGGGGAAGGTAGCGGGCAAGGTCGGCGCTGTTGTTATAGGACAGCGGTGTCGAAGCGAGAATCGCGAAGCCGATTGAAAGCGACGACCATAGCTCCAGGCCGTGCAACGGTTCGGGCTGCGCGAACGATAGGTCCATGTAAGGGCTGAGAAATGCAATCGCTACGGTGAATACGACCAGCAGCGTGATCGTGACGAACGTGTAGGCGCGCAAGATAAGAGCATGGCCGTAGACGGCTACGAGTACGGTGATGGCGGCAATGACGATCGCTACGCCGGCGGCTGTATAGAAGCCACCGGCGCCGATGCCCAGGCGTGTGACGAGCTCGCCTCCCATGAACGTTGAAGCGACCCAGTTGAGTGCGAGGAAGACGCCCGAAATGAGCCAGCCCAGCAGCGCCACAATGACACGGTTCCCGTTGATGCCATAGATTGCGCGAGTAATCACAGAGCCGGAGGTGCCGACGGCCGGGCCGCTCGTGGCGAGGATGCCAGGAAATGCCCAGAGCACGCTTGAGACGGCTATGAGTAAAATCGCCTGCCAAATCTCGAGCCCCAGGACGAGCACCAGGGAAGTCCCGACGGTGAGGCTCAGCACGCTGATGTTGGGCGCAGCCCACACAGCCAGGAGATCGCGTGGGCCGCCGCGCCGCTCACTCGGTGAGATGAGGTCGATACCGCGAGTCTCTGGGTGGCGCGCTGCCTCTGCTGTCGTGTGTGGTGGAAGGACCGTTTCGGACATGGTGGCTCCTTTGCCGAGCAAAACAGTTGGACACGTGTACAACACCTATTTGGTCACTTATTCAATAGGATGGGTTGCGTGGTGTCAACTTCGGCCAAGAAGCAGGTGCGCAAGCCCGCGGCAGAGCGCAAGCGTGAGGTTGTTGAGCATGCAGCCGCCATTGCGCTGGACGCCGGGCTCGAACGAGTGACCGTGAGGGCGGTCGCAGATTCACTGGGTGTGCGGCCGGGGTTGATCGGTCACTATTTTCCGGCCGTTGAGTCATTGGTGATTGCGGCGTTCGAACTGGCGGCCCAGCAAGAGCGGAAGCGCATGTTTGCTGGTGCTGCCACTGAGACGGCAAGCGTCATCGACCGGTTGGCAGCTTTCTCGGCGTACGCGGTTTCAGAAGAAGCCGTGCCACTGGCCCGGTTATGGCTCAACGCACGCAACCTGTGCCGCTTCGTGCCGGCCCTGGAAGCTGCCATCGCGAGCCAAGAAAGCTTCTACCGGAGCCACGTGCGCGCCCTTGTTGCCGAAGGGTTGGAAGATGGCAGCTTCGCCGGAGTTGATGCAGACGAAGCCGCGGCTCAGATCTTGATTGCATTCGACGGTGTCGGTGCTTACGTCAACGCCGCCGAACAGGTGGCGGAGCCCGCGTACCTCACGTTTGTGGCGCGAGTGGCTGAGTTGGCATGCGGGCTCGCACCCGGGGTGCTGAGCCGCAAATAGGCCGGGACCCCTTGTGGGAGATCGTTGGCCGAGAATAGGATCGCGACATGCAACAACGCCACCACGCTATCGACTACATCGAACTGGGTGCCCCAGACCTTGCCGCAACGAAGCAGTTCTATGAAGGCGTGTTCGGTTGGGGCTTCAACGACTATGGCCCAAGCTACGCAGGGATCCAGGGCGAAGGCGGCACGGGGGAGATTGGCGGGCTAGACGCCGGGACCACCCCCGGGCCAGGTGGCCCCCTCGTGTTGATCTACTCCGACGACCTTGACGCAACGCTCGCCGCGATCATTGCGGCCGGCGGTGCAGTAACGAATGGGCCTTATGAGTTTCCCGGCGGCAGGCGTGCGCACTTTCGCGATGTTGCCGGCAACGAGTTGGGGGTCTGGACGAGGGCGTAGACACCAAACCGCCATCTGGGGGAAACATGCGGGCAATTGTCGCGACACGCCGGTGATCTATGCCCGGTTTGCCCTGCGGGGCAGATCTGCGTAATGTTATCTCTTGTCGCCGCAACGAAGCCGGGCCGCAGAGCGGGCCGGCTGAATTAGCTTGCGGTAAA